>NZ_JAMSHL010000013.1:0-167628 GCF_026521175.1 Aminobacter sp. MET-1 | reverse complement strand
TCGGTTGCCATGCGGGTATGGCCGATGCCGTGGCTGCCGCTCATCTTGGTGACGTCGAAGCGCTTCACCACTTCGACTGGCAGACCCACTTCCTTGTAGATTTCGATCGCTTCGCCAGCGCCCATGACACGGACGTTGGGGCGCAGTTCGGCAAGTGCCGCGCGGGCTTCGGCGACCTTTTCGGTCGGTACGTCGAGCACAGCGTGGGTCGACTTCACAGTCGACGAAACCTTGGCGCCGATCTTCTTGCCGAGCTCGGCGTCGAGACCCTTGAAGTCCGCGTCCGGATTGGCCGACTGGATGGTGACCTTGGCATGACCCTTGGTGCCGCCGCCGTAGATGGCGATGCCCGCGCTATCGGGGCCACGATCGGTCATGGTTACGAGCATTTCGGACAGCAATGCGCCCAATTGGGGCTCCAGCGACTTGTCCTTCAAAAAGAGTCCTACAATTCCGCACATCCCGGTTTCCTCACCTGATTGGCTGCCTGTGACAAGCTAACAGCATGAGAGAACCTAGCAGCTTCCTTCGTCAATTTCAACTGTCATGAATGATTTATTCCTGTCAGACAAATCGAGCAGCCGTGCGTTTTGAAAAACTTGTGGCACATGCAATGAGGCAGTGCGCAAATTGCCGAGCCAATGCATCTGTCCGCCCCATGACCGCCAAGGAACTCCATCGGCGCCAAAGCTAGGAGAAGTGCGCAGTTGGCGCGGCCTGTAGGCCTAAGATGTGTGTCTAGGGGCCAAGTGGTTCGCGCGCGATCGTAGAACCAACATGTGGAGAGCTGGTGTTTGGCAAAGTGCAAGGAAAGATTGTGCTGACACCGCATCGACGTTGGAGCGCGCGGGAGGCCGCGGTGTGCAAATCACGACGCGGCCCATGGGAGGCGCTATTCCGCGGTCCAGGGCAGACATCTGCAATCACTCAGGCAATTTGAACGCTCAGGCGTTCGCTTTACGGAGAGCGCTGTTGCCCACTTGAGTGTATTTATCGAGTGCATCGTGAAGCGATTTGATATCGCTTATCTTGTCGTCAGAGAACGCTCGCTCATAAATAGCTTCGAGATGCATTCGCATTATCGATTGTGCTCTATCGATGTTTCCGATCTCTAAGGCATCGATTATCTCGGTATGCTCATCTGAGTTACACTTCGTCCAATGAGGACGCCCATAGATGTAAAATACCAGCGAGCTCTGCGTCAGCAGAGGCTCAAGATACTTAGATAGAAGCTTGCTGTTAGTCATCCTGGCCAACGTTCGGTGGAAGGAGCTGGTTTGTCCCTTGTACGACGCAGGATCTTTCTCGAGATACTCATGTTCAAGCTTGACCGAATTGCGAAGCTCTTCGACTTGAGCGGCCGTCAGTTTGCCGGCAAGCGTTCGGATGACAACATCTTCCAGCTCCATGCGCATTCGCAGGATATCCCTTCCCTGCTCCACGCTAGGCTTTGCAACTGTTGCACCCTTATTCTGCTTGATCTCCACCAACTCATCGGCGGCAAGCATCTGAAGCGCAGATCTGACCGCATGTCGGCTGACGTTCAGCTGTTTGCTGATCGCCTCTTCAGGGAGTTTTGTTTCCGGAGCGAGGGCCTGCTCGATGATCGCACGCGTTAGCATGTCGTAGACCAAGTTCGCTTCGTTTTTCCGGCTTGCCATGTCGTCTTTCGTCCTCACTGCAAGCAACACGTAATCGGTTGCTCGACTGCGTCTGTCCAGAGCCGACTTGAGTGCTTTCACGTCGGATCTGCAAGGGGTCTTTATCGCACAGAAACTCCCTCGACCGCAGTCGTGCGCATTGCGCGCAATTTCCCATGGATTGTTGAATATCTCCCTCACCGAATTTGCCTATTATGTCAACGAATTCCCGACATCTGGTGCGATAAATGTGATGGAGGTATGCAATTTTCGTCGATTCAAAAGACGGCAAGGCGCGATTTGGGGCGAGGGGTGACGGCTGAGGGTTTCATCTAACTATATGAAAACGCACAAAAATATCGCAGTTCGTGAATCAACGGAGACGAATCATAAGTTCTTGTTGGCCTAAGATTGTCGATTTATCGGATTAAATACGTGAAAAAATGACATTCGAAAAGTTGACAGATGTAGCAGATGGTGTTTCCTTATTCGGAGAGATCAACGCTCTGCAGGGCTCTGAAGATCTAGCAATGTGAACCGGCACCCCGTCGGTGCATGAGATCAGTGCGGTCAAATATTAGGTGGAGCCTTAACATGCAAAAATGTGATCTCTCTGTCCTGAACGGAAGAGTGATGCTGCCAGGAGGCGATCTGGTAACTGCAAACATTGGCGTTCGTGGCGGAAAAATTATTGAAATATCGTCAGAGACCATCGATGCAGAGACAATAGTAGATGCGTCTGGAAAGGTGGTCATTCCAGGCTTGGTCGATCAGCATTTTCACTGCTGGTGGGGCTATGGGGTTGAGACGCACGAAATTGCTACCCGGGCAGCCGCACGCGGTGGCGTGACGACGCTGGTCGAAATGCCTCTGGACCGCCCGGCAACTATCACAAGCGAACTGCTTAGTGCGAAGTTGTCCGAGGTTGGAGACAAGTATCACGTCGACTACGCCGCAATTGGAGGATATTGCCCCGACCGCCCAGAGGAAGTCCATGCCATGGTACGGGCAGGGGTCATCTCGATAAAGATCTTCACTGGAGATGTCGCACCTCCCGGCATGTTCGCTGGCACCTCGGATGGGGAGCTTATGGATCTGATGCGGCGGGTGAAGAGCGAAAACGTCGCGCTCATGGCGCATTGTGAGAATGCGGGCATTGTAAGCGCTGAGACGGCGCGCGTCAGGGCAGAAGGCAAGACCGGGCCTGCGGCATGGGACGAAGCACGCCCGTGGTTTGCTGAGGTGGATGCCGTTCAGCGCTTGGCGACGCTTGCAAAGGCGACGGGTGCTCGCGTTATTGTGGTGCACATTTCGACCCCGGAAGCTGTCGACGTCATCACCGCCGCAAGGCGAGACGGCGTAGATATTTGGGCCGAAACGCTGCCTCATCAGTTGTGCCTGGATTTGGAGTCCGGTGGCGATGACGCGCGCCTGAAATGGAACCCACCGCCGCGGTCTCGCAAAGCCGTTGATGGACTTTGGGATCGGCTCGCCCGGGGCGAAATCCATTCAATCGCATCGGACCACGCACCTTTGACCAAGATCAACGGCGCCGACATCTGGAACCAGAACCCCGGTGCGGGCAACGTCCTGGAAACAATGCTTCCCGTGGTCGCAACTGAAGCGATCTTCAAGCGAGGGGTAAGCCTGGCGCAGCTTGTCGAGGCCATGGCGGTAAATCCAGCCAAGATTCTTGGGCTTTATCCCCGCAAGGGTGCCATTCAGGTAGGCGCTGACGCAGACCTTGTTGTCCTGGAAACAAACGGGAAGCGTGTAATCGACGGCCAAGCCTTGGAATTCTTTGACCAGACGGCCAAATGGTCACCTTACCACGGCAGGGAAGTAAGGGTTTTCCCCGTTTCCACGATCGTTCGCGGCACGGTGGTTTATCAGGACGGCGAAGTCGTAGGCCCGCTCGGGTACGGCAAATACCTCACCAAACACGTCAGCCCGTAGTGCAACTACTTGGATCGCGGATGTAGCGCTTCCAATCGATTGGCCAATTGCACGGAGCAGAACGTGAGCCAGACCTCGCATCCGAAAATTGTACGCCGGGTTTCGCCCGAAGATATCGCCACTCTGGCTCACCTTGCCGGCATACAGGTGGGCCATGAGGACTTATCGCCGCTAGCCGTTTCGCTCGAGCAGCATTTGAACGCGACGGAACTCCTCCTTCAAGCTGATCTGGAGGATGTGCTGCCTAGCATGGAGGCACGTTGGAATGTCTGACCTTGCAGATCTTACAATTCACGAGGCGTCATCGCGGATTGCGAAGGGGTCACTGACCTCCGTCAAACTAGTGGAGGCGACACTCGAGCGGATCGCACAAACAGAGCCAGCGGTGCATGCATATGCCTATGTGGGAGCAGAGCAGGCGCTCGCCGCGGCGCACCGAGCAGATGCAACCGAGCCGCGAGGCCCCCTGCATGGGATACCATTTGCAGTCAAGGATGTGCTTTTAACGAGCGACATGCCCACAGAGGCTAACTCGCGTGTACTGGCGGGGCACCGCTCCTGTAATGACGCCTGGGCAGTTGCCCGGCTTCGTGAGGCCGGAGCAATACTTGTAGGCAAACATGTTACCCACGAGTTTGCCAGTGGCCAAGACGTCCCGCCAACGCGCAATCCTTGGAACTTGGCGCACTATCCGGGAGGCTCAAGTGCCGGCAGTGGTGCCTCGATGGCCGTCGGGTCTTGTCTCTTTGCGCTTGGCACGGATGCGGGAGGCTCTGTTCGCAAACCAGCTGCGGTAACGGGCGTTGTAGGCCTAAAGCCCACTTACGGCCGCGTAAGCGCAAAGGGCACTGTGCGTGGTGCTACTGTTCCGACAGTTGAGCATGTCGGCATATTCTCACGTTCGGTGCGTGATGCAGCAATTGTGCTGAACACAATAGCTGGCGAGGATCCCGCAGATCCCAGGACGTGGCTGGGGCCGAACCCGGATTTTTGCTCAGATGCCGATGTTGAGCTTCGGGGTGTTCGGATTGGATTGCCGCGGCTCGACAGGTTCGGCCCAGCTCCCAATGAAAGCGTCGCGCGTTTGGTTGCTGACGCGATCAATGTAATCGGCAAACTCGGAGCTGAATTTGTCGAGGTGGACTTGCCTTTGGCAGAGTTGGCTCTCCCAGCTGCGACGGCAATCATCACTGGCGAGTTTGGCCCTCAACACAGGCAATGGCTGGCGCAAAAGCGGGAGCTATACAGTGAACCGGTTCGTCGTTTCATCGAGCTCTCGCTACTGACGCCCTCAGCTGATCTCCAGGCCGCCTACCGCGCTCGCCGTGCGCTACAAGACGAGCTCTCGAAGCTGTTTGGTAGGACAGGTATTCACGCCCTCGCATTGCCGACACTGCCCTGCACATCGATGCCTCTCGACGAGATGGTCATCGCGCGGGATATGGGTCGGCTCATCCAATACACATGTCCATGGAGCCTCGTCGGCCAGCCGGCATTGAGTGTGCCATGTGGGTTTACGAGCCAGCAATTGCCGGTTGGGCTTCAATTAGTCGGTGCGCCCCTCAACGAGAAAATGATCCTGCGCATTGGGCAGGCGTTCCAAAGCGCGACCGATTGGCATGAGCGCCGTCCGGTGTTGACCAATACCTGAGGCGAAGGGCGCCGAAGGTACTAACGGGAGGAAATCAATGATAATGTTTCGTTCTTCGGTACGTGATTGGCGAACTAGCCGATCAATGAGGACCGTGCTTGGCAGCCTTACACTTGGCCTTATGGGCGCAGCGTTCAGCTCAGGAATTGCTTCGGCCGAGACTGGCGGATGCGTCAACGGCGAGGCTCAGGCGCTGATCGTCAGCGACGTCTCGGGACGCCTCGGCGTGCTCGGACCGAGCCAGTCGACTGCATCTCAAACCGTAATCGATCTGATCAACAAGGACGGCGGTTTGCTCGGTTGTAAGGTCAAGCTGACCATTAAGGACGAGCAGTTGGATCCGGCGGTTGCCGTTAGAGAGCTCAAGAAGGCTATCGCCACAAACAAGCCAAATGTGGTGTTTGGCCCGACATTGAGCAGCAGCATGCTCAGCATGGCGAAGATCACGAACGCACAAGGCATCCCGCTGTTTTCCGGTGAAGGCGGTGACGCCCAGTTCGTTATGGATGCACGCGAGCCGGGTAACTACATGGCCATCTCAACCCTGTATCAGGATGGCAGAGCAGCCGCCAAATATCTTGTTGAGAGCGGCAAATGCAAGCGATACGGCTTCCTGTATCCTGACATCGTAGCCGGCCGAGACATCGTCTCAGCCTTTCGCGGTCAGTTGGCGGAGTCGCAACCCGACGCGCAGATCGTGGTGGACCAGCCCTACAACCTGCAGAACAAGGACTTTGGGGCCATCATTCAGGCGATCTCCAGCAAGTCCCCGGACTGTGTATTTGGGAACCTGCTCGGCCCGGATTTGGGATCGGTATATAAGATATGGAACCAGCGGAAGCTGGATATCCTGACGATGTTTTACCCGGATACAGCGACGTTGAAGGCGGTTGGAAACGGCAACCTGCCTGCCAACACTTACGGGGTTATGCGAGCCAACGTCAAAACCATGGCTGCGACGCCTGTCGGGCGTGAGTTCACGGAGGCATACAAGGCTGCCAATAATGGCGCGGCTCCCGACGAGTGGGCGTACGCGGCTGCCTCAGCGGTCCAGATGTGGGCATCAATGGTAAAGGCTGCTGGTAGCTTCGACTACAACGCGCTGGATACCGCCGCGAAAAAGGGCGGGCTGACTTTCGATTCGGTCTATGGAGACGGCGTCGAAATCATGCCGAACCACCAAGCTAATGCCTGGTCCAATGTAGGCCCAGTTGTCGACGATAGCGAACTGGGGCACCCGTACTGGTCGTCCGACAGCAAGGCAATGTGGACGAAGGACGTTATCCCACAGCCCCTCTATGAAGCAATCCTTTCCGGGAAGACTTCGACGCGCTGGACGTCAGCACAATAGCAATAGGTCACGCAAGCAGTCATGGCGACAGTCATGCCTGCTTGCTTCGACCTCGTGGGAGGCATTCCTATGAATGAATTTCTGCTGCAATTACTTTCTGGAATCTCCGCGTCGGCTGTTCTGTTCCTCGTCGCATCTGGGTTTACCTTGGTGTTTGGCGCATTGCGGATCATCAACTTCGCACATGGTTCGGTCTACATGCTGGGCGCGTTCCTCGCGACTTCGATCAGCGACTTCGTTGGAACTGGAAACGTATCGTTCTGGATCAGCGCACTCCTTGCCGGCTTTTCAGTAGCTGCGCTCGGTGCGTTGATCGAAATTGTCTGCCTTCGTCGCATCTATCATCGCGATGTAGCGATTCAATTGCTCGTCACGTTTGGCCTGGTGATGATCATTGGCGGGCTAGTGCGCGGCATCTGGGGATCCGCGCCGCGACAGACTGCCATGCCTCCCTTGTTCGATGGGGGCGTCCCGATGCTTGGAACTTACTTCCCTACCTACTCGCTGTTCCTAATATGCGTAGGGAGTGCGGCGGTGATCGCGCTGTGGCTTATCATGTATCAAACCTCTCTAGGTCGACTGATCCGGGGCGCGGTCGACGACCGCCAACTTCTCGAAATGGCGGGCGTCAATGTTCCGCTCCTCTTTACGGCAGTCTTCTCTCTTGGCGCCTTCTTTGCAGGTATTGCCGGCGCTCTTGTGACCCCCCAGCAAACCATCTCTGTTGGCCTAGACCTCGACGTGATTGTTAAGGCCGTTGTCGTCGTTGTCATCGGCGGGTTGGGCAGTATCGGCGGAGCTCTTGTGGGCTCGTTGATGGTGGGTGTTGCAAGCTCGATTGCACTGATTTGGCTTCCGCCGTCCTGGTCCTTGATAGTTGTATTCGGCTTGCTTGTAACAGTGCTCGCAATTAGTCCGCAGGGCCTTTTCGGCAAGGTGAGATGATGTCGGTACAGGAAAATCAGAAAGTACCCATGGGTGAGACAATGTCACTGAACCAATTGTCTGCTGTACAGTCCGAAATGAGCGTGCTCTCGGAGACAAAACACGCAGCAGCGTGGGTGCGCCCAGTAGTTTTATTGTCAGCTATTATTTGTGCAAGCATGCTGATATGTGCACCAATAATATTCCCTAGTACGATAGTGCTGGTTCTTGGCTCGGCTCTCGTTGTGGGAATGTTTTCGCTGAGTCTAAACCTTCTGTTTGGAACAAGTGGCCTGTTGACGTTTGGGCATGCTGCTTACTTCGGCATCGGCGCCTATACCGTTGCTCTTCTGGTTTCTCGACTAGAATGGAATCCGATCACTGGCTTGATCGTGGCGCCGTTCGCGGCAGCTATTGCTGCCGCGATACTTGCCCCAATCGTGCTGCGTGGGAAAGAGATCTATTTTGGTCTGCTGACACTTGGCACGGCCCAGCTTGTCTATGCAATCGCACACGGTACACCAGGATGGACTGGCGGCGATGAAGGGCTTATTGGCGATTTCCAGCCCAGCTGGGCATTCGATCTCAGCAAGCTTTATTGGTTTACCTTGGCTTGCGTGGCGGGCGGAGCGTTGGTGCTATGGATAGTGACCCGTTCACCGTTTGGGGACGCCCTGCGTGGTCTTCGCGAGAACCGTCTAAGAGCGCAGTTCATCGGCATTTCACCAATCCGCTACGAGTATGCTGCCTTCATCATGGCCGCCTTCTTTGCGGGCCTCGCCGGCGGACTGTTTACTATCTACGAAGGCCAGGTCCAGGACGCTTTGTTCTTCTGGCAGATGTCCGCGACTCCGCTGATCGTCGCGCTTCTTGGCGGGTTCGGTTACTTTCTTGGACCAGTCGTTGGCGCCATCTTCTACACGCTCCTTACGGATCAGCTCGCTTCGCGCACTGAGTTCTGGGACGTTGCTGTAGGGCTCGTGGTCGTCATCGTTGCGATTGGTATGCCCAGTGGCATCATGGGGGCGCTTGAGGCAGGTCTGCGCAACCTTCTGGGCGATGCGCGATCCCGTATACCTCAGCGTGCGACGGTAATGTCTGCGGCCCCGAGTTCGGCAGTGTCGGGCCCTCAAACGACTCGGGCTGATGCCAAAAATGCGCCAGTGCTCCTCGAAGTGTCCAATTTGACCAAGAGCTTCGGCGGCCTTCATGTTACGCGTGACGTAAGTATGAAGGTCCGGAAGGGTACGATCCACGCGATCATCGGACCCAATGGTGCCGGCAAAACGACCTTCTTTAATCTGGTTACAGGGGCGCTTCGGCCAGATGCAGGAAGAGTGCAATTCGCAGGCAAGGACATCACCTTTGCCAACCCGTGGGACCGCGTCAAGCTAGGCTTGGGGCGATCGTTTCAGCAGCCGAACATTTTCCCTGCGTTGACCACAATCGATAATGTCGCACTCGCAGAGGCGAGCGTGCGTGGCAGAACTTCACGCCTGGTGGGCAAACTTCCGGCGGCTGTTCGAGACCGTGCGGCATCGATCCTTGAAAATGTCGGACTTGGCGATGTGGCGTTGGTTCGAGCAGCAGATCTCTCTCATGGTGATCAACGGACACTTGAGATCGCTATGGGTCTTGCGGTCGAAGCACAACTGCTTTGCCTCGACGAGCCTACAGCAGGTGTCGGGCCAGGCGAGACCCGTCAGGTTGTGAATGCGATCAGGCAGATCGCCCATAGTCAGGGACTCACTATCCTGTTTGTCGAGCATGACATGGAAGTCGTGTTCGGCATCGCAGACCGGATAACTGTCTTGTGCAACGGGGCGGTACTAGCCGAAGGGACGCCGGAGGAGATTAGAAGCAACCCTGACGTAATTGCCGCCTATCTCGGTTCGGATACAGCAGGAATCCACAAATGACGACCGCAGCTTACCCGGTATCCGCCGCGTTGACAGTGAATAACTTGGATGCCTTTTACGGCAAGTGCCAAGTCACGTTCGATGCACAATTGCATGTGGGGCGAGGCGAAATCGTCGCGTTGCTTGGCCGCAATGGTGCTGGCAAGACAACCACGCTCATGGCCATTGCGGGCTTTGTGACTGCGAGGCGAGGGAAAGTGTTGTTGGCAGGAAATGAGATTGCCACAGCACCAGCGTTTCGCCGCGTCCGGGCCGGACTGTCACTTGTTCCCTCTGGTTCCCGCTCCCTTGGCAGTTTGACAGTGCTCGAGAACCTGCAGACGAGCGCAGGCGTGTCCGCACGCAACGGGCAGTGGAGTATCGATAAGGTGTTTGGCCTCTTTCCCAAGCTGCGACAATTGGCGGGTTCGCAGGGACGGCAGCTGTCTGGCGGTGAGCGTCAAATGCTGGCGGTGGGACGCGCGCTCTTGTCCCAGCCCGAGGTACTCATGCTCGACGAGCCCAGTGAAGGTCTCGCTCCCCTGGTCGTAGCGGAGCTCGGGGGCATGTTGCGCCGGCTCGCCGATGCCGGACTTGCTGTCCTGCTCACTGAACAGAACCACGGTCTCGCTCTCGATATCGCCGATCGTGTCTTGTTCATGGAGAAAGGTCAAATTGCTTGGGAAGGCTCTGCGTCGGAAGCAAAAGATCCTGAGGTTCTCGGCCGATACTTGTCGGTCTGAAGGTTTTGTGTTTGGAGGATATGAAATGCTGTACAATCGTGAACGAGCCATCAAGTATATGAAGGAAGCTGGCGTTTCAGCGATTATTGCCACATCGCCTAAGAGTATTACTTATTTTTCAGGCTACAGCTGGCCATTAGAATCTTCGATGCGTCAGTACATGTTTACCCCTGAAGCTTCAAGCGAGTTGATGTTTTCAGGCTTTGTCCTAATCCCTGCCGAAGGGGAGCCGACGCTCATCTTGGGTTCGCGGTTTGCGATGAATTCGGACGATGTGTGGATCCGGGACGTTCGGCTCTTTGGAGGAAATTTCCCCTTTGACCTATCGATGAGCCCAGCCGGCTTTGTCGGTAAGGCTGGGGAGGTCATGCGCGGCAACTCCTATGAAACTGCTGCGGAGGCGCTTGTCGCTGTCATGCGCGAACGTGGTCTCGCGGATGGCAGCCGGATCGGCGTTGAAATCGAGGGCATGGGCGACAGTGGGCGCTTAGCCCTTGCGGGCTTGCTGCCTGATGCAACGCTTCTGGACTGCACCAAGCTCATCAGGCTGGTCCGGATGGTCAAAACCGATGCGGAAATCGACCGGATGCGCACTGCGATCAATATTGCCGAAAGGGCGGCCACAGCAGCAATCGAGCAGGCACAACCAGATGGCACTCTCGAAGCGATCGAGAGAGAATATCGCATCCGCCTGGGCGAACATTGTGCTGACTTCGCGGCCGTCCAATTGGCGGCCGGGGGGGTTGGGCTCACTACTCAACCAACCTATGCGCCGTCGCGCAGCGAGGTCGTCTTCACCGACTGGTGCGCGATCTATCGCAACTATTGGGCTGACATTGGCATGAGCTTTATGTTCGAGGCCCCACCGGAATTGGTGCGCACGAAGGACGCGGCGCTGAAGGAATGTGTCGCTGCTGGTGGGCGCGCATTAAGACCTGGTGTGAGGTCGTCAGAGGTGTTTCGCGCAATGTGTGATGCTCTCGCCAAGGGAGGAATCGAGGGAAATGAGCCGCAAGGTCATGGTATTGGCCTCGATGTGCGTGAATATCCAATCATCGTTCCCGATTGTGGGGGGCGCATCGTCGACGATTGCATAGATGTCTCAGCAGACTTTCCGCTTGAGGAAAATATGGTGATCAATCTCGAGATCGGCCATTTCCTTCCTGCCATCGGAGCAATCCAGAACGAACAGTCCTTCATCGTTCGATCAGGCGGTGGAGAGTTGCTCATTCCCTACAGCCGACGCTCGCCTGTACTCGCACTTTGATACAGCGCAGCTGAAGTTACGAAGGTGAATGTGATGACTGGCATGGCTCAATGGCCAAGCCTCGATCGCGCGAGCGTTGCGAGCTTGGTAGATGAAATCTGTGGCATTGGTAATCGTTTCGTGGGCACAGCTGGAGAGGCTGCAGCTCGCTCGTTCCTGCTCGACCGCTTCAATGCGGCGGGTCTGCAACGAGTCCAGACAGAACCAGTGGAATTGTTGTCATACGAGGCTGTTGGGGCGACGTGCGAGATACTAAAGCCTTTCCAGGCGCTTCGAGCCGTCGGCCTGCAGTACACTGCGAGTGCTCAGGCGGAGGGCGTAGCGATCTATGTTGGACGGCCCTCCAGCATTGACGACTTGACGGATATCCTCGCGCGATTGCCCCCGTTGAATGGGCGGATAGCTGTGATGCATTCGTACTGGCCATGGCTATTTGCAGAGCTCTTGGTGAAGAAGGGGGTCGCCGGCATTGTCGTCATAAGTGAGACGCCGGGTGGAACGATTTCTCACTTGACGGCACAGTTGTATCCAGTGCCGACGGCGCCGAGTTTCGAGGGCAGGCCGCTCGCCGTGCCAGGCGTCACAATCGACCGAGACGATGGTGCGCAACTGCTGACTTACGTCGCCAACGGCGTCGTTCGCCTGCGGATCGAACATAGCGCCAGGTACAAGCCGTTTACATCGGGTAATGTGGTAGGGGAAATCCCTGGCGCAACCGACGAATGCGTCGTGGTGGGAGCTCACTACGATACGCAACTTGAGGGAGTTGGAGCACAGGACAATGCGACGGGTCTTGCAGCGCTTGTCGCACTTGCGGACCGGTGGGCCGGACAAGATTTCAGACGAACATTGAAGCTTGTTGCGTTCTGTGCCGAAGAACCCGGCATGTGGGGCGCAACGGACTACTGCCGCAGACACGAGGCAGATCTCAGGTCAACGGTCGCGATGATCAATCTTGACGCATTGGCATGGGCGCTCCCCGGCCGGCGCGCGCTGCTTGCCGATCCGGGGATCGCAGACTATGCCGTTGCGCGAGCGGCGGAGATTGGGTGGGAGATTGAAGATCTCACCAACGCTAGCCTTCTTCGCGCCGCAGATCTCAATCCGTTTATCGATGCTGGGGTGCCCGCTTGCTGGTTCTGGCGATTTCCTCCTCAGCATCCCTACTATCATAGTTCGGGCGACGTTCCCGCATTGCTTGATATGGCGGCCGTGTCCGAGGTCGCGAATGTGGCTGCCTATACAGCCTACGCGCTACTCAACGACGAAGAACTCAACCTTGGTCGCGCACAGGGTCTTGGCGCCGAGGAAGAACCCCGTGGCAGCAGCGATCGTGGAGATTGCAGCGGCCTTCTGGCTGATTTGGACAAGCACCTGGAACAATTGCGACATCGGTTGGGGACGATGAGAGTGACGCTGCGTCTTGATGTGGACGGGCGGAACTTCCCTGTAGTTGGAGAGGCGGTCGCAGAAGGCTCCCCGTCCATCAAACATGATGAAAGTGTCGATCAACGGGGTGCCGCCACTGCACAATGGGTAATCCAGACGCGGAAGGTTCTGGTGCAATCGGAGTTTTCCAACTCACAAGTTCGTCCTCCCGCCGCGCTTGTTAATGCCTATGGTGTCGAAGCACAGATGTTGGCACCTGTAGTGCATAACGATCGCGTTGCCGGTTGGATATCAGTACATTCCTCCACCAGGCGAGACTGGAGCGCAGCCGACGTCTCTCAGGCAGAAGCGGAAGCGTCGAATATTTCTGAAAATCTGCCTTCGATTTGCCAGTCTATCCAGGAAGTACGTGGGTGGAAGGTTATGCTTGAACCTACTCCATCATAAGTCGGCACATTCAATGTTATTACTTTCGAAAACGAGAGGAGTGAAAGCGTGGGTCACGTTGATACTACACTGAAGTCGCTTCAACAGCTCAAGAAGATTGGCCATATCACGCCGTCTTCGAACACGGCGTTGGAGACGATCACGTCTCTGATGAATGTGGGATTGGCAAATCGCTGCTCTCATCATTTTGCTCGGCTGCGCGTAAAGGCTGTTCGGCTCGATCAAGCGACGGAAGCACAGTTTGCGCTCGATACTATGGTCGCAGCGGCAGAGCTTCTGGCAGACGCTCCGCTGGATGCGATCGTATGGAACGGAACGTCGGCATCGTGGCTTGGGCTGCAGCGCGATGAAGAGTTGTGCCAGAGGATTTCGGAACGTACTGGCCTCCAGGCATCCACCGCTACGCTCGCGTTTCACGAAGTGTTCCG
Source organism: Aminobacter sp. MET-1 (assembly GCF_026521175.1). Taxonomy (NCBI): domain Bacteria; kingdom Pseudomonadati; phylum Pseudomonadota; class Alphaproteobacteria; order Hyphomicrobiales; family Phyllobacteriaceae; genus Aminobacter; species Aminobacter sp. MET-1. Next base: position 153,934 of record NZ_JAMSHL010000013.1, on the reverse strand, counting down.
ATCAATGGGAGCTACGCGGATAGGCCTGGCCGTTCCCTATGTGGACGAAGTCACCACCAAAATCTGTGAAGTGTACGGTCGACTTGGCGTGAATGTCGTGTCTCACTCTTCGTTGAGGCAGTCCGTGAACCACGACATCGGCAACAATTCGATGGACGACATTCGCAAGCTATTGCGTGCTGCAGACTCCCCAGAAGCTGACTGCATTGCAGTCGTATGTACCAACCTTCCGGCGACGCTGCTTGTCGAGGAGATGGAGCGGGAACTTGGCAAGCCTATCATCGATTCAATTGCTGTGACGTTCTGGAAGGGATGCACGCTTGCAGGAGTTGATCCGACAATGAGCAATTGGGGTGCGCTCATGAGGGGTGAACTTACCGGCTAGCAATAGTTACCCTCGGCACAGAACGGCCAACTCGCCTCAGCGGAAAGTCCCGCTTTCTTCCATTGCTGCCTACAGCAAGGCGGCCGCTCTATCTAAGCAAGAGCTCGGGCCGCCTTTCAAGGCTTACATGTGCCGACGAATGAAGAAACGAACGTGCTCCGGCAGTACCCACACCTGTCCCCATATATCAGGCTGACCTGCTGCTCCATAGACGACAGTATCTAGATAAAGCACTGGTCCTCCAGCCGCGGTTCTTAGATGGCTTGCGATCTCAGAGTCAAGTATTTGCGGAGCCACCTCCAAGTCGGCGTAATTTAACTCGAGCTCTGAATGCAACAACAATGCGTCAAGAAGCGAGCCTCTGAATTCATTCCGAAGCAGATCTAGATCGACAATCGTCGTCGGTAGCCAGTCTATCGTCCACGCGATTTTTGTGCCATCAAGCGTTTTTGAGCGCTGAACGTAATATACTGGATCGCCTACGGGTAGGCGTAGCTTAGTGCTTATTTCTGGTGTTACGATACCTTGGCCCCACTTTAGGTCCTCGGTGTCAAGAAGCTTGCCGGCGTCGCTCGCAGCCTTGTCCAAAGACGCAAGCCTATCGAGGTGATGCACAATTGCCGACGAAGCAGGCGTCTGCGGCAGTACAGTTGCGCCCACTCCATTTCGAACGCTTACAACGCCTCGATCATGAAGGCTTTTGACCGCAGCCCTCAACGTAACTCTTGAGACGTCATACTTTTCAGTCAGTTCCTTTTCGCTCGGCAGAAGTGAACCGGGCTTGACCTTTTCGCTGGCAATGAAGTCATGAATAATCCGCTCGCAAACTTCATTTGATAGCGAGCGCTTTCGCCTCGATAAGTTAACACGTTCCATTCTTTTGTCTCCTGTGAGTATCAGGTTTGATAGAAACGCCAAACCTGATACTCGATGCCCACCAATACCTGAACGGGGTATCAAGTGCGCCGCGTATACAACAGCGTTAGGCTACCGATGAGCCTCCGTGTTGCTCATAGGCCTGCGCATTAGGCGAGTTTCCCCGACGCGCGGAATCGCATCACACCACCGTCCGGAAATACGTTGAAGCGCAAGTGAGATACGCCGCCAAGATCGAGAATCTCCCGTTCAAATACATGCCGCTTGTGCATCTCCAACTTTTGTTCCGGAAGCAATACCCGCCAGAACATGCTTTGCGTGACTATCCCAGGCACGTCTACTCCGCTCAGGTCGGCGGCCAGCACAGAGCATCTGTCTGGATAGTTCCCGCGGAAATGCGCTGTGTCTACCTCAATCTCCGAAATGCTGCCTCGGTGGCCCAACTCAATTACCACCCATTCGTTGCCCGGGCTGCGCCGCCGGCGTGTCTCCCATCCGTCGATGGGAGAATCCCCGGATCCAGGCAAGAGCAGATTGTTGGGCGACCCGTAGTGTTGGTCGCTGGCTGCCAGGGCGCGGCCACCAAGTCGCAAGGCTGACAGTTCATGTGCTGCACTTTGGTTTGCCTTTTCCCAATCTACCGCCGCTTCGCCATATACCCTGAGCCTAGCTACGCCTCCATCGGGATAAATATTCAGCCGAATATGAGTGAAGGCCCCTGGATGTGAGGCCGGCAAAAAATGATGTGAATTGCCGGAAAGTTCCGTGGCCGGCAGGATTTCAGCCCATTGGGTATCGTCCGCCGGGATTTTTTGCGCTGAGAAGCAGCCTTCAATCGAAGCGGCCGGAGGGAAATTCCCGGTAAAGTGGCTGGTATCGATGTCGAAGCCGTGAATGATGCCCGGTATCCCAAGCTTCACGATGCAGTAATCGTGCCCTTCGGTCCTGCGACGTCGCGTCTCCCATCCGTCCATATACAAGCCTGGCCGCGTATCGTCCTTCTTGCCAAAAACAAATACCGGACTGGCCGGGCTCAACATTCTTTCCTTTGAAGCAAAAAACTCATCATTGGCAAAGACAGCTTCGGCACCAAGCTGCGGGCTCGCCAAATTGATGTAGCTGCTCGCAAAGTCTGGTTGTGTGCTTTTTGTCACCTCTGGATCTCCCGTTGTGGTCGCTGCGTAGCGCCTTGACACTGTTGGCGCTCTCAATTACGGTACACCCTGTTAGCTAGGTAGTAAACAGCTATCGATAGGTTGGACAGCGCAAAAAAGGGCTTGAGCCTGCTGCGGACCAGGGAACAGTTGGAGGAGCGATATCGTGCCGACGTTGGCCTTGACTGGGGATGTCATCCCGCTTGAGCAATTGCGAAGCGACGCCCAAATGGCGGATGTCCATGCGGTGCTGCGGCATCTTCATGACGCCGACCTGGCCATTGGCAACTTTGAGATGCCGCTCACTGGCGCAGTGAAGCCGCTTCAGAAGCTGCTGAACATACGCGCGGATCCATCGATTGCGTCTGACCTTGATGCGCTAGGTTTAGACGTTGTCACAGTCGCCAACAATCACACTGTCGACTATGGCTGGGAGGGCCTGCAAGATACCCTGCATTGCTTGCGGTCTGCAGGTCTTCACACAATCGGGGCCGGCGGAACATTACGCGAGGCCATTGCACCGGCAGAGGTTGTTCTCAGCGGAACTCGCGTGGGAGTGCTGGCTTTCTCTTGCCTTGTGCCGACAGGGGCTGGCGCGGCAGAGCAGAGGCCTGGGATCGCTGGCCTGAAGGTGGTGACCTCTTACGAGATCGATCCATATTATCAGATGGAAGAGCCGGGCGACCTGTCGGCTGTACGGGTTCGCACTCATGTCCATGACAGCGACTTGGCATTTGCCAGCGAGTGTGTCCGCGAATGCCGTTCTCGCTTCGATTTCTTGATTGTGACCGTTCATTGGGGCTTCGGCTCTGGCGATGAGTTGGCGGAGTACCAGCAGCCGCTGGCCCATGGGTTGATCGACGCGGGCGCCGACCTCATTCACGGCCACCATCCCCATGCGATCCATCCGATAGAATTCTACCGGAACAAACCAATTCTGTACGGTTTGGGAACGCTGGTCGGTCAGCAGGTCTTTATGGAAGCGGATCCTAAGGTCAAGAAGCTTTGGAGCGAGATGTCGGCCGAGGGTTATGTCGCTCTGTATCGCTCACAAGCGAGCGAGGACACCCAACTCCGCCTCATTCCTCACATCCTCAACGCAAGGCGGTTGCCTGAGCTTGCGAAAGGAGATGCGCTGGATCAGCTGCTCTCTCGGCTCAAGCGCTTGTCAAGTCCGTTCGGAACAGTAATAGAAATAAGCAACGGCGTTATTGTTGCTAGAAAGGGGTATGAATAGTCTCTGGTGATCTAGGTTTCTTCAACAAGAAAAACTGTGATAGAAAAAGGGGAATAAGCAATGTCAAAGAAAATGTGGACTGCCTTGTCGAGGCGAAACTTTATGGCACTCGGAGTGGCCGGACTCACCGCCGCTTCGGTTGCGATGCCGATGCCTGCTTTCGCACAACAGCCTGTAATCGCCGTCAGCTTCCCGAATTCGTCGCTTCAGGGCGCAGTTATCGCCACTTTGGAAGCCGCAAAGAAGAAGGGGGGAGAGCTTGGCTATCAAGTCGTTGTAGACGATCCCGGAACAGACCTGAAGAAGCAGATCAATACGCTGAATACGTGGATCGAGCAAAAGGTCGCAGTCATCGTCTGCGTTACCCTTAATCCAGCGGTGTTCGAAAGCGTAGCCAAGAAGGCTCGCAGCGCCGGCATCAAGTGGATCACGTATGCGGAAAAGCTCGAGAACCAGGATGCGACCGTTGGTTTCAGCCAGTACGAGTCTGCGGCAGTTCTTGGGGAATACGCCGGCAAGTGGATTAACTCCAACTTGGGCGGAAAAGCGAATGTTGTCATTCTAGGTTACGAAGGCGCCTTCTGGGGGCGTTCTCGAGCGGATGGCATCGCCAAAGGGCTCAACAGCGTTGCGCCCGGCGCGACCATCGTTGCTCGCCAGGACGCAATTAGCGCTACTGAGGGTCTCGAGACGACCCGCAGCATTCTTCAAGCGCACCCTGAAGTTAATGTGATCCTCGGCATCGAAGATCCTGCAACAGAGGGCGCATACAAGGCATGGATTGCCGCTGGGCGCGACAAGACTGATCCAAAAGCGTTCATCGGCGGCATGGACGGCACCCCCGGTGCGCTGAAATTGCTGCGAAGCGGCGATACCATCTATCGTGCTTCGATGGCGCTGCCGCTGATTGACTTGGGCGAGGCGATCGCAACGACAGCTGACAAGCTGGCGCGTGGTGAGGCCGTAGCCGAACGTATCATCGCGCTGGAGTTGGTTGAGGCAAAATCGCCCCTGGCTGACAAGTACCTGAAGCAGCAAGGCATCGAATAGAGCCGCAATTCCTGCCGATGTCGACGCGATAAGGACCAGGCGCAGAGGCGTGGTCCTTATCGCAAGATATAGAGGAAATACTATCAAATAAGGTGGTTTCCGTGTCTGTTGTGATTAGCAATCTCAAGAAGGCCTATTCTGGCGTTCCAGTCCTTAAGGGGGTCGATCTTGAAATTGAGGATGGAGAAATCCATGCCTTTCTAGGTGCCAATGGTGCCGGGAAATCGACATTGATCAAGTGTTTGTCGGGGGCTGAGCAGCCTGATTCCGGCGTGATCGAGGTCGATGGGAAACCGTTTACAACAAGCGGACCCCGCGATTCAATGCGGGCTGGTATTGCCGTAGTATATCAAGAGCTGTCATTAGCCTCAGGCCTCAATGTGCTTGACAATGTTTTTCTTGGGCAAGAATACAAGCGCGGTCCGTTTGTGCGCAAAGCCCAAGAAGCACGGGAAGTGCGCTCATGGTTCGCGGAGCTAGGCGTCACTATCGACCCCGAAGCTGACTTGCTTAAGCTTAGCAACGCGGAACTACAGGTTATCGAAATTGTCAAGGCACTTCGCACGAAGCCAAAGCTCTTGATATTAGATGAACCAACGGCATCATTGACGGAACGCGAAGCAGCGCAATTGTCGGCGCAGCTTCTCTCTCTAAAGAAGCAAAAATTACCACTCCTATATGTAACACATCGTTTGGCCGAAGTGTTCGCAATTGCTGATCGAGTTTCAGTCCTTAGAGGCGGCAAGGTTGTTCTTTCAGCCAGAGTCTCGGACGTAACAGAACAAGAGATCGTAAGCGCGATTGCAGGCCGGAGTGTGGGAACTGAACCGCCTGACTACGCCAGTCAGCAGAAAACAAGATCTCCCCTGGCCCAGCTTCGTGGGCTGACTGCGCCAGGTATTGGGCCGGTCGACCTAGACGTAAATTCGGGCGAGATCCTAGGCGTATTTGGCTTGGTAGGTTCTGGTAGGACCGAGTTGCTTGAAGCGCTGTTCGGAGCGCGAGCGCTGGCGGGCGGTACGATTACTCTGGATGGCAAGGCGCTTAAGCTTCGCCGACCGTCCGATGCGGTGCGGGCCGGCATAGCGCTGGTTCCAGAGGATCGACTTCGGAAGAGTGTCTTTCAGACACTGACGGCAGGTGAAAATGTAGCGATGGCCAGCGCCGCCAAGCTTGGGACCCTTGGGTTTCGCAGCAAACGGTCAGAGCAAAAAGCATTTCACGACATTTCAAGGAAGTTGAACCTGCAGCCGCGGCGCTCTGATCTTGAAGCCAGGCGGTTCTCAGGCGGAAACCAGCAGAAACTAGTGCTCGGCAGGTGGCTCCAAGAGGGCCAGGATTGTCGGATGCTGCTGCTCGATGAGCCCACACAAGGCGTGGACGTTGGCGCTCGCGGCGACCTCTACTCCGTCCTCTCGGAGAGTACCAAGGCCGGGCTTGCGGTCGTGGTGACTTCGTCGGAGCCGGAAGAGTTGATGCAATTGGCCCACCGCGTCGTAGTGCTATCTCGAGGACAGGTTGCGGGAGTTCTGCATGGGGCCGAAATTAATCAAGAGCGCCTGCTCCACCTGGCGCATGTAGGAGAGTAAGATGACCAGGTCAACCACATCGAATAATGCCGTTGAGGTAAAAAAATCCAGCTCAACGTCAATCCTAAACAAAATCAAGCGCCCGGAAGTTATTATCAATAATATCCTAGTGATAGCGCTTGTTATCATGATGGTATATTTCACGTCGCAGACGCCGACATTTCTTACGGTTTCGAACTTTGAGGTGATTCTTACAAATAATGCCGTGATCGGTGTTCTAGTGGCGGCGATGGCCTTGTTGGTGATCGCAGGGCACGTAGACTTGTCGGTCGGATCAAACATCGGGTTTGCCGGTACGCTCGTTGCTCTCGCCAATACAGAATGGGGCCTTTCACCCTGGTTGAGCATGTTGGTCGGGATTGGTGGGGGCGCGCTGGGTGGCACCATAAACGGGGTTCTCTGCGGGGTCCTCCGCTTCAATCCAGTTATCGTTACCCTGGGTATGCTCGGCATTCTCCGCGGGGCCACGCTGCTTATACAGCAGAACGAAATATCGGGCCTGGACGAGTTCTTCGTGGTGATGGGCAATGGTGATTTTCTTCATATTCCGATTCAGCTGTGGATCGTTGCTATCTCTTTCGTTGCTGCCGCGATCTTTATCTCGCTGACCACCTGGGGGCGATACGTCTACGCCATTGGGTCAAATCCGCGGGCTGCGTTTTTGGCCGCGTTGCCGGTACGTGCACTGCCGTTTGCTCTCTATGTCGTTACCGGGGCAGCTGCCGGGCTGGCTGGCGTGATGTCGGCTGCACGCCTTGATGGTTCTGCACCTGGCGCACTAGGCCTGCAGATGGAACTCCAAGCTCTGACGATCGTGCTGCTTGGCGGCGTTGCGTTTGCCGGTGGTCGCGGACGGATTGGTGGTGTTGCGACAGCGTGGATCTTTCTCGGCGTTCTGGAGAACGGACTTACGCAGCTAAATGTGACGCCATTCGTGCAGCTCGTTGCTGCTGGTCTCGCCTTGGTATTTGCCGCCAGCCTTGACTCCTTGGGTTCGGTGCTCGGACCGCTTCTTGAGGGCCGCCGTCGAGTGGGTGAGCAGCGCGCAGCGGCGGGCATCGGGACCGACGCCGTAAAACAGGATGATACTGGAACTGTCCGACATCTTTGAACGTCGCAGAAATCGTCCAGGCCCCTAATCCCGGGTCGTTTGAGAAGTTAGTGCCGATCAAAACGGCTGAAGTCGAAAGGAAAACAACATGACCTATGCTCGCGACATGGTCGGCTACGGCAATAATCCGCCGAATGCCAATTGGCCTAATGGCGCCAAGCTGGCGCTGCAGATTATCGTAGCCTTTGAAGAAGGTTCAGAGAACAGCGTACTTCACGGAGACGCTCATTCTGAAAACTTTATCTCCGACATGATTGGTGCTCCCCCGCTTTTCGGTGTGCGCAGCGTGAATATGGAATCTCTCTACGAATACGGCACACGTGTCGGCTTCTGGCGAGTTTTCAACGAGCTGAACGCCCGGGGGATCAAGTCCACAGTCCTGGCCAACGGGCTAGCTCTCGAGCATTACCCCGAAGCAGGCCAATTCATGCATTCCACCGGCCATGAGATCGCCAGTCATGGCTGGAAGTGGATCGACCACCAATGGATGGGGGAGGAAACGGAACGCGCCCACATGAAGCTGGTTATCGAGGCCATCACAAAGATCACTGGCGAGCGTCCTGTGGGATGGTACACCGGGCGCTGCAGTCAGAACACATTGAAGCTCGTAGTCGAAGAGGGCGGGTTCCTCTACGATTCCGACACATATGCAGATGATCTCCCATATTGGGTGACCGTGGATGGCAAGAAGCATTTGCGAATACCGTACACACTGGAAGCAAATGACATGCGCTTTGTGTCGGCCGCGGGTTTCAACTCAGGTGATCAGTACTTTTCCTACCTGAAGGATACGTTTGACGTGCTTTATCGCGAGAGTGACAGAACACCACGTATGATGTCCACCGGTCTGCATCTGAGAATTGTTGGCCGGCCGGGTCGGTGGGCGGCATTCCAGCGCTTTCTAGACTATGTGCAAAAGCACGAGGGCGTGTGGATTTGTCGTAGAGATGAAATTGCGCGCCACTGGCACAAGCATCACGGAGTGTAGTGATAGCAATGCCGCTCGAAGCATCCCAGATCTGCATTGAGCGGCATTTCGTGATCTTAGGTATCTGAGCTTGGAACGAGAACATGCCACAAGTTGTTGAGATTGAGCCGCTCACACGAGAACGGTTTCGCGAGTTCGGTGATGTAATCGAGATAGATGGTAATGGCAGTTACTCGATCAACGGCGGTATGGCCGATCGCTTTCACGATCTCGCGAAAGTACAGGTGGGTGGCCCGGAAGGGCGAGTTCTGATCTCTATGGTCCGGAGCCGTCACTACGAGCTTCCACTAATTGTTTCCGCTGTCGAGAGGCATCCGTATGGAAGCCAGGCTTTCATCCCGACGGAGCAGGGGGCGTTCCTGGTGGTCGTATGTCTTGACCGGCAAGGTGTTCCGCAGGCGCCCAGGGCATTTATTGCGCAAGCGGGGCAGGGCGTGAATTACCACAGCAATGTCTGGCACGGAGTACTTTCTCCTCTGGGTAACGAGCAAGATTTTCTGGTGGTAGATCGTGGGGGTCTGGGAAACAATCTCGAAGAGTACAACTTTGCCGATCCTTATGTCATTGGATGGAACACTCCATGATGAAGACAAAACAGATATCAGAAGGTGGGGCGCATCTAACAGAATTCATCCGGTCGCATCGCGACGACCAGGTGCGCATGCTGGCAGAACTGGTCAAGGTGCCGTCCGACAACCCGCCCGGAGATTGCGCAGCGCATGCCGATCGTGCTGCCCAGTTGTATGAAGGCCTGGGCTTAACGGTCGAGCGGCACAAGGTGCCCGACGCGCTGGTTACAAGCGTCGGCATGATCAGCGCCACCAATCTGATTGTCCGCCATACGTTTGGTCCAGGCCCGACGATCGCGCTCAATGCGCATGGCGACGTCGTGGCGCCTGGCGAAGGCTGGACCGTCGATCCCTATGGCGCCGAGATCAAGGATGGCTGGATGTACGGTCGGGGTGTGGCAACCTCGAAGTCCGACTTCGTCACCTATGCCTATGCGCTGCTGGCGCTGCGTGCGCTAGGCGAAAAGCTGTCGGGCACGATCGAGATCCACCTGACCTATGACGAAGAGGTCGGTGGCGACATCGGCCCGCTCTATCTACTACAGCAAGGCTTGACCAAGCCAGACTACGCGATCTGCGCCGGCCTGTCGTATGGCGTAGTCACCGCCCACAATGGTTGCCTGCATCTCGACATCGACGTCCGCGGCAAGTCCGCTCATGCGGCACGGCCCGAAACGGGCATCGACGCGCTCGAGGCGGCAACCCACATCCTGAGCCGGCTCTATTCGCTGCGTTCGGGTTTTTCGGAGCAGCGCTCATCGGTCGAAGGCATCACCACGCCATCGCTGGTGGTGGGGCTCATTTCGGGTGGCATCAACACCAACGTCGTGCCCGACAAGATCGTGATGCGCGTCGACCGCCGCATGATCCCGGAAGAGAACGGTCCGGATGTGGCGCGCGACCTGATCGCCTTCATCGAGGCGACGGCGCGGGAGATGCCGGGCATCGAATGCCATGTCCGGCAACTGATGCTGGCCAATCCGCTGAAGCCGCTCGACGGGCAGGAACGTCTGGCCGATGCCTTGCAGAGGCATGCCTCGGACCTCATCGGCAAACCCGTGCCTACGCACGGAGTTCCAATTTACACGGACGCACGACACTACTTCAATGCGGGAATCCCAACCGTGCTGTATGGCGCCGGCCCGCGAACGATGCTCGAGGCCAATGCCCATCGTGCTGACGAGAAGCTCAAGATTGACGACCTTGCTTTGGCGACGAGTGTCGTGGCGCTTGCGCTCTATGACCTGCTGACGGGCAACGCCTGAGGGTCTTGAAGTAACAGATTCATTCTAATTGGTGGCGGCTGCAGCGGGGCAGAAGGAGGAAGCAATGCTTCGAGTTGAGAGCGTTGTCGGGAGCCGAAACGATCCCGGTCTGCATGAAGCGATCCATCATCTCGAACACCACCACGCCGTGGAGTTTGTGACGGTGGCTGTCGGCGATCTCGACCGCCGGCGGCTGATGGTCCGGACCGACAAGGGCGAGGAGGTGGCGATCACCTTGCCACGCGACCAGAAGCTGCATGACGGCGCCGTTCTCGTGCTCGACCATCATCGCGCCGTGATCGTACGCGCCGGCGAGCAGCGTTGGCTGAGATTCACGCCGCATTCGGCCAGCGACGCGCTCGAATTGGGCTACCACGCCGGCAATTTGCACTGGCGGGTGCGTTTCGACGGCGAGGATCTGCTGGTCGCCCAGGACGGTCCTGCTTCAGCCTATGCCGCGCGCATCGAGTCGCTCATCTCAGGCGGCCGTGTCGAGATGACCGAGGAGGCCGAATGAGCGCTCCATCGGCTCAATTGCTCGTCGCCCTGCAACATGCCGACGGGCAATTCCCCTCCGGCGGCTTTGCCTTTTCGCAAGGGCTGGAGGCGTCGTCCACGCTTGCTGGAAGACTGGGCGTCTTCGACTTCGCTGCTTTCGTCGACATCCAGATCCGCCATCGCTGGGCCGATGCCGACCGTGTCGCGCTGGTTCGAGCCTACCGGCTCGGCGGCGATCTGGAGGCGCTGGCCGAACTCGACCGCGAGGTCGAGGCCTCGACCTTCGTCGAGGGGCTGAGATCGGGCTCGCGCCGCAACGGCATGGCGCTTTTGACCACGCATGAGCGGATCGGCACCTGCGGCGCAGCCGCCTATCGCGCCATGGTCCGCAAGGGCGACGCCTGCGGCCACCTGCCGGTCGTCCAGGGCCTCGCCTGGCAGGCGCTCGACCTTGACGAGGCGAGTGCCGTGGCAATTGGCGGCTACCAGATGGTGGCGTCGCTTTCAACTGCCGCGGTGCGGCTTGGCGTGATCGGCGCCATCGACGCGCAGAAGGTTGTCTCGCGCGCTCTGCCTGCCATCGAGGCCGCGGCCCGCCTGCCAGTCGGCGACGACGAACCGCTGCGGTCGTTCACGCCGCTCTGCGAAATCGCGGTCGCCATGCATGGCGCTTCGGGCCAGCGCCTGTTTTCGAATTGAGGAGTACCCACGATGTTGCTGACACCGACCGAACTCGAGCGCCTGACGATCTATACGGCGGCCGAACTGGCGCGCAAGCGGCGGGCCAAGGGGCTCCTGCTCAACTATCCCGAAGCGGTGGCAATCATCACTGACGAGATCCTCGAAGGTGCCAGGGAAGGGCGCTCGGTCGCCGAGATGATGTCGTTCGGCTCCGCAATCCTGACCCAGGCCGACGTCATGCCAGGCGTGGCGGCTATGCTGCCGATGCTGCAGATCGAGGCGACGTTCCGAGACGGCACCAAGCTGGTCACCGTGCATGAGCCGCTACGCCCGGCCGCAGGCGCTGTTGCCGACGATGTCGAACCCGGCGCGATCATCACCGAGGAAGGCGATATCGAACTCAACGCCGGCCGCCGCAAGCTGACGCTCAAGGTCGTCAACACCGGCGATCGCCCGGTGCAGATCGGCAGCCATTACCACTTCTTCGAGGTCAACAAGGCGCTCGACTTCGACCGTGCGGCTGCCTTCGGCATGCGCCTCGACATCGCTGCCGGCACCGCCGTGCGCTTCGAGCCGGGACAGGAGAAGGATGTTCCGCTCACCACATTCGGCGGGCAGCAGCTGCTTTCGGGCCTCAACGGGCTGTCGAACGGCCAGGCCAACGATGCAGCGGTGAAGGCCGCTGCCCTTGATAACGCCCGCGCCCGCGGCTTTCGCGGCGCCTGAGGGGAGGAACGATCATGGCAACCTTGTCACGCCGCGACTATGCGGCGATGTACGGCCCGACCACCGGTGACGGCTTCCGTCTCGGCGACACCTCGCTCGTCGCCGTCGTTGAAAAGGACTTCGCCGTCTATGGCGACGAGTGCCTGCATGGCGGCGGCAAGACGCTGCGCGATGGTGCCGGCCTTGCCGCTGGCGTCACCAGCGCCGAGGGTGCGCTCGACTTCCTGTTGTGCAACGTGACGGTGATCGATGCCGTCGTCGGCATCGTCAAGGGCGATCTCGGCATTCGCGACGGCAAGATCGTCGGCATCGGCAAGGCCGGAAACCCGGCGATCATGGACGGAGTCGACCCGCGCCTCATCGTCTCGGCGGCGACCACGGTGCGCGACTGCGAAGGGTTGATCGCAACGGCCGGCGCGCTCGACGTGCATGTCCACTTCGACAGTGCACAGCTCTGCGACCACGCGATCGCCTCCGGCATCACGACAATGCTCGGCGGTTCTTTGGGTCCGATCACGGTCGGCATCGACTGCGGCGGTCCGTTCAACGTCGGCAAGATGCTGCAGGCTGCCGAGCACTGGCCGATCAATTTCGGCTTCCTCGGTCGCGGCAATTCGCACAGACCAGCCTCGCTGGTCGAGCAGATCGAGACGGGCTGCCTCGGCCTCAAGCTGCATGAGGATTGGGGCACCATGCCGGCCTCGATCGACACCTGCCTGACGGTTGCCGACGAACTCGATTTCCCGGTCCAGATCCATACCGACACGCTGAACGAATCCGGTTTCCTCGAGGATACGCTTGCGGCCATCAATGGCCGCACCATCCATATGTACCACACGGAGGGTGCCGGCGGCGGCCATGCGCCCGACATCATCAGCGTCGCCGGCGTGCCGTGGTGCCTGCCGTCCTCGACCAACCCGACCAATCCCTACACGATCAATACCTTCGACGAACATCTCGACATGACGATGGTGTGCCACCACCTCAACCCGGCCATTCCAGAGGATGTCGCCTTCGCCGAAAGCCGCATCCGCGCCCAGACCATCGCCGCCGAGGACATCTTGCACGACATTGGCGCGATCTCGATGCTCGGCTCCGACAGCCAGGGCATGGGCCGCATCAACGAGGTGATCTGCCGCACCTGGCAACTCGCCGACAAGATGAAGAAGCAGCGCGGCCGCCTGCCCGAAGAGACCACGCGCTTCGGCGACAATGAACGCATCAAGCGCTACGTCGCCAAATACACCATCAACGCGGCCCGCACCTTCGGCATCGCGGAGCATGTCGGTTCGCTCGAAGACGGCAAGATGGCAGACATCGTGATCTGGCGTCCGGCCTTCTTCGGCATCAAGCCGGAGCTCGTCATCAAGGGCGGCTTCATCGCCTGGGGCGCAATGGGCGACAGCGCTGCCTCGCTGATGACCTGCGAGCCGCTGCTCCTGCGGCCGCAATGGGGCGCCTTCGGCCGCGCCAAGCAGGCGCTGTCGGCCTGCTTCGTCAATCCGCTCGCCATCGACAGGGGCCTTGCCGCGACGCTCGACCTGAAGAAGGCGTTGCTGCCCTCGCGCGGCAATCGTGCCCTGTCGAAGAAGGACATGCTGCACAACGACGCCTGCCCCAATATCCGCGTCGATCCGCAGACCTTCGACGTTTTCGTCGATGGCGAATTGGCCACCTGCGAGCCGGCTTATGAACTGCCGCTGACCCAACGCTACATGCTGAGGTGACATCATGGACACCAGGACGTCTTTCCATTCGCCTGCACAGTCGCGTGTCGGAGCCGCCCGCATCGGCATTGGCGGTCCCGTCGGCTCAGGCAAGACCGCGCTTATCGAACGGCTGATCCCGGCTTTCGCGGCGCGCGGCGTGTCGCTGGCAATCGTCACCAACGATTTGGTGACGGCGGAGGACGCCGAACGTATCCGCCGCTCGGGTCTGATCGACCCGGCGCGTGTGGCGGCGGTCGAGGCGGGCGCCTGCCCGCACACCGTCATTCGCGAGGATCCCACCCTCAACATCGCCGCCGCCGATGATCTGGAAGCCTTGTTTCCGGATGTCGAGCTGATCCTGATCGAAAGCGGCGGCGACAATCTCGCCTCGACCTTCTCGCTCGACCTCGTCGACTGGTGGATGTTCGTCATCGACGTTGCCGGTGGAGACGACATTCCGCGCAAGAACGGTCCTGGCGTCCTCAAATGCGACCTGCTGGTCGTCAACAAGATCGATCTTGCCCCTTACGTAGGTGTCGACCTTGCGGCGATGGCCGCGCAGTCCGCTACTGCGCGCGCTGGCCGACCGATGGCGCTCACCAATTGCCGCAGCAATGATGGGATCGACGCGATCGCCGACCGCATCGTCTCCGACGTGTTGTTCAGATGACGAGCCATTGGCCCCAACCGCCTACATCTCGCCTGCCGGCACAGCCGCGCCAGGCCGGGGCACGAAGTGGCCGCTTCGAGCTTGCGCTGGCCCGCCACGGCGCGCGCACGCATATCGGACGCCAGTACGTCTCTTATCCTTTCCACATGACGCGGCCGTTTGCGCTCGATACCGCCATCCCATCCCTGCTCACCGTCTACCAGCAGTCTTCCTCCGGCGGGCTCTACCGGGACGACAGGCTTTCGAGCCGCTTCGATGTTGGTGCGGGCGCCGCCGGCCACGTCACCACCCAGGCGGCCACGGTCGTTCACGACTGCTACGGTCTGCCGGCTCACCAGACGACAGAGATCGTGCTGCAGGAAGGGGCGTTCCTGGCGCTGACCCCCGATCCGCTGGTGCTGTTTCCCGGTGCCGCGTGTTCGAACATCACCCAGGCCCGCCTCGCACCCGGTGCAGTGCTCCTGTTGTCCGACGCCTTCGCCCTGCACGACCCGCAGGCGCGCAACCGTCCGTTCGAGCGGGTGGAGGCGAAGGTCGAGATTCGGGGCGCCGACGGACGGCTGCTCGTGCGCGACAATTTTGACATCGCCGGAGCGGACCTTGCCGGACCCACTTCGCCCGTCGGCGCATGGAAGGTCGTGTCCAGCTTCATGCTCGTCGGCGCGCCGGACCGGCTGCCAACCGTCGATGAGCTCGCCGGCCTCGGTCGAGCGGAACGCCAGGTCGCCGGCATCACCGCGCTGCCCAATGGCGCGGGCTGGGGCGTGCGCTGCCTGGCGGCGGACGCGATCGCGGCGCGCGGGATCGCCGACGATCTCTTTGCGCTCGCCGTGGTGGCGGCCTTCGGACAGCAACCCGCGCGGCGGCGCAAATGACGACCAATTCGCATCTGATCTGTGAATGATGAAAGGAACAGGATCATGAACAGCAAATCTCTCATTCGGACAGCGGCACTGGCCGCCTTCGCACTGGCGCCCGGTCTCGCCAGTGCCCACACCGGCATCGGCCATGTCGAAGGTTTCGCCCACGGCTTTGTCCACCCGCTTGGCGGGCTCGACCATGTGCTCGCCATGGTGATGGTTGGCCTGTTCGCCGCTCAGCTTGGCGGGCGGGCCCGCTGGCTCGTCCCGGCAAGCTTCGTGTCGATGATGATCCTGGGCGGCGCACTTGGTCTTGCCGGCATTGCCGTGCCGTTCGTCGAACTCGGCATCGGCCTGTCGATCGTCGTTCTCGGTGGTGTCGTCGCCTGCAACCTGCGCGCCGGAGTGGCGGCAGCCATGGCGCTGGTCGGCTTCTTCGCGGTGTTCCATGGCTATGCCCACGGCGCCGAGATGCCCGAAAGTGCCAGCGGCCTGGCTTATGGCGCTGGCTTTGTCCTGGCGACGGCGATTCTGCACGCGGCCGGACTTGGCTTCGGACTGGCTCTCGACGGCAAGGCCGGTCTACGTGGAGCGGTCGTGGTCCGTTCGCTTGGCGCGCTCGCGGCTTTCGCCGGCATAGGCGTGGTGACCGGCCTCGTCTGAAAATGGATTAGCGCGTGGGAGGCCGTGTTTGTGTTCCCGCAGGTAGACGCGAGACACAGAGACACACTGAGCGGTCAGGACGAACTATCATGATCCAAGACCTTTCGACACTGACGGGCAATAGGCTTCGTGAACAGGCCATCGCTTTGTTCCATGAAGGCATAGAGGCGTCCGACCCCGAAAGAGCTGTTGCTTCGGCCCTGCAAAGTCGCAAGACCGAACTTGAGCTTGCCAAGCGAGTAATCCTTATTGCTTTCGGCATGGCAGCGTGTCCAATGGCCCGCGCCGCCCTGCCTTTTGTGGTCAACAAGCTGCACAGTGCGTGCATCGTCACAAACTGCGAGAATCGATCGGCAGTGGAAGGGATGCACGTCACGGTCGCCGGTTATCCGCTTCCCGACGAGCGCAGTGTCGCAGCAGCCTATGCAGTTGAACGCGCTGCGCGTTCAGCCGTACCTGGCGACTTGGTGCTGGTACTCATAAGCAGCGGTGGTTCAGCGCTGGTGTGTGCCCCAGCGCCAGGTGTGTTGCTTGCCGACAAAATAGCGCTCAGCGAAGCCCTGCTGCACTCGGGCGCAGATATCTGCGAGATTAATGCTGTCCGGCAGCAGTTTTCGCGCCTGAAAGGCGGCCGCCTTGCGCAACTGACAACCGGCGCGCAGATACTCTCGTTGATCCTGTCGGATGTTGCAGGCGATGAAGTCGGAACGGTTGCCTCGGGGCCAACAGCGCAGCCTGCAACTACTGCTGCGGACGCACTCGCTGTACTAATCCGCTACCGCTTGAACGGGATTGTGTCGGGCGCCCTTCGCTCATATGCCGATCATCTGCTCGAACGTACCGAAGAAATGAGCTTCTCGCATGTCGAGAACGTGGTGGTTGGCTCTGTCAACGCTAGCTTGTGCAAGGTGATCGAACGGGCCGCAGCCAGTCACAAAACTATCCTCAAAGTTGACGAGCTTGAAGGTACCGCATCCGACGTCGCTGCGACGCTGCACCAGCTAGCGAAATTGCAGTCTGCAGAAAGCGGGCCAATGGCGATAGTCGCGGGTTGGAGCCCTGCCGACAGGAAGGCCGGCATCCGGGAGCGAAACCAAGAGCTCGCTCTGCGTTTCGCGTTCCTCGATGAGCAAGCACCTATCGGGCATCCATGGGCATTTCTGAGTGGCTGCGCTGGACGTGATACAGCCGGAGCTATTGTCGACCCCAACTCGATTTCGCGGGTACGGAAGCTTGGCTGCGATCCGGGAGCTTTGCTTGAGGCTGGTGCCTTTCATCAAGCCCTGCAGTATTCGGGCGATCTGCTCGCAACAGTCAACACCAGCACCGCTGTAACTGACCTGCAAATTTTACTGATGAATAGGCCTGCAGGAAAATGAGGGAGGTGCTTGAGTCTGCTACTCAACGGAAGGGTTCAGATGTGCTGATGATTTGTCAGAGCATACGTCAATCCGAGCCAAAAGGCCAATTTCGTGGAAAGTGATGTCTGCGTTCATAACTATAATCGAAATAGTGTAGGCCTCAACTCGCGGCAGTTGCAGTTACTTATCGGAAGGGAAGTGCGAAAGTATCGTAGGAAGCACGAAATTACGGCCACCGAACTTGCTCACGCGGCGGGAATTTCGCTCGGAATGCTATCTAAGATAGAAAAGGGGATAATTTCACCGTCGCTTGGTACCTTGCATTCACTTTCGGAGGCTTTGGCCGTTCCGATTTCGGCTTTGCTACGACGTGCCCAGGCCGAAAGAACTGCCGTATTTACAAAGTGCGTGTCGAGTATCGCAGGCGACAAATACGCGCATGTAATTGAAACAATATCGAGTGTTGATGGGTTCGTTTTTCAACCATTGATAATAACCTTGACGCACGATAATTTCAATAAATCAAGTGAAATCTTGTCTGAGGCTGGGATCAAGTTTATATTTATATTTGATGGAGAAATGGAATATAATCATGGCGATAAAATATACGATATGGCAACGGGCGACAGTCTTCAATTTGATGCGATAATACCTCACGGGCCTAAGCGGTTAAATTCATCAAGAGTTAAGTATTTATCAATACTATCTGTTGATCGAAATAACTGAATTCGTGTCGGCTGGCGCAATTCTGATTTAGTCGATGCTCGCAAGAATTTGGGCATCGATACAGAAATCGAGAAATACCTGACGAACTTCTGTCGTGGAAATTTCCGCGGTCTCTGCCCGCGTCAAGGCGATGACAGCAAGGCGAGCCATTTCTTGCCCACCAGGCCATTCAGACAAAAAGGCCCGAGCCTCGTCAATCGAGGAAATCGCTATGGTGCGGCCTTCGAACGCGATCCAGATGATATCAAAGTCCATGGCCGGTGAGTCTCACTACAGTATTTGTCGGCACCTCAGCCTCCACACGCAGATAGCCGCTCAGCCCGGTTTTCTGATGCTCGATCACATGGCAGTGGAACGCCCAGTCGCCAGGGTTGTCGGCGACCAGTGCCACCTCCATCGTTTCCTTCGACAGCAGCAGGGCGGTGTCTGTGAGCAGTGGGGCGACCTTGCGCTTGTCGGAGCGCAACAGGCGGAAGCTCATGCCGTGCAGGTGGATGGGATGATCGTTCGGTGTTTCGTTGCGCCGGCGCAGGACATAGCTCCTGCCCTGTTTCAACACGGCGAGCGGCTCGCCGGGGCCCGGTATGTCGGATTGCCCTGCAACCCGATTGATCGACCAGAATGTGTAGCCGAGGGTGCCGCAAATGCTCGGCGCAGGTGCGTCGCCGCCGGGCGACCAGCCAAAGATGAAGTCTATCGTTTCAGCATTGGCGAGATCAGCTTGTGGTATCGGATTGGGCTGCAGCGGCTTGAGCTCGTCCAGCCTGCGCCTGATACTGGCACCCAGGGGCCGAAACCGCGCGAGAAGCCGCGGCCCTTGCGGCGTTCTCAGGCTCAGGCTCACAATGTCCTCCGCATTGTCAGGTACACGCAAGGCGATGTCGGCGCGCTGCCCCGGCGCCATGACGATCCCCTTGGGCGCAATGGGCTGCGCCAGGGGATTTGCATCCAGTGCGATCACCTGGGCGGTTCCGCCCTCGAGATCATATGTGCCGACGCGGGTGACGTCGGTCACCGCCAGACGCAGCCGCACGAGGCTGCCGGCGGCGAGATCATATGTCGGAGCGACTTCCCAGTTCACTGTGCCGACCGTGCCCAGAGTGCCGCCGCGGGCCGCATTGCGTGGCTTGAACAACTCGATGAACTGACCATCGCTGCCGAGGCGGAAGTCCCTGATGTTGAGCGGCAGGTCGCGGTCGAACCCCGGGGCTTCCTCGTCTTCGACCACCAGGACGCCGGTCAGCCCCCTGGCCATCTGCTCCAGCGTGTTGCAATGCGGATGATACCAATAGGTGCCGGCATCCGGCGCTGCCAGAGTGTATCGGAAGCTGTTGCCGGGCGCGATCGGCGCCTGTGTCAGATAGGGAACGCCATCCATCGCATTGGCGATGCGCAAACCGTGCCAGTGCACGATCGTCGCTTCCTCCAGGTCGTTCACCACATCGATCGAGAATGGTTTGCCCTGCGGCAGCCGCAGCACCGGAGGCGGTACGTCGGCGTGAAAGCTCATCATGCCTTCGGTCATCGTGCCGGGCAGGATCGAATGGCGCAGCATCGACGCCCGCAGGGTCAGGTCGACCGCGTTGGCCCGACTTGCCGCCACAGTGCCGGTGGCGGCTGCAGCAAGAGCTGCAGCACCCCCGAGCAAGACCTCACGGCGCGATATTCCAGGCATACGGACTTACCTTTCGCAGGCCTCGATGGCGCCGTTCTTCGAATTTCCGGCTGGCCGGGGGCAATCCCAAAACGATCCGGGCCAAAACGATCCAGACCGATTCATCCATCCGCCTGCATCAGCAAACGACCGCGAACACTGTGCTCCTGTGCCTTGTCGGGACGTCGCCTGCTCATTCCGGGCCATGTCGCTCCGGGAATTTCGAGGCCATTTGCGGACGACAATGGCGGCGATCAGGAAACCCTGCACCAGAACAACAGCGTAAGCGGCCAGGATGGCGGCGCAGGGGACGACAAAGTTCAGTTGGGGAGCCGCGCCGAGCACCACCGGCATTACCCATGAAACGACCGACACGACCCCGCAGCCGATGAGTGCGGCGCGCTTGCGCGGTTCGATGTCAGCCAGGAGGTGCTTTCCGACCTGCCACCTGAGGAACGGCAGCACCAGGCGATGAATGGCGATGCCGTTGATCGTCAGTATGGCGACGATGATCACCTTGGCCCAGATCTTCGGGTTCAGGACTTTCTCCGGCTCGGCGGCCTGGTAGAGCAGAAGAAACCCGATGCCCGACAGCCAGAGCATCAGCAGGCCGCGGGCAACGAAGCGACTGATCCATTCGACATTGTCGACGAGTTCGGCTGTCACGGCTGTCCAGCGATAACGCGACAATGTCAGGTCGAGAAACGCCGCCCCGCCGAATCCCAGGATCAGGCCGCCGAAATGGATCAACCTCAGTGATGTCCTGGCATAGGACAAAAGCGCTGGTGATGATGCGAGGGAGAGGTCGAAAGCGCTCAATTGTGTCACCGGATGGAGGACGCAACGGCCCATCACGCCCTCCCAATGGGATGGCGTGCCCGCTGCGTTTCGAGCCTGAGGGAAAGTTCGAGTTGACCGAGCAAACTGGACGGTCCTATTTAAGCTGATTTTCATAGTCAAGTATGAGGGGCAGCTATTTTAGCATTTCTGCAAATTTCCCGGGGACATGTGGCGCTGTAGTGTTGGCTGACACTGGCGAAACGTGAGCGCACCGAGCAGCTGATAGAGGCGCATGAGCAACTGGCGATCGCTTACAGCGGGGCCGACTTGCTCTGGGCTTCGCGGTCGTCACTCCTCATGGCGGCGGGGCTCGCTACGGTGGCCTCGATTCCTCGCTTCCAATTTGCTAAAGCAGTTGATGACGGTACTTTTGGGTTGGCGGCGAGGTCGATGCTGACCGAAAAATGCGGCTCTGAAGGGCGATTGATCTCGATAGATTCCGACAGCGCGCGAAAAATTTTTCGCGGAAATTCCCGTTTAAAATCAACACCGTATGATTTTGACGGCTCATGGGTCGGCATATCGGTCTGTGGGCAAGAAAAAACCCAGCTAGATCAATGACCTAGCTGGGTTTTGAATAATTGAGTGGGAGTAGAGGGAAAACCGCGGCAACAACGTAGTTTCGGCGGCGATATTTGCCGGCGCAAAGGTTTCGTGCACCAGTCAGACTTCCGCTGAACTGCCATTCTCTTTTCCCGATCCCGCAAGCCCGGCCTGCGACCATATTCCAGATCTAGTGAAGTGCTGGAGGAGAGGGCTGTAGCCTGGGATAGCGTGCACAGTCGCGAGGTCTGCTGCGCGCCGCATGTCGGTCACAAGCATTGCGACCGATGCACGCATCGGAAGACTTTGGCCTGTTTGGCCACAGCGCAGCATCGGT
This sequence comes from Aminobacter sp. MET-1, assembly GCF_026521175.1. Classification (NCBI taxonomy): domain Bacteria; kingdom Pseudomonadati; phylum Pseudomonadota; class Alphaproteobacteria; order Hyphomicrobiales; family Phyllobacteriaceae; genus Aminobacter; species Aminobacter sp. MET-1. The sequence goes on along the minus strand of NZ_JAMSHL010000013.1, from coordinate 132,442 downwards.
GATGTTCTTCCTCGGGGCAGGCGAGCAATATCCAACACTACAATCCAGACCATGACTTTCGTGACGATCTGATCCCGATCGGATCGAGAATAGTCATGCGCGCGATGCGAAACATTCTGGGCGGCTGGCTCCAGCCGGATCGAATAGGCCGCCCTCTTCGAGATGGCGAGGACGCCCCGGAGCTGCCCGCCAAACGCTCAGACCGCGACAATCTGTTGTTCGCGATGCCGGCACATTGCGATCGTCGGTCTCTTTGTCCATGCGCAATGATGGAACGCGCCGGCCAGCTCATGATTGGGCCCGACAATCGGGTAGCCCGACAATGAAGTCACGTTTCGACCACGACATGACGATGGACACCATCATGCGCCGGTGGCCCGGTTCGATCCGGGTCATTCTGGGCCATGGCATGCTTTGCGTCGGTTGCCCGATCGCCTCGTTCCATACGGTGTCTGATGCCGCACGAGAGCATCTTCTCGATGAAGATTTGCTGGTCGCGGACCTGACGAAATTGATGAAATGAGCTCTTGGATCAGCCCTTGTCAGCCTGGCCCTCGGCCAGCGCAAACAGCCGGTGTGGTTCGATCACGGTCACCTTCTGGCGCCCGCTCTTGACCAACCCCTTTTCTTCCCAGGCGGTGAGCAGGCGGCTGACCGTGTGCAATGTGGTGCCCGTCATTTCGGCAATGTCCTGCCGCGAAATCGGGAAGTCGATGAGGATGCCTTCTTCGGTCTTGCGGCCCGTCTGTTTGACCAACCGCAGCAGGGCATGTGCAACGCGCTGTTCGACCTGTTCGGTGGCGAGTTCGACGACGCGCGCCTGCGTTTCCTGCAGCCTAGCGCCGACGGTCTTGTAGGTTCCGGCGCCGAAATTCGGGAAATTTGCGGCCATTTCGGGCCACAGATGGCCGGGCCATGCCAGCACGACACAGTCGACGGCGGCGACAGCACTGGCCGGATAGGTGGTGCGCCCCAAAGCATGGGCGATGCCCATCAGTTCACCCGGGCTGATGTAGCGGACGATGACCTGCTGGCCGTCGGGCGTGGTCTTGACAACCCGCACATGGCCGCTGAGCAGCAGGAAGAAGGAGTGGGCCTCGCCTTCCTGTTCGAACACCGTCTGGTCCTTGGCGATGCGCAGCGAGCGCGCTTTCACGAGCATGCCATCCAGCTCGGCAGGGGCCATTCCCTGGAATATAGGCATGCCTGCAATCAGCGAGCGATCGAGTCGGCTCAATTCCGTATCTCCTGACAGTGCCGAGCCCAGTGCTCCAAATCGGCATTCGCTGTCGAGCGCCAGAATGTCACAGGCCATCGGACTGACACAAGCAGCGCAATATTCCTGAAATCCCGGTCAAGTTTGCGTTGGATCAAAGTTCTCGACACGGGCGGACCCTACAGAGGGCTGACGGCTGGAGCCGTCATGCAAGAACATGGGAAAAGACGATGAGACATGCAGTTGTTGTTGCGGCCGCTTTTGCAGCGGCCCTTCTGGCCGGCGCCGCACAGGCAGCCGATCATCAGGTCCAGATGCTGAACAAGGGCGAAAAGGGGGCCATGGTGTTCCAGCCCGATTTCATCGTCGCGGCACCAGGCGATACCGTCACCTTCGTGCCGACAGACAAATCCCACGATGCCGAGAGCATCAAGGACATGATCCCCGAGGGGGCAACGCCCTTCAAGGGCAAGATGAACGAGCAGATCACCGTCACGCTCGACAAGGAAGGCGTCTACGGCGTCAAGTGCACGCCGCATTACGGCATGGGCATGGTGGCATTGATCGTGGTCGGCAAGCCGAGCAATCTCGAACAGGCAAAGGCGGTCAAGCAGACCGGCAAGGCCAAGAAAGTGTTCGAAGGGTTGCTGGCACAGGTGCCCACCAACTGAGCCGTGGCGGTTACGCCCGAAATTTCCCAGACAAGGCCGGGTAGACAGGTTCTGCCCGGCCTTTTTTGCTTTCTTGGAAAGGAGTGCACAATGGCCATTCCCCGTGTCCGGCCAGGCAACTATCCCGCCGTTCTGTCTTACGGGTTCCGCCCGTTCTTCCTGCTTGGCTCGCTCTTTGCAGGACTGGCCATACTGGCATGGCTGCCGATGATTTACGGGCGTCTAGCGACGGCGAGCACATTTGCGCCGGTTGACTGGCACATCCACGAGATGATCTTTGGCTATGTCGCGGCCATTGTAACCGGCTTCCTGCTCACGGCCATTCCCAACTGGACCGGCCGGCTGCCGGTGCAGGGGGGGGCGCTCGCGGCGCTGGTGGCTATCTGGCTGGCCGGCCGCTTGGCGGTGTTCTTCTCGGTCGGCATTGGTTGGCTCGCGGCCGCAATGATCGACAGCTCCTTCCTGCTGGCGGTAGCCGTCGCAGCCGCAGTCGAGATCATCGCCGGCCGCAACTGGCGCAACCTCAAAGTGCTCGCACCGGTCAGCGTCATGTTTGCAGCCAATGTCGTCTACCACCTCGAAGTGCACTTCAACGGCGAGGCCGATATCGCTCGCCGGCTGGGGATCGGCGCCACCGTGGTGCTGATCATGATTATCGGGGGCCGCATCATCCCGAGCTTCACCCGCAACTGGCTGGCGCGCCACGGGCAAGGGCGCTTGCCGGTGCCGTTCAACAGCTTCGATGCCGTTACGATCGTAGGCTCGGCGGTCGCCCTTTTGGCCTGGACCTGTTTCCCGGATCATGCGGCAAGCGGTGCAGTCCTGGCAGTCGCAGCAGGGCTGAACGTGGTACGGCTCGCTCGCTGGGCCGGTGACCGCACCTTGCGCGATCCGCTGGTGTTTGTCCTGCATGTTGCCTATGCCTTCGTGCCGGTCGGGTTCGCGTTGGCCGGGCTTGCAGTCGCATTGCCCGATGTCGTGGCTCCGGCCGCAGGCCTGCACGCTTTCGGAACAGGGGCCATCGGCACGATGACCTTGGCGGTGATGGCCCGGGCAACACTGGGGCATACGGGGCGCGAATTGCATGCCGGCAATGCCACCTGCATGGTCTTCGTTGCCGTGATCGCGTCGGCAATCCTCAGAATTGGCTATGCCTTCCTGCCCGCCATGACATCGCTGCTGCATTTGTCGGCCGCCGCCTGGACACTCGCTTTCCTCGGTTATGCCGCAGTTTACGGCGGCATTCTGCTGCGTCCGCGCTTGCGGGCACGACATCCCAATCCCGCGTCGTCGTAAGGACGTCCCGAACTGCCGGAAATACAAAGGCCCGGATCTCCATGGGAAATCCGGGCCTCATTGTCGGCATCTGCTAGCCTGCGGCGCCACGCCAGAGCGCCTTGAAGGAAGAGAGCATCGACGGGCGCTCCCGCACCAGCCGGATACCGAGATTATCGGGTGGAAGACCTGCCGCGCAGCCGCCGCTCTTGCCATCGCGAATGAAGAACGACATGTAGCCGCGATGTTTGCCCCCGACGACGCGCACGCCGCAATTGTCGGTGCTGGTGTCGATGCGCCCATTGTTGCCGAGGGCGACCCTGCGGTAGCACGTCGTCGTCCATTCCCAGACATTGCCGCCGACGTCACGGAGACCGTTGGAGTTGACGCCGAAATGCCCTTGCGGCTTGGGTTCGGGGTCGCGCCCTTTCGCCGCTTCGGACTCGCTTCGATAGCGCGCCAGCCAGCGTGCGATGGTGTCGCCGCCGGCCAGATCCGGTCCCCGGTCGCTGAAGCGTTCGGCCGCGGCGAAAGCCCATTCCTCATCGGTTGGCAGGCGCCATGTCGCGCCGGTCTTATCGGACAGCCATTGCGCATAGGCGTTCGCGTCGCGGAAGCTGACGCCGGTGGCTGGCAGGTCGCCAGCTCGTTCGACGGCGCCATCGGCTGCCTCGCAAGCACCATCGGCAACACATCGAGCATAGTCGGCGGCGCTCACCTGATAGGTCATGATGTCGAACGAGCGGCGGAAGCGGACCCGCTTCTCAGGCGCATCGACGGGCAGGTCGGCGTTCTGGAATTCGCCCGGCAGCCTGTAGGTCAACTGCCCCGGGGCAACGACTACCGTCTGGGGAGAGGCCATGTCAGGCAAGGCCGACGGCCGGGCAGGCACGTGCAGAGGCAAATAGACCGACAGTGCAAGTGCTGGAAGGATCGCGGCCGAAGCCAGAAGCAGATTTCGTGGTTTCATTGTTGGGCTCCTGTTAGCCCCTTGAAAAAAAACGGCCCGCAGGCGTGCGTGCCGGCGGGCCGAATTGGACAGTGAAGGTTTACCGCCGGTCAGTTGGTCGGGATCGGGCCGGGTGCTGCAACCTGTTTCATCAGGTCGTCATCCCATTCGCCGTCGACGACCACATGAGCCGTTGCGCCGAGTTCGGCAGCCTCGATCAGGTTGTGGTTGACGTAGGCGTAGACCCCTGGCTGCAGGAAGGTGTAGAGCGCCGCACCCGCAGATCCGCCGCGAATGAACCAGGTTTCGAGGTTCTTGGCCGGCGCGTTGGCGAACTTGCCTTCTTCCCACACATGGTCGCCGTGGCCGCCGATCAGATGAGGACGGCTGTCCCGGTTGGCCTGGGCGTGGATGAACAGCACTGTCTCGCCAACCTTTGCCTTGAGGGCGTGGTCGCCGGTCAGCGAACCGACCTTGCCGTTGAAGACGACGTGGGTCGGGATCAGGCCCCGCATCACTTTCAGCGTCTCGTCATAGCTGTCGCCGAGGCTGTCGTATTTCTTGTATTTGCCGTTCTCGTCGCGCGGGACGTAGAGGTCGTGCTCGCCGATGTAGAAGATGCGGTCATACTTAAGCGCCTTGCCATTCTCGTCCTTCAGTCCGTCGCGCGGCAGGACCATGACCGCGCCGCTCATACCGGAGACGACGTGCCAGGGAATCATGCCGGTCGGCGCGCAGTGGTAGACGAAGGTGCCGGTGCGGGTCGCTTTCCAGCGCAGAACCGCTTGCTCTCCCGGGTTGACGTGGGTGAGGGCACCACCGCCCAGCGCGCCGGTGGCTGCATGGAAATCGATGTTATGCGGCATCTCGTTTGTTTCGGGATTGACCAGCGTGAGTTCGACATAATCGCCCTCATGCACGATCATGAGCGGCCCGGGCATGGAACCTTCATAGGTCATTGCCCTCAGCGTGGTGCCTTCGCCGTCGATGACCATGGGCTGCTCCTTGATGGTCATGCGGTATTCGATGACCTTGGGTCCGCCCTTGGCGACCTGGTCATGAGCATGGGCAAACGGCGGGGCGACGAGGTCGACCTTGATCCTCGGCAAGCCGGCGACATCGGCCACCTTGGCCTGCGCCAGAGCCGGGGTCGCCAGGACCGAACCGAGAAGCGCGGCCGCTGCCGCACCTGTGGCCGTACCCAAGAGTGCTTCGCGTCGCGTCAACATATCTAGATCTCCTTCTGCGTGATGTTGCCTGTTGTTACGGTCAGGAGATTAGGCGCTTGTCGGCAATCCTTCTTTGTTGCAGCGCAAACAGATGTTGCAGTGCGACAATTTAGCAAGTGTTTGACTGCAACTTGCCGCAGATGACAGCGACGGTCTCAGTCTTCGGAGATCCGGAACCAGGGCGTGGAGGGTCAGTCAGTTCCGGCCGGCGGTGGCCTTGACTGAGGCAAGCAGCGTCAGTTCGAAGGCAACGTGGCGACGGACGCCGAGGAAATAGGCACGCAACATGTAGCCGATCGCCTCGTGGGAACCGACGGCGCGGCCGCGAGCAAGATTGATGAGGGCGCGTGCGATAGCCGTTGCGGTCGAGCGGTCTTGCGCATGCTCCTCGCGCAGCCTCGTAACAATGGCCGTTTCGTCCGGGGTGACGAGGAGGGGAAACAGATACTGCTCTTCGCGCCGGGTCACGACTGAAACGCTCTCTACGAGATCGACCGCCAGCCGCCGGCAAAGACGGCGGTCGGGATTGGGCAGGGTGTCGGCGACTTCCTCGAGTTCGTCGCAGATGCGAAGCGTCCGGCCGTACAGCAGCTCAAGGGAGGCTAAGCGGTTGGATGCTGTCGGGCGGTTCATCGGGGCTGTCTGGAGCAGGCTACTGATTGAGGAATAGGATCGCGGCAATCGCGACCGATGCGAGAACGGCGGAAGCTGCACCCGTGCGCTGCAGGACGCCCATACGATAGAGCAGCAGCGCGAAACCGATGATGATCGGTGTGGCGACGGAAAGTCCGAACTGTGCGCTGCTCATCGCCGGCTCCACGGGATTGATGCTGATGAACCGATCTTGCAGCTTTTCGCCCCTGCCACCTTGCGCAAACGCAAAGAAACGCTGCCGCCGCCCGCCTATGAAGCGGCATGGATATGACAGTGGCCACCAAGGAAGAAGAGGCTCCTGACGCGGGCGATTTCCTGCTTTGGATACTGGTTTGGAGCGAACTTGCCGCGTTCGGCATCCTGCTCGCGGCCTTCATGGTCGCCGGTATCTTCCAGGCGGAGGCGTTTGCCGCGGCACGATTGCATCTGAATACGCCGCTTGCTGCCCTGAATACCGCGGTGCTGCTCACCAGCGGCTGGCAGGCCGCCCGCGCTGCCCGTCCAGGTATGCCACGGGCGCGAAGGCAAAGGTCGCTGGTGCGCGCTGCCTTGCTGGGCCTCGGTTTCGTTGCAATCAAGCTGTTCGAATATAGCGGCGAGATCGCCCATGTCGGAGGTGAAGCCTATGGCGCCTTCTTCGAACTCTATTTCCTTCTGACCGGCTTCCACCTGCTGCATGTCCTCTTCGGCTCCGCGGTGCTGTTGCTCGTCAGATGGAAGATGGAGCAGTCGAACATAATCCTCATCACCACGCTCTGGCACGTCTTCGACCTGATCTGGATCGTCATGTTCCCAATCGTCTACCTGGCGTGACCGGCATGGGTAGCGGCACCGAAAAGCACCTGTTGCGGGTCTGGCTCGTGCTTCTTGGTCTGACGTCCGCGAGCGCGCTGGCAGTGGGTTTCGCCGGCAGCCTTGTCGGCCTTGGCTTCGTATTGTCACTGGCGATGCTCAAGGCCCGCCTCGTCGTCCTCGATTTCATGGGGCTTCGCCGCAGTAAGACTGTCGGTCGCGCCCTTGTCGGGTGGTGCGCGATCCTTGCCGTGCTTGCAGTGGCAAAGGTCGCAATCATCCAGCTCGCTGTCGGCTGAGCTGCTTTGTTTGCCAAATCGCAAAGACCGTTCCCCCCGAATTCATAGAAGGTTCCGGCCCGGAACTGATCCGGAGAGCGGCGGCCTGCCCGTCGGGGATGAATCGTTCGGACCATCCCGCATCTGCGGGAATCTGACTGGGAAAGGAACGCGTGATGGCAGAACGCCTCACAAAAACGGGGGCTCGAAACGTCTTTTACGGCGGCTCGATCTTCTTCTTCGCAATCTTTGTGGGGCTTACCGCCCACAGCCACTTCTACATGCGCACCACCTCGACCGACGAGAAGACGCTGACGGACTCGGTAGCGCGCGGCAAGCATGTCTGGGAGCGCAATTCCTGCATCAACTGCCACACCATCCTGGGCGAGGGGGCCTATTTCGCGCCCGAGCTCGGCAATGTCTGGAAACGTTATGGCGGAGACACCGATCCCGCCGGTGCCCGCGAAACGTTCAAGGCGTGGATGGCCGCGCAGCCCTCGGGGATCGAGGGCCGGCGGCAGATGCCGCAGTTCAACCTCACCGACCAGGAACTGAACGACCTCGCCGACTTCCTCGAGTGGACGAGCCGCATCAAGACCCAGAACTGGCCACCGAACCAGGCCGGCTGAGCGCGAGGAGAGAGACATGAAGTACCAAACGCAAAAGATCGCAATGACCTATTTCTACGGCGCGCTAGTCCTGTTCCTGGCACAGGTCGCCTTCGGCGTGCTCGCGGGCACGATCTACGTGCTGCCCAACACCCTGTCCGAGCTTCTGCCTTTCAACATCATCCGCATGATCCACACCAACGCGCTGGTGGTCTGGCTCTTGATGGGCTTCATGGGCGCAACCTACTACCTGCTGCCCGAAGAGACCGAGACCGAACTCTACAGCCCGAAGCTGGCGATCCTCCAGTTCTGGATGTTCTTCATAGCGGCCGGCATCGCCGTGGTCGGTTACCTGTTTCGCATTCACGAGGGCCGCGAATTCCTCGAACAGCCCTTCATCATCAAGGTGGGCATCGTCGTTGTCGTGCTGATGTTCCTGTTCAACATCACCATGACGGCGCTGAAGGGGCGCAAGACCGCCGTCACCAACATCCTTCTGTTCGGGCTTTGGGCGTTGGCGATCTTCTTCCTGTTCTCGTTCTACAACCCGTCAAACCTCGCGCTCGACAAGATGTACTGGTGGTACGTCATCCATCTCTGGGTCGAGGGTGTGTGGGAGCTGATCATGGCGTCGGTGCTCGCCTTCCTGATGATCAAGCTCAACGGCGTCGACCGCGAGGTGGTGGAGAAGTGGCTCTACGTTATCGTCGGCCTCGCCTTGTTCTCGGGTATCCTCGGCACCGGCCATCACTATTATTGGATTGGCGCGCCTGGCTACTGGCAATGGATCGGCTCGCTGTTTTCAACACTCGAAGTGGCGCCGTTCTTCTCGATGGTGCTGTTTACTTTCCACATGACCTGGAAGGCCGGCCGCAACCATCCCAACAAGGCAGCACTGCTGTGGTCGATCGGCTGCTCCGTCATGGCGTTTTTTGGCGCCGGCGTCTGGGGCTTTCTGCATACGCTGTCGTCGGTGAACTACTACACCCATGGCACGCAGGTGACGGCGGCGCACGGACACCTCGCATTTTTCGGCGCCTATGTGATGCTCAATCTGGCGATGATGGCCTATGCCATCCCCGAGATTAAGGGGCGAGCGCCTTACAACCAGTGGCTCTCGATCTTGAGCTTCTGGATGATGGTGACGGCGATGTCGGTGATGACCTTCGCGCTCACCTTCGCAGGCGTTGTCCAGGTGCACCTCCAGCGCGTGCTGGGCGAGAGCTACATGGACGTGCAGGACCAGCTAGCCCTGTTCTACTGGGTACGCCTCGGTTCCGGTGTCGTGGTCGTCATTTCGGCACTGATGTTCATGTGGGCGGTTCTCGTTCCCGGCCACGAACACCGCTCAAAGTCGGCCCGCATTCTCCAGCCCGCCGAATGACCCTGTTTTCCGGCCCCGGCTCGTCCGGGGTCGGCTCCGCACCTGAAGCCGTTTCCCCACGGAGTTCCCCCGATGACCATCGCCCCTATGACGACTAGATTGCCGAACGTCCGTCCCGTTGCCGACAGCCCGGCCCATTACAATCCCTCCGGCAACGAGTGCGCCCTGTTCGAGCTCGCCTGGGCGCGGCGACTGCCGCTGCTGCTCAAAGGCCCGACCGGATGTGGCAAGACCCGCTTCGTCAGCCACATGGCGGCAAAGCTCGGCCTGCCGCTCTCTACCGTCTCATGCCATGACGATCTCGCCGCCGCTGACCTTACCGGACGCTATCTCCTGACGGGCGGCGACACCGTGTGGGTCGATGGGCCGCTGACACGCGCAGTGCGTGCAGGTGGCATCTGCTACCTCGATGAGATCGTCGAGGCGCGAAAGGACGTTGCAGTGGTGGTGCACCCGCTGACCGACGATCGTCGCATCTTGCCGCTCGAGCGCACCGGCGAACAGCTGGCGGCGCCGGCAAGCTTCATGCTCGTCGTTTCCTACAATCCCGGCTACCAGAACCTATTGAAAAGCCTGAAGCCAAGCACCCGCCAGCGTTTTGTCGCCATCGAATTCGACTTCCTGCCCAGGGCGAAAGAAATCGCCGTGGTGTCGACGGAAAGCGGACTGGCCGAAGACCAGGTCGCTCCGCTGGTCGAACTCGCCCGGCGCATCCGTGCGCTCAAGGGGCACGATCTGGAGGAGGGCGCGTCCACCCGCTTGCTCGTCTATTGCGCCACCCTGATCGACGCCGGGCTGCCCGCCAGGGAAGCCGTGCTCGCAGCCTTGATCGAACCGCTGACCGACGAGCCCGACGTCAAGGCGGCGTTGGTCGAGCTTGCCGATTCCCTGATCCGTTGAGACCGGCCATGCTTGATCTTCTCGAGCTGGAAGAGACAGTCGGCCGCGCCTGGCATCGCCTGATCGGCCATGTCCAGACTTGGCCGCGTTGTCCTGAGCATGCGGTGCATCTGGCCGCCATTCAGCCGATGCTGGCCGTCTGTTTTCGGGGCTTTGGCGGCGAAGGGGCCATCCAGATCGCAACTCTACGCGGCAAGACATCGGGCCATCGCCTCGGCTGGCGCCAGCGCATGGGGCTTGGCGAAGAGAAGCTCGCCCAGCCGGCTCGTGACGGATGGTCGCTGATGTTGCCTGCGGTGATCGACCTGTTTCCAGATCGTCAGCTCAACCGCGATCTTTATGTCTGGCTTTCCGCCTACATGGCGCTCATGCCGCTCGATCCGGTCCTGGATGTGGACCCGCTGCTGCGCGACCTTGCGGTCTTGCGACGGGCCGAGGCGACGGTTGCAAGCGTGATGCAAGTCTTTCCGGGGTTGGGCCGCCGCTATCGACGACTGGCCGAGGCGACGCTCGCCGCGCGTCATCGCGGCCCATTGCCATCGGTCGAGGCGCATGTCGAGCGGAGGGTAACCAGCTTGCTCCGGCGGCACGCAGGCTTGCCCGACGACACCCTGGCGGCGATCTTTCCGCCCCGCGCTCCGGCGGGGTACCTGCCGATGCTGCCCACACCCTTGTGGCCAGACGCGCTGTTGCGGCCCGAGACCGCCTCCCGCCGCGACGAGGACGAACCGGCTACTGGAGGCCGAGATGCCGGCGGCGCCGAGATCGAGCGCCAGGTTGCGGTGCGCGAGAATCAGGAGGATCGCAAGGACGACCGCAGTCCGTTCATCCTCAACCGCTTCGAGAAGATCCTGGCGATGGCCGAGATGGTCAATGTCGATCGTCCCTCTGATGACAGTGACGATGATGCCAAGGCGGCCGAGGACCTCGACAATATGACGCTCGGCGAGCGCAAGGGACGCCCGGCATCACGATTCCGCTTCGACCTCGACCTGCCGCCGGAAGCGCTTGATCGGACGCCGCTAACGGCGGAACTGACCTATCCCGAATGGGATTTCCGGACCGGCACCTATCTGACCGGCCATTGTCGGGTGCTGGCCGCGCCTGCAGCGGAAACTGGAACGGTCGAGGAACCTGACCTCGAGATTCGGCGCATCATCCGCAAGGTACGCCGTCAGTTCGAGGTGCTGCGACCGCGACGTGAGATGCTGCGCGCTCAATTCGATGGCGCCGACCTTGATCTCGATGCTGTCGTACGCAGTCGTTGCGATCTGGCCGCCGGTGGCCAGGGCAGCGACTGCATCCACTTGATGAGTCGGCCGCAGGCGCATGATCTCGCCGTCACAATCCTGGTCGACGTGTCGCTCTCGACGGATGCCTGGTTCGACGATCGTCGGGTCCTCGACGTCGAGAAAGAGGCACTCCTGATCCTGGCCAATGGGCTCGCTGTCTGCGGCGACAACCATTCTATCCTTACCTTCACGTCGCGACGGCGTGACTGGGTCCGCGTGGAGACAGTCAAGGCCTTCGACGAACCTATGGGTGCTGCGGTCGAAGCTCGCATCGCCGCGCTGAAGCCGGGCTACTACACTCGGATCGGGGCCGCCGTCCGACATGCCAGCGCCGAGCTGGCCCGGCAGCCGAACCGCAAGAAGCTGCTTCTGGTGCTGACCGACGGCAAGCCCAACGATCTCGACCACTATGAGGGTCGCTTTGCACTGGAAGACAGCCGCCGCGCGGTGATGGAGGCAAGGCAGAGCGGCCTCAGGGTCTTTGGCGTGACGGTCGACCGGGAAGCGAAATCCTACATACCGACGTTGTTCGGCCACAATGGATTTGCGGTGGTCGGCAACATCGCGAAGCTGCCTGCGGCTCTTCCTTCTATCTACCGCAGCCTTGCAGGATAGGGGAACAAGGCTGCGGTGGCGAAAGGCCCGGCGCTCCCACGCCGGGCCTTTTTGCTTCCGAACATGCAGGACAGTCAGGCTGCCTTGCTGTGCGTGCGCATTGACTGATCGAAATAGGCGTCGAAGGCCGCGGCAACCGCACGGACGACGAAGCGGTGCTCGAGGCTGACATGCACCACTCCATCGGCAATCGTCGCCACCCGGTCCTCGGCCAGCTCCTTCAGCCTGCCATTGCCGGCAAGCAACTCCGAAGGGTCGACGCCATGCGTACGGCAGATCGCACCGACATTGGCCCTGAAATCGCACATCAGTCGCTCAATGATCTCGGCCCGCAACGCGTCTTCGCCGGTCAAGCGATATCCCTTTGCGGTAGCCAGCTGTCCTGAAACGATGTGTTGGGCATAGAGGCCAGGTGCCACCTCGTTCTGCACGTAGCCGTCCTTCATGCGGCCGATCGCGGACGCACCGAAGCCGATCAGCGTTTCGCAGTTGTCGGTCGTATAGCCCTGGAAGTTGCGACGGAGCCTTCCGGCTCCCTGCACCTTGACGAGGTCGTCGTCGGGCAAGGCGAAATGGTCCAGGCCTATCTGCCGGTAGCCGGCGGCGGCCAGCGTCGCGGCGATCGCCTCAGCCTGTGCGTTGCGGGCAGCACTGTCGGGCAAGGCGGCCTCGTCTATCATGCGTTGGTGCTTCTTGAATGAGGGTATGTGGGCATAGCCGAACACCGCAAAGCGGTCGGGGAGCATAGCGATGGCTGCCTTGGCCGTGTCGATGCAGGACTGCACGGTCTGGTGCGGCAGACCATAGATCAGGTCGAAATTGATGCTGCCGACGCCTGATCGGCGCAGGTTGTCGGTCGCATCAGCCGTCTGCCTCTGCGTCTGGATGCGATTGATTGCTTTCTGCACTACCGGATCGAAACTCTGGACCCCGAGGCTGGCACGGGTGACGCCCGCTTCTCCCAGAGTTCGGGCCATTTCGGGTGAAAGGCGGCGCGGGTCGATCTCAATGGCAACGCGGGTGCGGTCCGAAAAACCGTAGCAGTCGCGCAGCAGGTCCATAAGCGACAGGAATTCCACCGGCGAGATGATAGTCGGCGTGCCGCCGCCAAAATGCACCTCGCCGGCAGGCAGATGATGGGGAATGCGCCTGGCCACAATTCGAATCTCGTCGCGCAGCACGGTGAGGTAGTCGAGGATCGGGCGATCCTGCCTGGTGATCGTCGTATGGCAGCCGCAATACCAGCACATCGATCGGCAGAACGGAATGTGCAGGTAGAGCGATACCGGGTCATTTGCCGGCAACTGCTCGAGCCAGTCACCATACGAGCCGGACGCGATTGCCGGCGAAAAACGCGGCGCCGTTGGATAGCTCGTGTAGCGGGGCAGGCGCGCCTCGCCATATTTCTCCAGTATGGATTCGGACATCGGATTTTCCAGTTCTGTCGCCATTGTCTGCGATGGTTCTAGCTGCGGCTCTGCCCACCCTCTTTGCGAAATCCCAATCCGATGTGGTGTTCGGGAATTGTTTGCGCTTCGGCAAATTGGCGTCCCTGGCCCCGCATTAGGGTCAGATGCTTGGGGAGGATGGCCGCTCGCCCCGTTTTTTCTGTCGCGGCCCGAAGGAACAACGACATGGCAACTGCCGAAACCGGAACCATCCCTGTCGTCGATGTCAGGACCATTCCCCGGATGGAGCGCCACCCCAGGATTTTCGCTATCGTCGACGCACTGGCCCCCGGCGCGATGTTCGAGCTTGCCAGCGACCACGACCCGCGACCTCTGCACTACCAGCTCGAAATGGCGTTTCCGGAACAACTGACTTGGGAGTATCTGGAACAGGGGCCAGAGGTCTGGCGTGTAGAGATCGGCCGCAAGGACGGTTCCGGCTGCGATTGCTGCTGCGGCAGCGGCCGCTGACGAGAGCATTGCCGGTCGCCTCCACAGCAAGGCGACCGGCCGGCCGCGGGGGGCTGCCATGGACAAAGCCATCCGCTATCTTGCCGAGCAGTTCGAGACAGGACAGCAGGACGCGGGCGCCAGGGGCGCTTCGTGTCCGTCGAGCAGGTCACGATAGATCTTTGCCACGTGAACCATGTCACAGCTCTGTGGTGACACTGGAAGTGCGGCTGCGAGGGCGCCGACGTCCCGCGGCACTCGCGAGTGGCCAACCGGAAGGGCGCAATCAGCCTAGCCAGTCGCATCATTCCAGTGGCCTAACAGGCTCTCTGCCGGTTGTCTCCAGAGCTCGTTTCAGAGACGAGAATGGGTGAGTTGCTGGGCGCCTGGCCGACGGTCGGAAATGGGCGACGCTTGGATGCCCTGTGCGTCTTGCTGCATGACAGCGACGATACCGGAGCTCCCAATGAAGGCGGAAACCCGTGAACAAGTCTCCATCGGCGCGAAAATCCGGCCTTATTCCGTTGCCAGCATGTCGGGATGTGATATATGTCATTATACATGTCGGATTTAGTTTTGAATAATTTTTAGTAGTCGGCTAGTATTATTTGATATCTTTATAATATTAAATTTTTTGATTGTTTGTATTTGCGGATACTTTGCTAGAAAAATACTTAAAGAAAAATTAATTATCCTTTCCGATGCAGCTTGAATGCAGTGCGGAAAGCCATCTACTGCGTTCTCATTTGTATGAGATTCGATTAGGGTCACTATGAGAGCGCAGATATTCGGTATTTTCACCTTGATGCTTTCAGCCAACGTGGGCGAAGCGGCCGACCTGGTCGGGCAGCCGGCCGTTGACTGGAACGGAGCCTATGTCGGTATCTCGGCCGGCTATGGCTGGCTTCGCGATGTCGACCGTCAGTTTACGCCGCCGCTCCGCTCGTCCGGAGACGGCGTCGTGTTTGGCGCCCAAGTCGGCTATCTCCACCAATTCGGCGCCTTCGTCCTCGGAGGCGAAGCCGAATATACGCGGCTCGACATCAATTTCGAAGGCTTCCCCATCGACGTCGAAGGCGCCTTCGCGACAAAGGCGCGCGCCGGCTTCGCGTTTGATCGCCTGCTGCTGACAGGCCATGCTGGCGCCACCTACATCACCACCAACATCGGCCTGGAGGATTGGGGCTGGGTGGCAGGCCTGGGCGCCGACTACCTGCTGAGCGACAACATCGTCGCCGGCGTGAGCTGGGACCACATGCAGTTCAATCGGTTCGACGGAACGCTGATCGACGGCCAGCTCGATCTCGTGAAGACACGGCTGAGTTTCAAGTTCTGAGCATTTTGCAGCCTGACGGCAACGTCCGGCGTCGCACAAATGCGGCCAAGAAGATGGATGGAGCGGCGGGCCCGTCGCTCCAGGAATCGGCCAGGACGCTTCGCCAGAAACCTTCGTACCGAACGAGAGACACGTCGCCGATGAAACCAATACCCAAGGCTGCACTTTCCGGGAGCCTGAAGGACTATCGCGCGCTGAAGAACAGCGGCCTCATGGCGCGCGCAGAGAACTTTTTCAGCTGGCAGGATCTCCGACGTCAGCATGGCCTGTGGCCATATGCCCGATCTACCTCATCTGCACCCCGGCCGCGATCGGACATCCGCACGGACGCTGGCGAGGCCAGCTCGGGCGTCAATTTCGCGTCGCAGGACTATCTCAGCCTGTCCTCCCATCCCAGGATCAAGGCAGCGGCACGGGACGCGATCGACGCTTACGGCGTCCACAGCGCAGGCTCCGCTGCCCTGCTCGGCAACACTGCCTACTCACTGCAATTGTCGCAAGCCCTTTCGGAATTCGTCGGTGGCCGCGAGGTCGTGCTCTATCCGACTGGATGGGCTGCCGGATATGGCGCCATCCAGGGTTTCGTCCGTGCGGACGATCATGTCGTGATGGATCTTCTGGCGCATTCCTGCCTCCAGGCCGGAGCATCCGCCGCCACCGGGAACGTGCATTACTTCCGGCATCTCGACCAGAATGCGCTGGTCCGCAAGCTGGCGAATATTCGCGCGACGGACACGCAAAACGGCATCCTGGTCGCGACAGAAAGCCTGTTTTCAATGCATTCGGAAACGCCTGATCTCAGGGCGCTTCGGAATATCTGTGATGCCTACGGGGCAAGCCTGCTGGTCGACTGCGCGCATGATTTCGGCTGCATGAGCGAGGATGGCCTTGGCCATATCGGCGCGCAGGAGATGCTCGGCGACATAGACATAGTCATCGGCAGCTTCTCCAAGACCTTTGCCTCCAACGGCGGCTTCGTGGCGGTCAAAACGCGGGCGGCGGCCGAATATCTGAGATATTACAGTGCCCCGCATACCTTCTCCAATGCCCTGTCGCCGGTTCAGGCGGCCACGATCATGGAAGCGCTTGCTATCATCCGGTCGGACGAAGGCAAGGAGCTGCGGCGCAAGCTCCGGGACAACGTAATCCATCTGCGCCAAGCCATGGCACGCTCCGGCCGCGAGGTGCTGGGGGAGCCTTCTCCCATTGTGCCGGTACGCGTCGGCGGCGAAGGCTTGGGACGGCTGGCCTCGAAATACCTCTCCCTATACGGCGGAATTGCCAATCTGGTGGAGTTTCCGGCCGTCCCGTTGGGGCAGTCACGCTTTCGCTTCCAGGTCATGGCGGCCCATTCGGCCGATGACATCGAGACCATGGTCGCTGTCTTCAACCGCGCGATGGACAGTGCGGCGACAGAGCTGGAGCAGATACAGCGCGAAACCGACACCTGCTAACTGGCCGGGTCTGGAGCTGACGACGACACCCCGACCGAAGCCTGACGGCGGACGGCCTGCATTCGACCGCCGGTCGAGCCGGTTGCCTCACTGGCGTGGGGCACCCGGCAGCACGTTCACGCAACCGCGCGTCGTGCCGGGTAGAGCGCATCCACCGCGGTCCCGATATGAGGGGCAAGATCGGCGCGCTGTGCCGCCATGTGCAGGTTGGCGGTCACAAAGCCGGCTGGAACGCCGCAATCGAAGGTGTGGCCGCAGAACTCGAAGGGCCGGATGTTGCGGGTTTCCAGTAGTGTGAGCATGGCGTCGGTGAGCTGGATTTCACCGCCCGCTCCCGGCGCCTGCTGCTCGATGATGGCGAAGATTTCGGGCTGCAGGATGTAGCGTCCTGAAATGAAGAGATTGCTGGGTGCCGTGCCAGGAGCCGGCTTTTCCACGAGCCCGGTCACGACAGGGCCGTCGGCCGTGGGCTTGAGCGAGACGATGCCGAACTTGTGGGCGTCCTCGGGCGCGCATCTCTCCACCGCGACGAAATTGTCACGATGGCGTTCATAGAGATCGACCATGGATTTCAGGCATGGCTTGTCGTCGACCATGAGCATGTCGGGCAAAAGCACCGCGAAGGGCTCGTCGCCGATGATGTGGCGGGCGGTCCACACGGCGTGGCCGAGACCCCGCGCCTGCTGCTGCCGCACGAAGGAGATCGTGCCGGCAGCAGGTGTGTCCTGCGCGATCCGGTCGGCCAGAGGCAGCTTGCCGGCATTGCGCAGGCTGACGTCGAGTTCGAAGGCTTGGTCGAAATGGTCCTCGATCGCGCCCTTCATGCGCCCGGTGACGATGACCACATGTTCGATCCCCGAGGCGAAGGCCTCTGCGACGATGTAGTCGAGCAGGGGGCGGTCGACGATCGTCAGCAACTCCTTGGGAATGCTCTTGGTCGCCGGAAGCATGCGCGTTCCGAAACCGGCGGCAGGAATGATGGCTTTGCGGATTTTCTGGTGCATGGCGGTAGCCCTCCTGTTCATGCGACTTTGTGAGCGGAAATAGTCTGGGGGTTGCCGGTGCCGACGGTCTGGCGAGCCATGCCGGCTTCTGTCGGGAAATCGGGCATTTCGCGGCAGGTCATGAAAGCGCGGGCCATCTGCTGCCTATCCCGCCTGCGAGAGCAGGCTGGTCCGGCCGCCGGAGACGCCGCCATGATCGCGACGCAGCAGCTGACGGTAGAGCTCGACATGTTTGCGGGCGCAATCGAGGTGGCTCGTCGGCTGCCTCATCGACGCCCGCAAGCGGTCCCAGGCCTGCGGATCGCTCAACACCTCGGCCATGCGATCGGCGAGATCCTGTGCGCTGCCGGCGCGGAAATACAGCCCGTCCTTTCCGTCGCGCACCTTTTCGGCCATGCCGCCAATGTCGGAGCAGATGAGGGGCCTGCGGTGGTGCAGCGCTTCCTGGATGACCAACGGCGAGTTTTCCCACCAGGTGGACGGCATTGCGACCCAATCCACCGACCGCATCAGGCGCGGCATGTCGGCGTTCTGGTAGGCGCCGTAGAAGCGAACGCGTCGACCCGCATCGTCGATAAGCTTCTTCAGGCGCTCCTGGAACTCGGGCGGCTGGCGCTCGAGATTGCCGCCGAAGATCATCAGGCAGGCGTCGTCGCCCCAGATGTTCTCGGGCACCCGCGAGACCGCGTCGATCAGCACGTCGACGCCCTTGAACGGCGTCAATTGTCCGAAATAGGCGAAGCGGTTCCGGTAGGGGCTATGGGGCGGAAGCTCGCGCGCCGGCACGGCTTCTCCCATGGCGATCCCATTTTCGATGACCGAAAGCTTGTCTGCCTCGATCCCCCATTCGGCGTAACGCTCGGCCAGAAACACGCTGGGGGAAACGAAGGCGTCGGCCAGTTCGAGCATTCCGCGCACGAACCGCTCGCGCTTGAGGAAATTGGAGGCGGGGATTTCGGGAAAGCATCCGTGGCAGGCGATAGGGGATGCTTTTTTGCAGAGTTGGCCGGTCGGCCGTTTAACCATCTGGCCGTGGTTGTGGCAGATCGACAGATATTCGTGGAACGTCACCAGGATGGCAGATCGCGGCAGGGCATCGCGTACTGCGTAGAGCGCTTCCATCCCGAGGCCCAGCACATGATGGAAGTGGACCACATGGGGCCGTGCGTCGCGAACGAAGCGCACGAGGTCGCGCTGCAGAGCCTCGGTATCGCCATTCGAAAGGAAGAAATGGTTGTAGTCGTCGGCATGAAACAGAAGCTCGTCCTCGGTCGGGCCAAGGCTCATGAGCGCCGAAGCACCATGTCGGGGAAGTGGGTGGCCGACGCGGGCCAGATAGACGGACTCTACGTCGGGCAGCGAATTCAGGCCCTGGTGCAGGTTGTGGGACGCGATCTCGGCGCCACCCAACGCAAGTGCCGGATGCCCATGCGAGACGACAAGGACCCGAAGCTGCTCGGTCATGCGCGCGGGCCTTCCGATGGATTTGTGTTGCCGGTTGGCGCAGCCATGCCCCTGATATCGAGGATCTTGCGGTCGATGCTCTGCACGAGAGAGCCCATCTTCGATGTGCCCGCGCTCGACGCTTCGTCGGAACCAAGCATCTGCACCGATGGCAGCCAGTAGCAGGCAAAGCCGGCGCGGCCGAGGCGAAGGCCGAGATCAAACCCCTTGTCCCGCGAGCCGAGATACCCGCCGGCAAATCCGCCGGCCTTCAGAAGAGCCTGGCGCGGCATCACACAGCAGTCCAGCGATGCTGCCGTGACCGGCGTCAGCTTGAACCCGGTCACCGCGCTGATGGGGTAGCCTTCGTAGCGGCGCGCGGGCCAGGTTCCCGCCCAGCGGACAGAATAGTCTTCATAGGCAAGGGTAGGGGAGATGATACTATTCTTGAGCGCTGCCTGGGTGCCGACAAGCTTGCGATACCAGCCGTTGTTGTTCGGGATCAACGACCCTGCAAGCAGGACCATCGTGTCCGACGACAGTGCCCGCGCTCCAGCTTCGAGCAGGTCATAGGCATCGGCTGCCTCCCCGGCCGACACCAGCCTGAGAGAGAGAGCATAGAACGAGGCGAGCTTTCCCATACGGGCCACTTGCCGGTGGAAGCGTTCCGAGGTCATGACCAGCGCAATCGGCGCGCGCTTGGTTTCCGGGTCGATCGCCAGCAAGGCGAGAAGGGGCGCGACGCCATCCTCTTCGCCTTCACCGACGCTGATGACGATCGGCGGACCGGCCGCTGCCTCGAACGGACCGGCATCGACGACGGCCTTGACCGTCGGCGACACCCTTTCGGAGGCGCAGAGAAGGGGAACGATGTGCCGGTCCATGACCTCCGGCAGCGCCCAATCGGACGGGTCGATGGCGCGTATCTGGCGTAGCGCGGCGAGGCGGGCCGCCGTCCGCAGTGGCGCGAGCGGCATGAAGGCGCGGCGGGTGTCGCGCAGTGTCAGTTCCAGGTAGAGCGGCGAAGGCTGGTCACCGTCGGGGAGCTGCGCATGGGCGACGAAGCCATGCCTGTGGCCGCCATCGCCAAATGCGCGGGAGAAGGCCGGATGATCTGTGAAGGCGTCTGTCACATCGCTGCGCTCAAGCCGGCCCCAGCCCTCGTCGAGCCGTGCTTCGCTGGTGTGGCGGCGCAACTTGACGCTCTGGACATGATCGTTGGGGTCAAGCAGCCAGCCGGAGACGAGAAAGCCCGCGCCCTCGACCTGGAAAACGTCGTCCACGCCCATGCGAACCGGAAGCGGCAGGCTCGACACGGTCTCGGTGCCGTCGAAGCTGTTGGCGGCCATGCGCAGGCGCAGCAGGATTTGCGGCGTGCTGTGTGCCCGCAGCACCGCCGCGCGGGCGTGGCCGGCCGTTTCCAGCGGCCCGGCAATCAGCTTGCGGTCGTGGACGGCCAGATGGCGCCAGCCGTGGCGGCCGCGCCAGACGAGGCCCTGGATGCCGCCGGGACTGATCGCCCCATCCATATCGAGAAGTCCGGCGAAGGCCGAGGCACCCTGCGGAATGTCCTGCCGCGCATAGGCGGCAAGGGCGCATTCCGCGACCGCGGGCCTGTCGCCGTCGACCACCACCCGGCCCATGCCAGGCATGACGTCGTTGGCCCAGCCTTGCAGGAAAATCTCTCCGTCCTGGCCTTCGCCAAGCAACTCGATGAAGCCGCAGCTCCCATGTGCGGCCTTGATCAGGGTGACGGCCGCCGACAGTCTGTTAGGGTCGGATGGCAAAGCGATGAGCAAATCCGCCAGGGCGTCGATGGTGGCGGCCAACTGATTGCCGCAAAGCTCGGCCAGCAGCGTCGCGGCTTCGTTGATCGAGACCGTTCGAGGCATGAAGACATAGCGCCTGGGTGCGCCTTCCCGCTCGAACTGTACGGTCGCGAATGTGCGATCAGCGCTGCCCGTGGACAGCAGGGCCGCGAAGCCGTGCGTGGCGCTCGGCGACGGCGTCGCCAATCGCCAGCTGATGATAGCGCAAGGTGAGACCGCGATGGGATCGTCATTGAGTGTGGCCAGTGCCGCGTCGGGTATCGCGCCGCCCGTGCCGATCACGAGCAGGACGGAGCTGCCGATCGGGCAACCCGTCACTCTTCCGGCCCTGGGGAGCCTGCCGGCGGGCCGGGACGTGGCGGTCAGAGATGGGGGAGGTCCATTGTCCACGGCCAGCATCGTGCCTCAGCCCCGTGCCATCAGCGCCATGGCGGCGCCCGCTGCAAAACCCACCAGCACGAAAAGCAGCAGCAGCAACGGCTTCAGGTCCCCGTTGGATCGCTTCTGCAGTCCGCCAAGGGTCTTCTCCATCCGGGCCACCACGCCGTCGAGTCGCATCAGGTGGACGTCGAGATCGCTCAGTCGCTGCGTGATTTCGGTGCGCAAGCTGGTGACGGCGGTGCTGATATCGGCAAGACCGACGGCCTCAGCCTCGCCGGTGTCGTCGACCTGCTGCGTGCGCAGGAAGGAACGCTGGGAGACCTGCAACTGCCGTTGTGCCGCCATCAGGACGTCCAGCCTGTCGAGCACCTTGGTGAGCGGTGCGGCGATCAGGGCTCCGGCGGCCTGCTCGTCGGGGCGGGGGACGCGCAGCGCCTGCTCGTTGCCTGTGCCGCTCACTGCCATGACGACGAGGTCGGAAGCTCGCGAGGCCGCCGGCTCCGGCAGCATGATTTCGAAGGCATGCTTGCCGTCGCCGATGCCGTTGCGCCGGAGATCGGGACGCTCGCGGTCGGCGACCGCTTCGGCAATCGTCTTGCCATCAAGCGTCGCTCGGATCGCCAGCCGCTTGTTCGGCTCGGCGGGATCGAAGGCCCAGCCGAAGACGCAGCCCTGATCTATGGCGTCGACGCGGCCATTCACCGGCTTGGTGTTGTTCTGCTCGGCCATAGCGCTTGGTTTCTCGGCACCAACGGGCATTCAACTGTTCCTCATGCTGCTTGGACACGCGCCGGCTTGATCGCCTCGATCAGCTCGAGGTAGCGCCGGGCGGTCGTATCGATGTCGTCGGGTTGGCGTGCGTTCCCCGAAAGCCTGTGCCGCAGCTCAGGCACCTCGGCGATGCGGCGCATGGCGCCAGCGAGCGCGCGTGGATCGTTGGGCGAAACCCCCAGGCCGTTGACCCCGTCTTCGACCAGCTCGGCCATGCCGCCGATGTTGCTGGCGATGACCGGTCGCCCTTGTGCCTGGGCTTCCTGGATTACCAGCGGCGCATTCTCCCACCAGATCGACGGCACGACCGTGCAATCGACGGCGGCAACGAGTTCGGCGACGTCCTCCCGCCGATAGGGGCCGCGCCGTTGCACAGTCGGTGCCGTCTCGCTGAAAAGGCGGTCGACCTCCGAGACAAAGACTTCGCTCTGAAACGGGACGCCGCCATGGACGCGCAGTTCGAATTCGAGGCCTTCTTCGATCAGCAGTCGGGCCGCCTCGAGCAGGACCGTCGTTCCCTTCCAGGGATTGAGATTGCCGAAATATCCAAATACCGTCGGACGTCCGGCGCGATCTGGCGTGGCTATTGGCTTGGGTCGGACCGGCAGGCCGTTGGGGATCACGCTTATGGCGTCCTCGGCAAGCTCCCAGTTGACGTAGCGCTGCCGCAGGAAGCGGCTTGGCGCGACGAAGTGGTCGACCGTGCTCAGCAGCGCCTTAAGATGGCGTTCCCGCAACGCAAACCGATCGAGCGGAATGTCCTTGAAGCAGGCGTGGCATCGGTCCGGGCTAGCGGTGTGGCAGAGCTCCTTGCCGCTGGTCCGGACCATCAGGCCGTCGTGGTGGCAGATCGGATAGTAGTCGTGCAGCGTCATGACAATGCGGCAGTCCGGCAGCGTCCGGCGGACGATGTGTGGAAACTCGGCGCCGATCAGCAGCAGGTGATGGATATGCACCACATCCGGCCGAAAGTCGGACAGCAGTTCCACCAGGTCCGGAACGACGCCGTAGAGGTCGACCTGGCTCATGTAGAAGCGGTCGAAATGGCCCGACCACAGCAGCACTTCGTCGGCCGCGTCGCCGAGCCCCTGGAAGCTCGTGCCGGGCCGGATCTGGCGATGAACCTGGTTCGTTGCCCCGAGGAAAAGCGCCTCGTGACCGGCTCGCTGGTAGGCGCGGAAAAGGTCGTGCGCGAAGATCTCGGTGCCGCCGGGATGGAGGGCCGGATGGTTGTGCGCCGCTACAAGGATGCGCATGCTTACCGCTGGGCTCCGCGGCATTCGGCGACATAGAGGTCCTGGTAGTGGTCGGCGTCCTGACCGCGCCAGTGGCCGAGGGATTTCAGGCTGACGACAAGCCCGGCCTTCTCCAGCGCCTGGTCCAGGAAGCCGTCGTCGAACCCGACGGCTGCAAGCGGCGGCATTTCGGGAACGTGCCAGCAGGGTCCATCGCCGTCGCGCACGAAGCCGAGCCTGGGATCGCGCCTGCCGGACGCGTTTGCCGCAGCGATTTCGTCGACGACGAAGGCGGTCATGAACAAGCGTCCGCCCGGCTTGAGCATCCTGGCGACCTCTCTCAGGTAGACGAGAACTTCGTCTGGCGGCAGGTGCGTGACGACCGATGTCATGATCACGAAATCGAACTGCCGCTCGGGATAAGGAAGCTTCAGCGCCTCGCCGCTGATCTTGCCCTGAGGGTTGTAGAGCTTGTGGGCGATGTCGAGCCGCTGGAAGGTGAAATTGGGATAGACAGGGGTGACGAAACGCCGGCACCAGGCGATGCCGCCCTCGACCGGATCGAGCCCGCTGTAGCGTCCCTTGCCGACATCAAGATATTGCGTCAGCGGAACGGCCATGCGGCCAATGCCGCAGCCTATGTCGAGCACGCGATGCTCCGGCCGCAGGCCACCCAGGCGAATGAAATGGCCAAGAAACTCCGCCCCGACGGCCCGGAAATCGCCGTCGCCGACGAACACGCTGCCTGCATCTGGCTGCGGCAGGAAGCGGTTGTTCAGGACCGCCTCCGTCAGCCAACTGACGCGAACCCTCTGGGCCGTTGGGGCAGGCCGGGTCTCATGGCGGAGAACCGCTTCGCTCATGCGGCGTTCCTTTTCGTCGCTTCGATGTCCATGGAGGCGTCATTCGCGCGGGCGCCGTGGGAATAGGCAGGCATCAGCGCGGCGATGTCGTTTTCCCAACGCTCGGTGTGCAGCCAGGAATTGTACTGGCTGGCGACGCCGCGCATGTAGTCCTGGCTGCGACTGATCGACCGGCGCTCGAAATGATAGAGACAGGCCGCAGGCTCGTAGGCGATTTCCAAACCCAGCCGCCGAATCTTGAGGCAGAGGTCGCTGTCTTCGTAGTCGCCGATGACATAGTCCTCGGTATATCCGTCGACCCGCTCATAGGTCTCCCTGAGCGTTACGAGGCAAGCTCCGGTGACGCCGGGAACGTTGCGTGCGCCTTGTGCCGGCGGATAGCGTCCGGGCATCCCCTTGTAGAAATGGTGATTGAGCCAGATACCGCGCTGGTCGCGGCCGAAATAGAGCCCGGCATGTTGCAGCGAGCCGTCCTCGAAGATCAGCTTCGGGCCGATGGCGCCGAGTTTGCGCTGTTCGAGGAGCGGTCGCGTCAGCAACTGGAGCCAGCCCGGGTCGCGCGGCACGACATCGGAGTTGAGCATCACCAGAACCGTGCCACGCGCAAAGCGAGCGCCGGCGTTGCAGGCCCGGGCGTAGCCGCCATTGCGGTTCATCACGACGAGCTTCATCGGCAGGTCGTGCAGGATATGCAGCCCACCCAGCATGTGCTTCGTCTCGTCCTCGATCTCGGGGGAATCCAGAACGAAGATGATCTCGGCGTTTTCCGCCAGCCACGGATCGGTAGCCATGCCGGACAGTTGAAAACGGAGGAAATCGAGGACCCGGTAGAGCGGCACCACGATCGAGACGAGCGGCGCTTTGCGTGGCTCGCCATAGTCCTTGGTGTGGTCGACGCTGATGGTCCGGCCCAACGCGCGCTCGACGCTTTGGAGGGCCGGGGCCAGAATGGTCCGGAACGCATCGTCGACTGCATGCTGCGGGGGCACGGCGCGCAGGATGTGGTTGCGCTGCGCTCCTGGTTCGACGGGCTGCGGCTTCGGCACGAGCGGTTTGACCGCACCGGACGCGAGCCGCAGCTGGAACCGGGGCTGGAGCAGCGGGCCAAGCGGCTCGTTCAACGGAAGCCAGGCGACAAAGCCTGTCACTGCGGTCTTGGTATTGGTCTTTGCTTCCCGGCTCCAGGCCGCGAACTCGTACCAGTTGCCGTCGAGGGGCAGGGCCGTGCCGTCCTCCTTGAGATAGTCGATGCCGGCAAG
Source organism: Aminobacter sp. MET-1 (assembly GCF_026521175.1). Classification (NCBI taxonomy): domain Bacteria; kingdom Pseudomonadati; phylum Pseudomonadota; class Alphaproteobacteria; order Hyphomicrobiales; family Phyllobacteriaceae; genus Aminobacter; species Aminobacter sp. MET-1. Next base: position 107,106 of record NZ_JAMSHL010000013.1, on the reverse strand, counting down.
GGTTGAAGTCTGATCGTTGGTCCAGCCGCCGGCGAGCAGGCCGTCCGGCAAGGCAAGCGCGAGGTCGACGGCGGCATGCATCTGGGGCCTGGCGACTTGCCGGGCCGGAAGCGGAGCCCGCTGCTGGAGGTCGATTGCGGCTGCCGTGCCGCTGCCGGCCATCGTCGACAGTTGCCGCACGACGAACTCGCGCAGCCCCGTGCCGCCGCGCTGTTCCGCCCACCATTTTTGAAAATCGGGGTGGCGCGGATTGCAGTTCGGCAGGTTGCGGACCGCGATGCCCCGCTTGCCCAGGAACATGATGTGGAACGGTCGGGCAGGCTGGGGCGTGTCGAGAATGAAATGGCAGGACTGCCAACCGCGCTCCGAACCGCTGCCGACGACGAATTGTAGCGGCAGCCGCAGAACCGAACCGGCGCCGATGGCATAAATGCCGGTGATGTCGCCCAGGTCAGGGCTCATGTCGGTCTCGATGAGATAGCGGCGGGGCGCGATCTGGCAGACGGAACTGGCAAGCCGCGGCGCCGGCACAAGACTGAAGACGGCATCCTCGACGACACTGCCGAAGAGTTCGTCGCGCGACAGCCGGAATGCGCTGCGCCACACGGTCAGCAGATTGTTCAGGAACTTGACGCGGCCTTCCGGCGAAAGGTTGCCCAGCAGCGTCTCCACGTCGAGAAGCGGCAGCCGTGCGGCCGGCTTGAGCGTCAACGCCTGCTGTGCGTTTCCGTCCGTCGTGGCGATCTGTACATCTTCTGCGTCGTATCCCGGCTTCACTGCCCACAGCACGCACTGCCCGCCGTCGGCCCGCGGAAGCGTCATGCTGACGAGCGGGACCGGTCGGGATTGCATGGCCAGGGTGAACTTGCCCAAGGCTGGTAGTTGCGCGGGGATGTCCCAGGCCACGACAGCCACCTCCGAGCAAAGCTGGAAGGCCTGTGCCAGGCTGGAGCCGCCGCCGGCGACCTTCGAACGGTCGGACGTCACGCGTTGGTCCTTTGGATCTGTTGGAGAGGGGCGGCGTGCCCCGCAGGGGGAGTTCAGGGCACGCCGTGTCAGGCTCAATGGACGGTGAAATAGTGGTCCGGATTGGCCTGCATGTCCTTTGCATCGACATTGACGAGCGTCAGCGTGTCGCCATGGCCGAGGTCGATCACGACATTGCCACCGACCTGGGTGATGCGCGAAGCCAGATCGTCGGGGGAGGAAATGTCGAGGCCGTTGATGTGCTTCGAGATCTGCAGCAGGTCCTCGCCGGGGGTGAAGTCGAGGATGACGTCGTTGCCGCCGCCGCCATCGAAGACGAACAGGTCGTTGCCCTTGCCGCCGACCATGATGTCGTCGCCCTTGCCGCCGTTGAGGATGTCGTTTCCAGCACCGCCGAACAGGAAGTCGTTACCCTTGCCGCCCATCAGGATGTCGTTGCCGTCGCCACCATGGAGGATGTCGTCACCGTTGTCGCCGAACAGCATGTCGTCGCCGGGACCGCCGTTCAGGATATCGTTGCCGTTTCCGCCATAAAGGATGTCCGCTCCGTCGCCGCCGAACAGAGTGTCATTTCCATTGTCGCCAAACAGGACGTCATCGCCGCCATGCCCGTAGATGATGTCGTTTCCGTTGCCTCCTTTGACGAGATCATCGCCGCCAAGGGCGCGAATGATGTCGTCAAAGCGGGAGCCAAACAGGACGTCGTCATATGCGCCGCCTTCCAATGTGGCCATCTGCTTCTCCTCTTAGCCGTTTTGAACGCGCCTATCGTCGGTGGGATCCGAGGATTACGCGAGATCATTGTGCGGCGCAAAGAAGATATTCGCAATATGTGCAGAAGCATAAAATGATGATTTTTGATAAAAAATTGCTAAAGACAAGTAAATATCAGCAATTAAAACAGAAGATATATGAACAATAAAAGGATTGTAATTCTGTATTTCACGTAGTTTGTTTCAAAATTCAAACTAAATTCGGGCGTATTTGAACAGCGCTCCATGCTCCGCCGGTTCGTGTTCCGGCAGGCGCCGGAAGGCGAACAGGCAGCGTTGGGCATGGCCGGCATTTTCCGGCCTAACTCACGCCGAGTTGGGATCAATCTTCCCTGAAGGCGCGATTGAAGCTGTCGGTGACGGGAGAGACGAGGTAGTCGATCGCCCGGCGTGGCTTGTGCACGATCAGCACCTCCGCCGGCATGCCGGGATAGAGCCGCATGTCCGGGTTCGCCGCCAGCGAGTTCGGGTCGACCTGGGCTCGCGCGACGAAATAGGCCATGTTCGATTTTTCATCGACCGACTGGTCGGCGGCCACATAGATGACCTTGCCTGCCACGGGCAGATGCGAGCGCTGATTGTATGCCGTCAGCCGGATCTGCGCCTGCGAGCCGACGGCGATGCTGTCGATGTCGCGCGTGCTGACATGCATCTCGATGAGCAGCGGCTCGCTTTCCGGCACGATGTCGAGCAGCGCTTCGCCTGGTGTCACGGCACTTCCAGGCGTGCGCACGCGGATGTTGGTGACGATGCCAGCCTGCGGGGAGCGAATCTCGAGGCGGCGCAATACGTCCTTGGCACCGACAATTCTCTCCTCGACGTCAGCAAGCTCGAGGCGGGCTGTGGTGATTTCGCCGGCAATTTCCGACTGGAAGTCGCGTTCGATTCCCGTCAGCGCAAGTTCGGCGCCTGCCTCGGCCTTTTCGGCCTGGGCTCTCTGGCCGGCAAGCTCTCCGCGTCTTGCTGCGAGCTCGTTGAGCCGCGCATCGATCTCAATGAGCTTGGAGCGTTGGGCAAAGCCCTTGTCCACCAGCGTTGCGATGGCCGATCTCTGTTCGTTGATGAGGCCGATCTGCCGGTCGATTGCATCGACCTGGATGGTCAGGAACTTGGATCGCTCGGCATATTCCTCGATCGTCGTGCGCTGGATGCCGTTGCGCCCGGTCTTGGACTCCAGGCGCTTGTCGAAGAATGCGCGTTCGGCCGCCATGGCGTCTTGGATCGCAGCGTCGCTGCTGCCGGCAAATTCGTCGGGGAAGCCAATCACCTCGCTGCCAGCCTGTTCCGTCTTTAGTCGCGCCAGCTTGGCATTCAGGCCGATCCGCCGGCTCTCCAGGCCTTGCAGATCGGCGCGGGCCCGCGTGTCCTCAAGCATTATCAAGGGCTGGCCGGTCGCGACCTGGTCGCCTTCCTGCACCAGCACTCGGCTCAGCACGCCACCTTCGAAATGGCTGACCGTCTTGCGTTTCGAATCGACGACGACCGTGCCGCTAGCCACCGAGGCGCTGCTGAGGTCGGCGAAGAATGCCCAGCCGAGAAATCCGCCGAACGACACCAGGATCGTCGTCAACCCCGCAATGACGAGGCGACGGAGCGGCGAGCGGGCTCTGCCCTCGGCCATCTCCAGCTCCATCGCGCTTGTGGGCAGCGGCGGCCGTGGCTGATGGTTCGCGATTGCGGGCCTGCTGACAGGCTGGATCTCGGCCCGTGCCGACGATGTCGATTTGTGCATCATGATGCCACCACCTCGCGCGACGGTTGGGCTGACCTCATCGAGGCGACCACATCAGTGCGCTCCCCGAACTGGGTGATGCGTCCATTTTCAAGGACGAGCAGCTTGTCGGCGACTTCCATGATCGTCGGCCTGTGGGCGATCATCACGACAATGGCGCCGTCGTCCCTGGCCTTTTCGATCGCACGGACGAGCGCGCGCTCGCCGACGGCATCGAGATTGGCGTTGGGCTCATCCAGCACGATCAGCCGGGGACGGTCGTAGAGGCAGCGGGCAAGCGCGATGCGCTGCTTCTGTCCGCCCGACAGGGTCAGTTGGCCGTCGCCGACCGGCGTGTCGTAGCCAAGGGGCAGGCGGCCGATCATGTCGTGGACGTCCGCCAGCCGTGCGGCCTCGAGTACCCTGTGCGGGTCGCTGTCTTCCATTCGCGAGATGTTGTCCCGGATCGTCCCTTCAAGCAGCGAAACCGATTGTGGAAGATAACCGACCACCCGGCCAAACGAGCCGCGCTCCCAGAGATAGACATTGTTGCCATCGAGAAAGATGCCGCCCGACGTCGGCTTGAGCACGCCGACCAGCAGCCGCGCCAAGGTCGATTTGCCCGCTGCGGAGGGGCCGACCAAGCCCAGCACCTCGCCGGGGGAAAGGGAGAAGGAAATGCCCTTTATGATTGGCACGTCCATACCGGGCGCAGCGTAGACCAGCTTGTCGACGACGAGGTCGCCATGTGCATGTGGCGTCGGCATCGCCTGGCGCACCGCCAGGTCCTCGTTCAGGCTTGCCTCGAGCCGCCGCCAGCCGGCAATCGCCAGGACCCATTGCCGCCAGTTCTCGATGATGGAATCGAAGGGCACCAGCAGCCGGCCAACAAGGATGCTTGCCGCCATCATGGCGCCGGGGCTGACTTCCTGTTTTAGCACCAGCAGCGCGCCTGCCGCGAGTGTTACGACCTGAATCACGTAGCGGAGCACGCGGGTGATCGCCGACATCGCCCTGCTTCTGCTGCCGCTGCTTTCGAGCGCTTCCAGCGCATGCATCTGTGCGCCGCGCCATCGCCGAGCCAGCGCCGGCAACATGCCCATCGCCTCGATCGCCTCAGCGTGACGAAGCGATCCGGCAATTTTCGACACCGACTCAGTGTTGGTCTGGCTTGCCTCTTTCATCAGCTGGCGCGTGAGCAGGTCTGTAACGACACCGCAGCCCAGCAGCAGCGCCACCGAAATCGCGCCGACCATGCCGAAAAGGGGATGCAGCAGGAACAGTGCGCCCAGGAAGATCGGCGACCAGGCGGCATCGAGAGGTGCGCTGACGGCCGACGAAGTGAGGAAGCCGCGCAGCTCCGTCAGATCGCGCAGCGACTGGCTTGCGCGCGAAACCCCCTGGTCGACGGAGGCCTGAACCGCAGCCGCCAGCAGCGGCAGGTTCAGCCATCGCGTCACCGCACTCGCCATCGCCTGGAACGACATGGCACGGATGAACTCGAGCACGCCGTAGATTACCAGCGCGCCGACCGCCAGAACCGTCAGCATGACGAGGGAATCGATGCTCTGGCTGTTTAGCACCCGGTCGTGTACCTGCAGCATGAACAGCGGCATCGTCAGCTGAAGCAGGTTGATGCAGGCGCTCAGCAAGGCCGCATAAAGGAGCGTCACGCCAAATACACGCCTTGCCTGCAGGACGAGCAACCTCGGATTGAGTGTCCCGTTTTGGGTGGCAGCTGCCCCATTTTGGGTCTTGCCAACTGGCTTTTTTCGAACAGTATCGAACATGGGCGATTTGGCCTGGGGCTTACGTGTTTCGTGATTTGAGGTTATTATCTGCATCTCATGCAGAGCATATTGCAACATCGCTGTCGTCAGTGTGACACAAAAAATATAACACTCTCAAGGGCGGGAATCCGGGGTGGGACGTTGTTGAATTTTACTTCAAGTTTTGAAGTAAATTACAAAAATAGGAGAGAGGGATGACACAAGGACTTCTCTACCCATCCATGGGTCTGGAAGACGTTGTATTAATGCGGAACGGAGGCGACAGGCTGCACGTCGCCCCTGACCAGCCGCGACGCGATCAGCCTCAGCGCGAGCAACAGCTCAGCGATGCTCCGCAGGTCTCGTGTTTCGACCTGGCTCGGCTGCTCGAGCGATCCAGCCGGCGCTTCTCTGGCCTGGTGAGCGCGGAGCTTACGCGGCTGGGCGTCGACGACATCGGTCCTGCCCAGGTGATGGTTCTGCTGGCCATCGGCGACACCGAGCTCTCGGTCGGCGAACTGCTCGATCGCGGCAACTATGTCGGCTCGAACATCTCGTACTACCTGAAGCAGTTGACCGATGGCGACTACATCGATCGGGTCACCTCCCAGCGCGACAAACGCTCGGCTCGAATCAGGCTGACGGAGAGGGGCAGGCAACTCTGCGCCGATCTGCGGGAAGCGGCGAAGGCCTTTGAACGGGCATTTTGCGGGGAGCAGGACCTGAGGGATCTCGCAACCGCCTTCCAGGCGCTGCACCGGCTCGAGCTGGTGTGGGCCAATGCCGCGCGCTACGGCGTTTGATGTGCGGCTGAGGGTCGGTTCCTCGTCGCAGGCTGGCTGAACGTCATGCACGTAGCCTTCGTGCATCGGCGTGGCTTTGGCCAGTTCGCCGCCCTCGCTGCGCATCTGGCGCAGGCCGGAAACGAGGTGAGCCTGGTAACTGAGGCCGTGGATCAGCGGATTCCGTCGGTGCGTGTCGTGCGCCACCGGTCGGAGCCGGGCCCGCGGGCGCATCCGCAGATGGCCCGCCATCTCGGCATACCCGATCACCATGCCCGGATCGGCCATCGCGTCGCCGAGACGTTCGACGCGATGGCGCGCCAGGGTCAAAGCCCTGACATCGTCATCGGCCACATCGGCTGGGGCAGCATGATGTTCGTGAAGGACGTGCTGCCACATGTGCCGGCACTCGGCTACTGCGAATTCTTCTATCGGGCAGATGGAGCGGATATCGGATTTGCCCCGGACAGCCAGCCCGACCTCGAAACGCGCAAGCGGATCAGGCTTCGCAACATGGCGCAGCTCATTTCGCTTGAGGCGCTTGAGGGTGGCATAAGTCCGACCCAGTGGCAGAGGGGTCTTTATCCGGCGGATGCGCAAGCGCGCATCACCGTGTGTCACGAGGGGATAGATACGCAGCGTATGCGTCCCGATCCGATCGCCTCCCTGAAGCTGCCGGACGGACGCGTGCTCAAGGCCGGCAACCCTCCCATCGTCACCTTTGTTGCGCGCGACCTTGAGCCCTACCGTGGCTTTCCGCAGGCACTGGAGGCGGCGTCCAAGGTCATCCGCAAACACCCCGACGCCCTGTTCGTCTTCGTCGGCGGCAACGGCGTGAGTTACGGCGCGCCGGCTCCCGGCGGGGTATCGTGGAAGGAGCATCTGCTCGCGTCGCTGGATCTTCCGGAGGGCAGGGTGATTTTCCCAGGCCCGGTTCCGTATGCGGTCTTGCGTCAGCTCTTCCAGATTTCCGCGGCCCACCTCTATCTGACCTACCCGTTCGTCCTTTCCTGGTCGGTCCTCGAGGCGATGGCCTGTGGTGCGCTTGTCATTGGTTCCGATACCGCTCCCGTCCGCGAGGTCATCAGCTCGGGCCGCAACGGCATCCTGGTGCCGTTCTTCGATACGGACGCTCTTGCCGAGTCGATCCTCGATGTCCTGAAGAGTCCCGACGGCTTCTCCGACCTCAGGATCGCCGCGCGCCGGACGATCGAGCAGCGCTTCAGGCTGGGTGAGTGCATCGCCAGTCAGGCTGGCCTGATTGCGAAAATGACGGGATAGACCTTGCTCCTGTTCTTGAAGTTCGGATTGTGTGATTATTACTTCAATTTTTGAAGTATAGTTGGAAGTAAATTCCTAATTTTTATTATTGTCCGCAGCTTCGATTGTTGCTACGTGTCTCTTCGAATGATTGCCAATGATTTTCGTATCTGAGTAAATTCAGATTTCGAATTATATTGTTTTTATTGAGGGTGATGCGTGCAAATGTTGATGTCTTCTGGCGGGAAGCAATCGACGGCGAGTATAAAACTGATTGCCGCGTCGGATATTGACCGGGACAATCTTCAAAAGGCTGGAATTGACCATCTCGTCGTCTTTCTCGGCGACGGCATTCGCTCGCAGCCAATCCTCAAGAACACCTTTCCTCTCATTGCCGTAGCCTTTTCGGACGAGGCTGAAGCTGATCTGAAGGATGGTCTCGTTGCGCTCAGGCGGCTTGCAACGGTGCCGGAAGTCCCCATTCAGCGGCTCGATGCCCGAAACGGGGCCGAGATGTGCGCGCTCATTGTTGCGCTGGCCGAGGGTGGGTTGGGGCGGCTGTCGCTGTTCACCGCCTCAATGTCCTCAGAACTCGCCATGCTTCGTCGGGAGCGTGAAGTGCTGTTCGAAAACTACCGCGCGCTCGAAGACGCATTCCAGGCGCGCAACTGGGAGCCGACGACGGAAGTTTTCGGTCACGACCCATACGTCGACCCCAAAGACGAAGGCATCGGCCAGTTGCTGTCGAGCGCCTATGTCGAGCAGCTTCTGCCTGTCTCCAGCCAGGGCGTCGCCGGCATCGCCCTTCATCTCCATTCGGTGCCGAAGGATGGTGCTGAACTGGTCGTCACGATGAGTTATGTCGAGAGCCGAGAGGGCGTGGCCGAGTGGAGCGTTCCCGCCTCGAAGCTCGTCGCGAGCTGGAATTTCTTCTCGCTGCCCCGAGCTTGTGGATTGGGGGCGAAGACATTGCGGCTGCGGGTGTCGACCACGGGCCACGAGATGATCGGGCTGTCGCTCGGTTTCCCGATTGCCAGCGAGCGCTACACGGCGCGGACGGAAACGTCGCATCCCGACCTCGATTTCAGGCCGCTGGCATTCCGCGTGTTCACGGGACTGCCCGGTGTCAAGCCGGCCCGCATGCCCAATATGATTGCGCCCACCGATCTGCTCGACGGCCAGTTCATCGAAGATTATCGCCTGGCGCCGGATCTCTTGAGCCGCATCGTCGATGTTTCGGTCTCTCCTGTAGTCCCCGAGTTCCAGACCGTCCGCTTCCTCGAGCATGAGCACGCGGTTGTGTGCCATCCGCTGCCGAGCGGAATTTCCGCCGGCGCCGTCAGCCGCGCGGTTGAGCCTGGCACCATTTCGTTCTCGGCGAATGCTGTGATCGACCATCCGGAAGGCGCTCCGGCGGCCGTCAGTTTCCTGCTTGCCCCGGCAAATGCCAACGCTCGCTCCGAAGTGGCGGAGCTGGTGCGTACCGGTTCGGCAAAACCGTCGGCCTTTTTCAGCGGCTGGCGCGAGGTCGGCCCCGATCAGTCAATCAACATCAACATGCACATGGACGAACCGGTGCGTGCGCATATGGATCTGATGATCCTGAGTCGCGCCGTCACCGGTTCGGTCGATTTCTCCTGGCTCAAGGTATCGGGCTTCCGGCTGGTCAAGCAGTCGGGGGAGGCGATCAATGCCCGCCGGTAAGCACGATCTGATTGTCGTGGCGATGCCGCTTTACGGCCATGCCGCGCTGGCCATGGAGGCGCTGGAATCCGTCCTGGCTTCGACTGTTGCCAATTGCCGGATCGCCATTGTCGTGTCGGTCGACGGCGACCCGCGGCACGAGGCTTTCGACCTGCTGCTGCTTTATGCAGCCAGCCATCCGCAGATACATGTGGTGTTCGGCCCCAATGCGGGGCCGGGCGGGGCGCGCAATCGCGCGATCGACTACGTGCTTGAAAACCTGCCTGAGGCCAAGGCGCTCTATCTGCTCGATGCCGACAACAGGGTCTTGCCGGGCACCATCGAGACGCTCTACGAGCAACTGCTCACAAGCGGCTGCGGCTGGGTCTACACCAACATCGACACCTTCTCGGTGAACTGGCGCGCGCACTACGGCAACCGCTATTCGCGGCTTGTCCACTGTATCACCGACAACATTTGCGACACCGGCTCGATGATCTCCATCGACGTCTTCCTGGCCGGCGTGCGCTTCAACGACGACCGGCAGAACGGCTTCGAGGATTGGGAGTTCTGGCTTTCCTGCATCGAACATGGGTTCGTCGGCGTCCCCTCGCACGACACCACCTTCGAATATCGGTTGCGGGCTGAAAGCCGCTTCAAGGAAGCCAATCGCGAACGTGCCACTTCGGTCAGCTTCCTGAGGAAGCGCCACAAGGCGCTTTTCCAGCGTCCGATGCTGGTCGAATTCGAGCATGAGGAATGCCCGCGCTATCTCTTCGCGCGCACCGAAGATGCGGCCATCTCATTCTTCACCGACCCGACCAAGCCGCCGAAGATGCTTCGCCTCGACGACATCATCCCGGATTTCTGGGCTAGCATCGGCGAACCCGACAACGTCCACTTCCCGCCTTTCCTGATCGCCGGCAGCGGCGCGACGCTCGACCTTTTGCGACGGTCGCGCATGTTGCCCAATGTGCTTTGCCACCTGGAGCGCTTGAGTGAGAAGGCGAACATCGTCTTCGTCCAACTCGGCAACGATGCGACGCAGCGCAAGATCGAACCGGTGATCCTGGAGTCGGGCACCTCCCAGGCTGCTTCTCCGGACCTCATCTTCATTCCGACGTCGCTCGTGCGTGACGTGATCCAGAACAACGCGCTCGACTGGTTCGCCTCGATCGGCAACCAGCAAGTCTGGCCCACCTCGGCCGTGCTGAAGGTGCGGTTCCCGTTCCCGAGGAGCCGGCCGCGGCGGTCGCTGATCACGCCCCAGCAGGTGATGATCAACTGCGTCAACGCCATTGCAACGAGCCCGTTGCGCCAGACAGCCGGTGCGCGCTGGACATGGCGGCCGGCGCGGCTTGTGCCTTTCGCCGATTTGTACAAGTCGCTGCGCAAGGAGATCGGCGGCTCACCCGTCCTGCCGCTCGGCCACAGTGACGGCAAGCGCACTGCTGCGCTGCTCGTGCCCAATGCCTCGTTCGGCGGTGCCGAGAAGGTGGTCTATGCGGCTGCGCGCGAGCTGAAGAAGGCCGGGTTCGAGACCCATCTTTTCGTGCTCGGCACCCAGCGCATGGACGTCATCGACGAGTTCGATGCTAGCTTCGATCACATCCATTTCTGGAATGAGGGCATTCCGGCCTGGGGAGGTTCGGGCCAGTTCCTTGGCCAGGACTTCATCGCCGAGCACCACGACGTCGACTGGGGCGCGCTGAAGGGCCAGCTCTCGGGCTTCGACCTTGTCATCAACAACCACGTCATGTCGGTTCATCCGCTGATCGCGCGGCTGCGCTCGGAGGGAACGCGCACCGCCTGCTATCTGCACGTCGTCGACAACACCTCGTTCAAGCGACCGGCCGGCCAGCCCTTCGCGGCAATCGCCCATGAACATTGCTACGACTCTTTCCTGACGTGCTCGGAGCAGCTCAAGATCTACCTTCGCAGTTTCGGCGTGCCTCTCGAAAAGGTCTTCGCCGTGGCCAATGGCGCGAGCTTTTCGGTGCCTCCCAAGGCGCTTGCCGAAGTGGTGTCGGCAAGACGGGGAGAGCGCAAGGACGATCGGCTCCGCATCCTCTATATGGGACGGTTCGACCAGCAAAAGGGCATCGACCGCCTTGCTGCGACGATCGCAGAGCTGCACGCCGCGCGCGTTCCCGTCGAAATCAGGGCGATCGGAGGCGAGATTCTCGCCGATTCCGCCGTTTCCTGGACTGAGCAGCTGAAGGACCTCGGCGTCGACGTGCACCCGCCCGTCTTCGCCAGCAAGGAACTGATCAAGGCGCTGGGCTGGGCCGACGTGCTGGTCATGCCCTCGCGGTGGGAAGGCGCTCCCTTGATGATTGCTGAAGCCCAGCAACTCGGCTGCGTTCCCATCGCCACCGGCGTCGGTGCCGTGGGCGAACTCATCATCCATGGCGAAGACGGCATCCTCATCGATGCCGACGTCGATTCCCAGGTGGTGCGGCAGATGGTCGGGGTGATCGAGGAAGTTGCCCGCGATCGCCGCAAGCTCGTTCCGCTCATGGAGGGCTGCCTCAACTCGGCGGCTCGAAGGTCGTGGACAAGTTCATTTTCGGAATTCCTCGGTTGGTGTGACGGCGCGGTGAACAATTCATCGCTGTCGCGCGCATCGATCATGCGCCGGCCAGAGGCGGCCGACGTTGAGGTCGCGGCGGCGGGCTGAAGCGCGTCCACCAGTTCTATCAAGCAGAAAGGTCTAGTTGTATGCGTCCAAGGATCCTCGTGACGGGCATTCCTGGCCACTATTCGCGCCTTGCAAACGGCGCCAACGGATTGGCCGTCTCCTATTCGGAACGGCAGAAGCAACCCGAGTCGAAGGACGAGTTCCTCCAGGAATTGCGCAACATCAGCAACACCGGCAACTACCTGATCGGCGAGGGTGCTTTGCGCGCGCTGGCGCCCCATGCCAAGCAGGTGCCGTTCTGGCATCTCTACAATTGCAGCCGCAACGGGGAGGGCTTCGACCAGTTCAATTCCAGCTTCGACATCTGCGTCTTCACCTGCGCCAACTTGCTGCGCAAGGGCCTGTCCGCCGACGCGGAAGCTGAGGTGTTGAGCAAGCTCAAGATGCCGATCGTCATGCTCGGCATCGGTCAGCAGAACCGCAAGGACCTCGAAAATGCGCTGCCCGAGGGCACGAAGCGGCTCTTGAGCATCCTCAAGGAGCGGGAGCACTATTTCCTGACGCGCGGTTTTGAAACCACGGGTTTCCTGAAGGACCAGGGTTTCTCCAACGTCCAGCCGACCGGCTGCCCATCCGTCTATTTCATGCCCGACAACATGCGCCGGTCGCTGAGGAAGCTGCCCGGCGTGCAGGTCGGCAAGGCGCGGACCATCTTCTCGGGCTACCTCGGCGGCAACCAGGACGCGATCATCGACGCCAACGCGCTGGAGCCGCAGGATTCGGTTCCCCAATATGTCGTCCAGGACGAGTTCCTGCATTTCGACATGAGGGTGGAGCCGAATGCCGAAGGGCGCGTCTACGACTCGTCCTCCGGAAAGATGATCGGCGATCTCGCCTATCCAGGCACCGATCGGCTCAAGAAGCCGTTCGAAGTGCGCACCTTCTTCGATAACAACCAATGGCGCGCCTGGGCCTCGTCGATGGACTTCAATTTCGGCCGCAGGTTCCATGGCTCGATCATTGCCATGCAGGCAGGGGTGCCGAGCCTCATGGTGGCGGTGGACGACCGCATGCGCGAAATGCTGGGCTTCACCGGCTTGCCGTCCATCGACGCAACCGATGTCGACAAGGCCGAAAACCGGGCCGAGTTTGTCGCCGATCATCTGGCCGGTCTCAACGCGTCCGAACTGGTCGACCGCTACTCCGATCGCGAACGCAACTTCCGCACGGCGTTGCGCGAGATCGGCATCGGCCATTAGCCGCCCCAAAAGTCTCAGGCACTATTTCAGGGAACATCATGCGCATCCTGCTTACGGGCATCCCATCATATCTGCAGCGAACCGTGGCGAGCGTGTCCGGGGCGGAGGTTCGCCACAGGCCCTATTTCGACGACATCCGCACCAAGGCGGATCTGATCGAGCAGGTCAGGAAAATCGCCAACACCGGCAACTATCTGATCGGGGAGGGCGCGGCCTACAGCCTGAAGGCGCATGACGTGACTTATGTGCCGTTCTGGCACCTTGCCCGCAGCTGCGATTCGGCGGAGGCCTACGAGCGCCTGAACCAGGAGTTCGACATCTGCGTCTTCGCCTCTGCAAACTTGCTCCGGCCGGGCTACTCCGCAGATCTGGAAGCGGAAGTGTTCGAGAGGCTGAAGATGCCGGTCGTGGTCATGGGCATCGGCATTCAACGCAAGGAAGGCCTCAAGGAGAACCTGCCTGCCGGCACCCTCAAATTCCTCGATGTCCTCAAGCGCAAGGAGAGCTTCTTCCTGACGCGCGGCTATTTCACTGCCGAGTTCCTGAGGGAGCAGGGCATGAAGTTCGTGAAGCCGACAGGCTGCCCGTCGCTTTATTTCAACCCGGCGGGGATGCAGCGCTCGCTGGGCGCCCTCGCCAATCCCGATCTGGCGAACGCCCAGAAAATCGCCTTCGGCGGTTATCTCGGCAGCGTTGCCGATACGATCGTCGACGCGCATGCGCTGCTCAAGCCGACAAGCGTCGCAAGCTATGTCATCCAGGACGAGGTGATCGCCTATAATCTGTCCTTGTCCGGTGACGATCACGCGCCGGTCTATGACAAGGCCAGCGGCCGCATTACCGGGGCGACCTCCTACAAGCATTCCGAAAAGTGGCAGCGGGACCATGAGCTCGTGGTCTTCTTCGACACGAACCAGTGGCGAAGCTGGATCGCCACCCGAGATCTCTGCTTCGGCCGCCGATTCCATGGCTGCATCATCGGCATGCAGGCCGGGGTGCCGGCGCTCATGATCGCCGTCGACGACCGCATGCGGGAAATGCTGGAATTCGTCGGCTTCCCCTACATGGAAGCGGCGACGTGGAACCGCGAGGTCGACAAGAAGGCCTATCTCGCCAACTTCCTTTCCAAGATCGATACGCAGGCCGTGACCGACCGCTACTCGGCCTGCGAAGCCAATTTCCGAAGCGCACTTAGCCATGTGGGCCTGTAGTTTCAGTCCAAGGAGAAGGCCAATCAGGCTTCTGCTTGGCCTGCTGCTGGCTGTCTGGGGCGTCGCCGCAGCGCCGGTTGCCGATGCCGGCGAGACGCAAGGCGCCCGCATCGGGGTCAACCGAATGAATCTCGCCTGGCTGTCGAAAGACGGCCAGGAGAGGGTGCTTGCGGAGATGGCGGCAAACGGCATCACCCACGCCCGTCTTTCGCTGTCGCGACCGATCAACAAGAGCATCGAGGCCCTCGAGATTGCAAACGGCCTTGGAATGCGGGTTCTTCTCGAGATCCAGCTGACGAACAAGAGCTACTATCCAGAGACGGCTCGCCCCCGCAGCGGCTTCGGCCGCATCTGGGATGTCAACCGGCTCTCGGAACTCGACCTTGACCTGTACCGCACGGGATTGCGCGACGCCCTCAGCCGCATCGATGCCCTGGGCATTCGTCTGGAGGCGGTCGAGCCTGGAAACGAGATCAACTTCAGCGCCTACAATGGTGACCTCCTTGTCTATCATCGCCCTGGCGAACCGACCCCGCGCAGCATCGCCGACCTGGCGGGCCGGGCGGCCTTCGAACAGGGGCTCGACAAGTATCTGGAGGCGGTGAAGGTCACCCGCGAAGAGGTGCGGCGTACCGTTCACAGCAGCGACGCCGCCATCATCTCGGCGGGTCTGTCCGACCTGAGCGCCGGCTGGGCCGACAGGAGAGGCATGGAGCGGCTCGATCCGCACGAGGTCATTGCGCTGCTGCGCAAACGTGGCCTCGACAGCCTGGTCGATGCCTACGGCATCCACGTCTATCCGGGACAGAAGCCGGCGCCGGCCCTTTCGACACAGGTGAGGCGCATCCTCGACTTCTGCGGCACGGACAATGATGGCCGGCCCTGCTGGGTGACGGAATGGGGGATCGCGAATACGGCGCGCGACTGCCCCGTAGACGACCGGAAGCGTGAAGATGCCGTGCGGACCGTGCGCACGGTCTTCCAGCAGCTGATGGACGAAGGGCGGCTGACGGCGGCCTACTACTACGATTGGGATACCGAGAATTCATACAGCCTGTGGCGTTGCGGCCGGCTGAGCCCTGCGGGGGCGCTGGCCGTCGCACCGGCCGGAGCCAAGGAGCCGCGGGCCGTTGCGCCTTGAGCGGAGCATGCTTCGGCAGGCGGAAAATTTAATGTAGCGGCAATGCGTATTGCCGGAGTATTCCAAAATTCAGGAACAGGACTTGCTTATCTATTCCGACGAAAACCTAGAGGTGTTTCACAGACCGGGATCGTCGGGCTATGTTCTTGCAACATTCAACGAAATGGAGATGCAGGCAAACGGCAGCCGCTTCTGGGGACAGCGGTTTTGCGAGAAGGCTGACATCGCCGCTCTCGGCTTCATCAGCCGGCGGCCCAACTGGTTCCCGGCGGCGAGCATGGTGAAAGCGAGCGCTGCTGTCGCGCCAATCCTGCGGCAGGCAACCGAACGCATCCTCTACGGCCACTCTCAGGGTGGCTACGCGGCACTCCGCTTCCGGCGGCTTCTTGATGCCGATGTCGTGATCGCCTTCTGTCCGCAGATTTCCATCGATCCCAAGACTGTCCCCTTCGACGGCCGCTTCACGCGCCACTTCGCGCCCTCGCTTCATGACGGCATGGAGATCGCGCCCGAGCACGCGGCCGGCCGCGCCTATGTTTTCCATGATCCGTTTCATGCCGTCGATCGCGAACACGCGGAGCGGATCGCGGCACGGCAGGAACGTACACGGCTTGTCCCGGTGCACATGACCGGCCACGGCACCATCAGGGCCTTCACCAGGACGGCGCGCGCGCTTGCGCTCATCGAAGCCTGCCGGGCCGACGATGCGTCAGGCCTGCGCGGTCTCGTTCGCGTAGCCAGGATCGAAGCCGCCATGCGGCCTTATCAGATCGCGCTCACCGCAATTGTCCGTCATCCCGCCTGGGCCGACCGGCTTTACGAACGGTTCGCCGAGACGTTCTCGCCGGTGCAGCGGGGCAACTACCTCTACCACCGGGCCAACAAGCACATCCGCGACGGCGAACTGGCGACCGCGCGCAACATGCTTGTCGAAGCGCTGGCCCTTCAACCCGGCAATGCCGGGCCAGCCCGTCGCCTGCAGGAACTCGACGCCCGCATCGCCCGCACGAGCGAGTCGGTGACGGCGTCGTAACTTACCTTGAGGGATTGGGCTTACCGGTGCCCACCACCCTCAGCGAAGGTTGCGGCCTGCGGTGGCGGGGGCCGGAAGTGCCGCGAGGCAAATGCTCGGTGATCTCGAAATGAGCCACGCTGGTTGCCAGCGCTGACGCTTCCTCGGCAAGCGCGTGCGATGCGGCGGTCGATTCCTCGACCATGGCGGCGTTCTGCTGCGTCACCTGGTCGAGCTGGTTTACCGCGTTGTTGATGCCCGAAAGGCCCACCGACTGCTCCTTGGCCGAATTGGCGATCTCGGCCACCAGTTCGCTGATCTCGGTCACCTTGCCGGTCAGCACTTCGAGCACATCGCCGGTCTGGCCGACCAGCCGCACGCCGGCGGCGACGCGTTCGCCCGAGGACGCGATCAGCGCCTTGATCTCGCGTGCGGCGTCCGCCGAGCGCAGCGCCAGGCTGCGCACCTCGGCGGCAACGACCGCAAAGCCCTTGCCGGCGTCGCCTGCGCGAGCCGCCTCGACGCCCGCGTTGAGCGCCAGGAGGTTGGTCTGGAAGGCGATGTCGTCGATGACCGAGACGATCTGTCCGATCTGCCTGGCCGAGCTGTCGATGTCGCCCATGGCAACGATCATGTCCCGCATCGCCTGGCTGCTCGACTGGGCGCTTGACCGGGCGTCCTGCGCCACGCCATCCGCCCGGGTCGCGCCGTTGGTCGTCTGCGCGGTGGTCTGCGAGATCTCTTCGAGAGCGGCGGCAGTCTCTTCCAGGCTGGCCGCCTGGTGTTCGGTCCGCCGCGCCAGGTCGTCGGCAGCCTGGACAAGCTGGGCCGAACCGTCGCGGATCGCGCCGGCATTGCCGTGAATGCGGCCGACAGCCTCCTCGAGCAGCTCCATGGCGCGGTTGAAGTCGGTCTTGATCTGCTCGTAGTTCGATGCGTCGAGGCCCTCGATCCGGTGGCTGAGCCGGCCCTTGGCGAGCTGGTCGATGGCCTCGGCCAGCGAGGCGAGTGCGTTGCGCTGCTCCTTTTCCGCCGCCTCGCGGGCGGCCTCGGCAGCAAGGCGGCGCTGCTCCGATGTTTCGAGATAGGTCGAGATCACCAGCTCCATGTCGAACAGCGAGGCCTTGAGCAGGGCGCTCAGCGCCTGGCTCGCCCGCACCAGCCCCGGCGCCTGGATACCCAGGCCCTTCGGCCAGAATTGCTCGAGGATGACCGACACCAACTGGTCGATGATCAGCGTGTAGCCGCCGACATACCAGCGTGGCTCGAGCCCGATATCGGCGTGGATACGACCGATCCGCTGTGCGGACTGGGCATAGTCGTCGCCGAAGTCGCCGGCCGCGATGGCGCTCCAGTGCTTGATCTGGCGTCCGCCGGCGACCTGCATCTTCTCGCGTCCGCCGCTGCCGATGCCGAAGAAGCGGCGCGCCTCTTCGAATTCGGCGATATGGCCGTAGAAGGTTTCCATCACCTTGGGCAAAGCCGCCTCGATTGCCGGCCGGACGGCGTTCAGGGCCTCGTGCGCTTCGGCGTCGAAACGGACGAAGGCAAGGCGGCGGGCGATTGCGGCGTCCGGGGTGATGGCGTGATCGGACATTTTTCTTCCTTTGGGGTGGCCGGCGGCCGGGCGCTTGCGCGATCTCGCTGCCGGCGAATGCTGAACCGCTGGCTAGGCCCCAAATGGTTCATTTTCGGTTTCCGCCAACACATTGAAATCACATGCGAAATATTGACGCGCCAGCAATGGTTGTCGGGCTGTGCGGGTGCTCACCTTATGCTGGAAGGATTGTGCTGCCGCAGGCGCGCCCATGCACTGGCCGTTGCGCCGTTCGCTGCGGCTGCCTATCTCTGCTCGGCCATGTCCGACCAAGCAGCCGAAATCCCCGCATCCGAACCGTCGCCCGCCCGCGGCGACGTCCGTACCGCCTACAAGACCGATATCGTGGTCATCGGTGCGGGGCAGGCAGGGCTTTCCACCGCCTACAATCTGAGAAAGCTCGGCCTTGAGCCCGGGCGCAACTTCGTCGTCCTCGACAAGTCATCAGGGGCAGGCGGCGCCTGGCAATATCGCTGGCCATCGTTGACGCTGTCGACCGTCAACCGCATCCACGACCTGCCTGGTATGCAGTTCGCCGACGTCGTCGAGGAAGGCGCCACCGAGGTCAGGGCATCGGTCGCCGTGCCGAAATATTTCGCCGCCTACGAGCGCGAGTTCGGCCTGCCGGTCTACCGGCCGGTGACGGTCAAGGTTGTCTGCGACCGTGGCGAGCGGCTGCGCGTCGAGACCGACCGCGAGACCTTCTCGGCCCGCGGCATCGTCAACGCCACCGGCACCTGGGAAACGCCCATCATACCCGACTATCCCGGGGCCGAGCGCTTCAGGGGGCGGCAGCTTCACACCCGCGACTATCGCAACGCCCAGGAGTTCGCCGGTCTGCATGTCGTCATCGTCGGCGGCGGCATCTCGGCGCTGCAATTGCTCGACGAGATTTCGCGCGTCGCGTCGACCACCTGGGTCACGCGCCGCGAGCCACAGTTCCGCGACCGCCCGTTCACGTCGGAGGACGGTCGCGCCGCCGTCGCCCTCGTCGAGGACAGGGTACGGCACGGGCTCGTCCCCGGCTCGGTCGTGTCGGTCACCGGCATCCCGTGGACACCGGCGCTCAAGGCCGCCCGCGAGCGCGGCGTGCTCAATCGCCTGCCAATGTTCAGCGAAATCACCGAAGACGGCGTGCGCTGGGCCGATGGCAGCGAGCAGCGCGCCGACGTGATCTTGTGGAACACCGGCTTCCGCAGTTCGCTCGACCATTTGGCGCCGCTGCAGATCCGCGAGGAGGGCGGCGGCATCACCATGTCCGGCCGCCTTGCGACACAGGTCGCCGGCGACCCACGCATCCATCTGGTCGGCTACGGTCCCTCTGCCTCGACCATCGGCGCCAACCGAGCTGGCGCCGCCGCTGCGCGCGAACTTGCCACCCATCTCGGGCTCGCCTGAGCAGCAAGGCATCCAGGGGGCGGCATCATTCCAGCAATGATTGGCATCGCTGGTAGTCCGGCCTCTTGTCGCCCTGCCAACCGCCGACCTTTACTTCGGCACGCGAGCAACTACGTTTGGCGCCATATCCACCGGGGCCGGTCCATCGCATGTCCGACACGCGTTCTATCGGCCCTCTCGTCCTGTTCGTTGCCATTTTTGCCGCAGGCTGGACCGCTTCAGTTGTCCTGGTCTGGCAGCTTGGTCTGCTCCCTGAGCCGGCCCGTCCCTGGTATCGCACCCTTTATTGGTGTGTTGCGGTCATCGTCTGGCTGTGGTGGCAGCGCCCGCAAGAACCCGGGAACTGGCTCGGCCTGGCCCCGGTCACCGCGCGCGTCGGCGCATTCACTGCCTTGGCCTTTGCCATTGTGCTGGGCTGGAACGTGCTGCGCGTGCGCGCCGTCGGCTCCACTGGCCAGCTGGCGGCCCTGCCGCCAGCTGAATATGGCTGGGTCGTCGTCGCTGCAGCCGTTGAAGAACTGGTGTTCAGGGGCATCATCCAGACCCGGTTGGTTCGGTATTGGCGCCCTGTCTCGGCCATCGGCGTCACCTCAGTCGCTTTCCTTGGTATCCATTTTCCGGGGTGGGTGCTGCTGCCGGCCATGCCTGACGCCACGACAATGACCTCGGTCTTTCTCATCGGCGCGGCCTGCGGGTGGCTGCGCCATTGGACCGGCAGCCTGTGGCCAGCTATAGCTGCCCACGTTGCGAATAATTTCGGCGCGTTGCTCTAGCCCACGGACAGGCTCGTTCCTGCCAGCAGGCCGCATCCATTTGCTTTTCGACTGTTGACCTCAATAGCGCTTGAGGTTCTACAGACCGTGTCGGCTCGAAAAAAATGGAAAGGCCGACATGAACTTCGATCTTGAACAGCCGGCTGCCGTGGCCGGCACTGCGACCGCAGCGGTTGCGACCAAACCCGCCGGCTGGGTCGATCTCTTCAATGGCAGGCACGGCATCTACACCTTTGCGCTCGCCGGCGGCGTCACGCTGCACGCCGTCAACATGTACATCGCAACGACGGCAATGCCGTCGGTCATCGCCGACATAGGCGGGCTCGATTTCTACGCCTGGACAACGACCCTGTTCGTGGTCGCCTCGATCCTCGGCTCGGCGCTGACGGCCAAGCTGCTCAACGCTAGCGGCCCACGCGGCGCCTATGTTCTGGCCACCTCCATCTTCGCTCTGGGCACGCTCACTTGTGCGCTCGCGCCCAGTATGCCTGTGATGCTCGTCGGCCGCGCCATCCAGGGTCTCGGCGGCGGCTTCCTGTTCGCACTTGCCTACGCCTTGACCCGCATTGTCCTGCCGGAGCATCTTTGGGCACGGGCCATCGGCCTCACCTCGGCCATGTTCGGTGTTGCCACGCTGGTCGGCCCTGCGATTGGCGGCATCTTTGCCGAGTATGGCGCATGGCGGCTGGCCTTTTCCTCCCTGCTGCCGTTCTGCCTCGCCTTCGCCGTCGTCGCCTACGTCACCTTGCCGAAGAAGAGCTGGGACACCAACGAACGCGTCGCTGTGCCGTTCCTGCAACTCGTCATGCTCACCGTGGCCGTGCTCGCCGTCTCCGCCGGCAGCTTGTCGTTGCAGCTGACATGGAACCTCGCCGGGCTCGGCGCCGGCCTTGCGCTCATCATGCTGATCTCCGGCGTTGATGCCCGGGCCAGCGCACGCGTGCTGCCGCGCGGAGCCTTCAATATGGCAACCCCGCTGGGCGCGCTCTACGTCACCGTCGCACTGTTGATGCTGGCCATTCAGCCGGAAATCTTCGTGCCCTACCTGCTGCAGAACCTGCATGGCCAGTCGCCGCTCTGGTCCGGCTACATCGCGGCCGTCATGTCGCTCGGCTGGAGCATCGCGTCGTTCATGAGTTCACGCTGGCAGGCGCATGCCGACCGCCTGATGGTGCTCGGTCCGCTGCTCGTGCTGGCCGGCCTGGTGCTGTATGCGCTGTTCATGCCAGTCCATGGCGGTGGCGACGGAACGCTGCTTTTGCCGATCTGCCTTGGATTGCTTCTCATCGGCTTCGGCGTTGGCGTCACCTGGCCGAGCCTCGTCACTCGCATCTTCCAGAGCGCGCCGCCCGCCGAGCAGGATCTCGCCGCCGGTGGCATGACGACGGTGCAACTGTTCTTCATGGCCCTCGGCACTGCCTGCGCTGGCATGGTGGCAAATTTCGCAGGCATCGCCGAACCAGGCGGCGCGGAGGGGGCGTCCAATGCCGCCGTCTGGCTGGGCGCGATCTTCGCCGTCGCTCCCGCGCTCTGCGTGCTAGTCGCACTTCGCGTCGTGCGCCTCACCGGACGGAGGGGCTGACATGCCCACTTTTCCCCCTCCCGATCCGGCCGGTTGCTCGCAAGAGGCAAGCCGCATCAACCCTTAGTGCCCCTTGTTTTCCTGACAGGCCGTCGCGGCGTCATTTCGCTTCGAGATGCGCATCCACCTCCGCTCGCGCCTGCCATGTCAGCCCGGCTCAAGAAAAAACTTGACTGCTATTGTCATGATTATTATCCGAATGCCTGTCCGTCGGCAGGGCGGCAGGAGATTTCAGATGACGACAACAAGATATTCCGCTGTGGCCCTCGGTTTCGCGGCGTTGATCGCAACATCCACCTTTGCTCAGGCGGAGACGGTTTCCATCACGGATTCCCGTGGCCAGTCGGTCCAGATCGCGCAGCCGGTCAAGAACGTCGCCATCTTTCCGCTGCCCATTCCCGAGGCGTTGATCGCCATCGATGGCGGCACCGAGCGCCTGATGGCGATCAACCCGCGCGCCCAGAGCGCTTTGATGAAGGGCGTCATCGGCCAGCTCTTCCCCGAGATCGCCAACATCCGCACCGATCTGGTGGCGCCCAACTTCATTCCCAATGTCGAGGAAATCCTGAAGGCCGGCCCCGACGTGGTGTTGCAGTGGCAGGCCAAGGGCGACGAGCGCGTCGCGCCGATGGAAAACGCCGGCATCAAGGTGGCGACCGTCAGCACGGAATCGCGCGAGACCCGGCGCGGCTACGTCGCCATGCTCGGCCAGATCCTCGGCAAGCAGGAGCGTGCCCAGGCGTTCCTCGACTGGGAGGACAAGACCGTCAACGATATCTCGTCCGTTCTCGCGGCAACCGACCACAAGAAGCCCCGCATCGTCTTCATCGACAGCATGAACGACAATGAGTTCGTGGTGTTCGGCCGTGAGGAAGCCTACTTCAAGGCCTCGGGGCTGGTGAATGCCGCAACCGAAGCCGGCTTCACCGAAGGCTCCGTCAAGGTGGGTGCCGAATCCCTGCTGCAGTGGAACCCGGACATCATCCTGGTCAACTACTACAACGACACCATCAAGCCGGCCGACATCCTCGGCCATCCCGTTCTCGGCAGCCTCGACGCGGTCAAGAACGCGCGTGTCTACAAGACCCCCGCCATCGATCCGGCGACAGCCGCCGGTGGCGAACTCGCCTACCAGTGGTTCGCCGAGATCGGCTATCCCGAGCTGTTCGACACCGACATGCGCAAGGCCGTCTTCGACGGCTTCAAGTTCCTGTACGGCAAGGAACTGAGCGCGGAGCAGATCGACCGGCTGATGCAGATGGACTGGAACGGCAACAGCGCGGGCTATGCCAAAAGCTTCGGCGCGGCCAAGTAAGGGCCGGGAGCGACGGACGTGAAGGATATCGGTTTCGTCACCTCGGGCGATGGCGCGCATCTGCAGTGCTTTCAGGACTACAAGGCCCTGCTCGATGAAGAGATTTACCTCCGCTTCATCGACCGCGTCGACCTGAGCGCGTTCAAGGCGATCGTCGTCCCCGACTTCTCCAACCAGGACCTGTTGCGCCGGCATGCCCGCCAGCTCAATGACTATCTGGCGCAGGGCGGTTTCCTGATCGTCTTCGAGCCCAACCGCATGGACGAATGGCTCGACGTCGTCTCTATCCAGTGGTTCAGCCGCGAGACCGAGGATTGGAAGTGGTGGATGCGGCCGGGTGGCCGCATGGAGGCCTACCAGCCCAAGCCACTTCACCCGATGGCCGAGGCGATCCCGCTCGCCGACATGTGCTGGCATTTCTTCGGCGCGTTCCGGTTCCCCGAGGCAGCGACGCCGATCCTCAATCTCGACAATGACGAGGGCTGCCTGATGTTCGACTTGCCGGTCGACGGCGGCGGCCGGCTGATCGCCTCGACGATCGATCCGCACACCCACCATGGCCGCCGCTTCATGCCGGCGACCACGCGTTTCCTCAACGGTTTCTACCCCTGGCTCAAGGCGGAGGTTCAGACCCGTGGCTGAGACCTTTCGCGGCGGAAACAAGCCGCATTTGCTCTATGTCCGCTCGACCAGGAGCTACAACATCGACCGCATCGGCGGTCTGGCGCCACAGGACTGGCGCTACAGCGACGCCGATATCTACGAGCTCGAGGACATGAATCTCGGCGAAGTAGACGTCCTGATGCTGTCGGGCATGCACGACCAGATTTTCCTCAAGTCGATCGAAGCCAGGCTCGTCGACTATCTCGCCACCGGTGGTCATTTCCTGATCAACGGCCACATCATCATTCCGTGGCTGCCGTGCCTGTCGCCGTTCAAGGCGGTCAGCCCAAAGCCTTTCACCAACTGGATGATCCGCCCGGCCGAACCGGGCGGCTACTTCGGCCGCATGGATTTCGAGAATTTCCATCGCCATGAAGGCATCCTGGGCCAATATTCGCGCGGTTATGCAGACGCGCCCGATGGCGCGCAGTGGCTGTGCCTGATCGGTGGGCCGACGGCCGATGGCACCATTCACGAAGGCCCGGTCGACTGGGTCTGGCGCATGCCTGGCGGCGGCAAGGTGTTCATGCACAATGGCGACCATATCGAGCAGTTCTGCTCGGACCCGCGCTATCAGCCCAATCTGTTCCAGGACATCCTGAAAGCCCTGGTCTTCTCCGACGAACCCGCAGCGCATCACAAACCCTATCGCCCGACACTGGCCGGGACCGCGTGATGTCATCAGTGGTCGACGACGACGCCACGACTGCCGTCGCCAACATGCGCAAGAGCGGCACGGGCTTCGCCATGCCGGCCCTGGTCGCACTGCTTTTGGCGGCAATAGTCGGGTCGCTGTCGATCGGCCGATATGGCGTCGGTCTTGGCGATCTCTCGACGCTTCTTCTGGGGTGGCTTGGCATCGGGCCGGGCAGGGTGGGCGTTGCCGAGCCGGTGTGGCGGGTGGTCGAGCTTGTGCGCGTGCCGCGCATGCTGATCGGCGGCTTCGTTGGTGCGGGCCTCGCCCTGTCTGGCGCCGTGCTTCAGGGCGTGTTCCGCAATCCGCTTGTTGATCCGCATGTCATCGGCGTTTCCTCAGGCGCTGCCTTCGGCGGTGTCTTTGCCATCCTGCTTGGCTTCGGTGCTGCCGCCTTGTGGTCGATGGCCTTTGCCTTCGGGCTCGTCGCATTGCTGCTCGTCGTCCTGATGAGCCGCAAGTCGGGGCGTTCCTCTGTGTTGATGCTGGTGCTGTCGGGCGTGGTCATCTCCGCCCTGTTCTCGGCACTGGTCTCGCTCGCCACCTATCTCGCCGATCCCAACGACACGCTGCCGGCCATCGTCTTCTGGCTGATGGGATCGTTTGCCAGTGCGACGCCCGAACGCGCGCTATACATGCTGCCCATCGTTACCGTCTTTGCCCTGCCTTTGATGCTGATGCGCTTCCGCATCAACATCCTGTCGCTCGGCGACGAGGAGGCCCGTGGCCTTGGCCTCAAGATCGAGCCCACGCGCTGGCTGGTGTTGTGCTGCGTCACCGGCATCACGGCGGCAAGCGTCGCCAATTCCGGCATCATCGGCTGGGTCGGCCTGGTGGTGCCGCATTTCGCCCGCTCGCTCGTCGGTCCCGATCACCGCCGCCTGTTGCCGGCCTCAGCGCTGCTCGGCGCGAGCTTCATGTTGTTTGTCGATGTCGTGGCGCGGTCGCTGATCCCGGCCGAAATCCCGCTTGGCGTTTTGACTGCCATCGTCGGTGCGCCGGTGTTCATGGTGCTGCTGCATCGCACTCACAATGAGGGCTGGTAGCGATGATTGCAGCGCAATCAGTGGGTTTCCGTTATGGCACAGGCGCAGCGTGGCTGTTTCGCGACCTGTCCTTTTCGCTCGATCGGGGCCAGACGCTTGCCCTGCTCGGGCGCAATGGGCGCGGCAAGACAACGCTGCTGAAATGCCTGGCCGGTCTCGTCGCCCCGACGACAGGTGCGATCCGCAGCGATGGGACCGTCGGATATGTGCCGCAGCATTTCGCGTCGCCTTTCGCCTATTCGGTCGCCGATGTCGTGCTGATGGGGCGGGCGCGCCATGTCGGGCTGTTTTCGAATGCGACGACCCATGACAGGCGGCACGCGACGGAAGCCCTGGAGCTGGTCGGCCTGCAGGCTTTTGCCAATCGCGCCATCGGCACCTTGTCCGGCGGTGAGCGACAGCTCGCGCTGATCGCCCGGGCACTCGCGTCTGAAGCCGACATCCTGCTTCTCGATGAACCCGCCTCGGCACTCGATTTCCGCAACCAGGCGGTCGTTCTGTCGATGCTGCGCCGGCTGTCGCTGGAGCGCGGCCTCACCATCATCATGACGACGCACGAGCCGACCCACGCGCTCGAAATCGCCGACAGGGCGGTGCTGCTTCACGGTTCTTCCCGAAGCGAAGAGGGGCCCGTCGCCTCGATGTGCACGGAAGCCAAGCTGTCTGAACTTTACGGCCTGTCGATGCGACGGCTGGACTATCGCAGCGGCGAGGCTCAGATCTCCAGCATCGTCGCCAACTACGCCTCTATTGACGGCTGAGCCGCAGGCGCGCCGCGCCTGGCAGCGCGGCTAAGCTTGTTCACTCCGCCCGTTCGATATCCCGCCGCAGCACGATCAGCGTCGTCAGGTCCTCGACGCTCGGATGCGTCGCGATCACGTCGCGCATGGTGTTGAGCCTGTCGATCGACGGCACCTCGACCTCGACGATGAGGTCGAGCTGGCCCGAGACCGAGGAGACGCGTCGCACCTCCGAATGCCGCGCCAACTGGTCCAGCACGCCGATGGCCGGTGTCCGCGCCAGCGTCACCATCAGGAAGGCCGAGACCAGCCCCTGGTCCATCTGGCCAATATCGGCGCGATAGCCTCTGATGACGCCGCTCTTTTCCAGCATCGCTACGCGCTCGGTCGTAGCACTTCGCGACAACCCGATGCGCGCCGCCAGCGCCTTCATCGGGATGCGCGCTTCCTTCGACAGGATGCCGAGAATGTCCCTGTCCTTGGCGTCGAGTTCCTTCATCGTTCGCTTCCGTCGCTCGCCGTGAATGTGCCGGTCAATGCACGCGAAGTGCCGGTGCAACCGGCATATTGCCGGATGCCTCATTTTTCGGGTCGTGCCAAGCTCCGGCATCAGAAATCCCGGATTGCCGATGACCGACGTAAACCACCCCGCACCGCAATTCTCACGTGAAGAGGCGGCAGCGCTCGCCGCCAGTCATTTCGGCGTCGGCGGTGTTGCATCCCCGCTCGACAGCGAGCGCGACCAGAATTTCCGGCTGATGTCGGCCGAAGGCGACTGGATCTTCAAGATCGTCAATGCCTCCGAGCCGCGTCACGAAAGCGAGTTCCAGGCGGCTCTGCTCGACCATCTCGCCCGCTCGGGTGCCGATGTCGCGGTGCCGGGCCTCAAGAAGACGCGCGAAGGCACGCCACTTGCTCATGCGTCGGCCGCTGGCGGCGAGCACGCCCTTCGCCTCGTTTCCTGGCTGCCCGGCCTGCCGCTGGCGGAAGTCGCCCGCACCCCGCAGGTGCTGGCCGGCCTGGGTGCTGCCCTCGGCAAGCTCGACCGCGCGCTCCAGGGCTTCATCCATCCAGGTGCGCTCAGAAGCTTCGACTGGGACATCCGCCAGGCCAGTGCTGCACGCGACCGCCTAGCCCATGTCGCCGACGAAGCCGACCGCGCGCTGCTCGAACGCTTCCTCGATCGGTTCGACGCCGAGGTCGCGCCCAGGCTTCCGTCCTTGCGCGCCCAGGTCATCCACAACGACGCCAATGACTGGAACGTGCTGGTCGACGACAACGACCACGGCCGCATCGCCGGCATCATCGATTTCGGCGACGCGCTGCACTCGCCAGTCATCGCCGAAGTAGCAGTCGCTTGCGCTTATTCCATCCTCGACGTCGAGGATCCGATTGGCGCTGCCGCCGCGCTCGCTGCCGGCTTCCACGCCGAGTATCCGCTGCGCGAAGACGAGATCAACCTCCTGTTCGACCTCATCGTTGCGCGCCTTGTCATCTCCGTCTCACTGTCGGCGGTGCGCAAGGCGCAGGTCGGCGACAATCCTTATCTCGCAATATCGGAAGCGCCTGCCTGGCGGCTGCTCCGGCGCCTCGACGCCATGAACCGGCGGTTCGCCACGGCGATCCTGCGCCATGCCTGCGGCTTCGATGCCGCGCCTGGCGCCCGGGCCGTCAGCGCCTGGATCGAGGCCAACAGGAAAAGCTTCGCGCCAGTGCTCGATCGCCATCCCGCGACGCTCGCCAAGGCGCTGGTGCCTTATGGCGATCCGGCCCATCCGATGACGGTCACCTCGGCCGGCCAGCAGCCGGACAAGGCCACTGCCTGGTGGGATGCCTGGTGCGCCGAAAACGGCATCGCCCTTGGCATCGGCCCTTGGGGCGAGGCACGCACCGTCTACACCTCCGACATCTTCTGGTCGCGCTTCGTCGAAGGCGCCCGCCGCCTCCACCATCTCGGCCTCGACCTGTTCATGCCGGCTGGCACTAAGGTCTACACCCCGCTCGCGGCAACCGTGAAAAGCGTCGAGGTCGAGGAAGACCCGCTTGGTTATGGTTGCCTGATCGCACTCGAACATGCGCCCGAGGACTGCCCGGCCTTCGTCACGCTCTGGGGCCACATGGCGCATGAGGCGATGACGCGTCTCAAGCCCGGCCAGCGCCTCGCCGCCGGCGCGCTGGTCGGCGAAATGGGTGCGCCCGCCGAAAACGGTGGCTGGGCGCCGCATCTGCATTTCCAGATCTCGACCGATCCCGATCTCGCCGCCCGCGACATCCTCGGCGTCGGCGAGGCGCGTTATCTCGATGTCTGGGCCGAGCTGTTCCCTGATGCCGCAACCCTTGCCGGCATCCCGCCCGAGACCTTCCACCAGACCGGCCGCACCCGGCCCGAGATCGTCGCCGCGCGCAAGACGTCGCTCCTGCCCAACCTGTCGATCTCCTACTCACAGCCGATCAAGTTCGTCCGTGGTGAAGGCGCCTGGCTGATCGACGATCGCGGCCGCGCCTACCTCGACTGCTTCAACAATGTCTGCCACCTCGGCCACGCCCATCCTGATGTCGTCGAGGCCATCGCCACCCAGGCGGCAAAACTCAACACCAACACGCGTTATCTGCACGATGCCATCGTAACCTACGCCGAACGGCTGACAGCGACCCTGCCAGAGGGCCTGTCGGTTGCCTCCTTCGCCTGTTCCGGCAGCGAGGCCAACAGCCTGGCACTGCGCATGTCGCGCACCTTGACCGGCAGTAACGATGCGCTGGTGCTCGACTGGGCCTATCACGGCACCACCCAGGAGCTGATCGACCTCAGCCCCTACAAATACAAGCGCAAGGGCGGCAAGGGCCGGCCGGCCCATGTCTTCGAGGCGACCATTCCCGACAGCTACCGCGCGCCCGACGACTGGCCGGTCGAGGAACATGCCAGGCGCTTCGCCGCAAGCATCGCCGAGCAGATCGAGACGATGCGCAAGCAAGGCCGTGCGCCGGCCTTCTTCATCGCCGAATCCATCCCCAGCGTTGCCGGCCAGGTCTTTCTCCCCGAGGGCTACCTCAAGGAAGTCTACGCCATGGTCCGCGCCGCCGGCGGCTTCTGCATCGCCGACGAGGTGCAGGTCGGCTTCGGTCGTGTCGGCAGCCATTGGTGGGCTTTCGAGACGCAGGGCGTCGTCCCCGACATCGTCACCATGGGCAAGCCCATCGGCAACGGCCACCCGATGTCGGCGCTGGTCACCACGCGCGACATCGCCGACCGCTTCAACAACGGCATGGAGTATTTCAACACCTTCGGCGGCAACCCGGTGTCCTGTGCAGCGGGCCTCGCCGTGCTCGACGTCATCGAGCGCGATCGGCTGCGCGACAATGCAGCCGAAGTCGGCGCCTATCTCGTCGAGCGCTTCCGCGACATGCAGAAGCGCTTCGAGGTCATCGGCGATGTCAGGGGCATGGGCCTGTTCCTCGGCATCGAGCTGGTCACCAACCGCAAGACCAAGGCGCCGGCCACCGCGTTTGCCCGCAAGGTCAATGACGGCGCCCGTGCGCGCGGCGTGCTCATCGGCACCGAGGGGCCGCACGACAACGTGCTCAAGATGCGTCCGCCGATGATCTTCACCAGGCGCGATGCCGATCATCTGGTCGGCGTTCTCGAGCAGACTTTTGCCGCCGTGGAGGCTGGCGGCGAGTAGAGCAATTCCAGGAAGGTGCAGGGCGGTTTTCCGTCCGGAATTGCGACAAACAGGGAAGTATCCGCGGGCAATGGCGCGCGGTGGCATTCGAAAGAAGGACATGACCGACTTCCGGCGCTCTGCGCCGGCGGCACGAAGGGGCTTTGCCTCGAACCAAGGGAGGAGGACCTATGAAACATATGATCTCAGCACTTCTGCTCGGCACGGCAGCGATTGCTGTGCCTGCCAAGGCCGACACGCTCGACATCGTCAAGCAGCGCGGCACCGTCACCTGCGGCGTCAGCCAGGGCGTCGCCGGCTTCTCGGCGCCTGACGATGCCGGCAAATGGTCGGGCTTCGACATCGACGTCTGCCGCGCCGTGGCAGCCGCCGTCCTCGGCGACGCCGACAAGGTCAGCTATGTGCCGCTGTCCACCAAGGAGCGCTTCACCGCTGTCCAGTCGGGCACGGTCGACCTGTTGTCGCGGCAGACCACCTGGACCCTGTCGCGTGACACCAGCCTTGGCCTGCGTTTCGTCGGCACCGCCTATTATGACGGCCAGGGCTTCATGGTACGCAAGGACCTCGGCGTCGACAGCGCCCTCAAGCTCGATGGCGCCACCGTCTGCACCGAGCAGGGAACGACCACCGAGCAGAACGTCGCCGACTACTTCAGCGCCAACAAGATGAAATACGAGCCTGTCGTCATCGATTCCGCCGACGGCATCATCAAGGCTTTCGACACCGGTCGCTGCGACATCTATACGACCGACGCGTCTGCCCTCTACGCCCAGCGTCTCAAGCTCACCAACCCGGCCAACTACACCGTACTGCCCGAGATCATCTCCAAGGAGCCGCTCGGACCGGCCGTGCGCCAAGGCGACGACAAATGGTTCAGCATCGTTCGATGGACGCTGTTTACGCTGATCGAGGCGGAAGAACTCGGCATCACCAAGGACAATGCCGAAGCCGGCCTCACCTCGGCCAACCCGGCCATCAAGCGCTTCCTGGGCGCTGAAGGCGACAGCGGCCAGCAGCTCGGCCTCGATCCTCGCTGGGCCTACAATGTCATCTCCAAGGTCGGCAACTACGGCGAGATCTTCGAGCGCAATCTCGGCCAATCGAGCCAGCTCAAGATCGACCGCGGCATCAATGCCCAGTGGAACGCCGGCGGCCTGATGTACGCCCCGCCGGTGCGCTGAGGGTTCGTCACACGGGGTCGCGCTTCGGTGCGGCCCCGCCTATTCTGACGCCCGAATCTCCGGCCCCCACGGGCCTGTATTGAAGGTGCCAGATGAGTGTTGCCGACCGCATCCGCGTCCAGGACGTCAGAACCCTTTCCGACGACTGGTACGTTCTGAAGAAAACCACATTCGCCTATCGCCGCGGCGACGGCGAATGGCAGGTCCAGAGCCGCGAGACCTATGATCGCGGCAACGGCGCCACCATCCTGCTCTATGATCCCGCGCGCCGGACCGTCGTGCTGGTCAAGCAGTTCCGCTATCCGGCCTTCGTCAGCGGCTATGACGACATGCTGATCGAGACGCCCGCCGGCCTGCTCGACGACGCAGCACCCGAAGAGCGCATCCGCGCCGAGGTCGAGGAAGAGACCGGCTTCCGCATCCACCATGTCCGCCGCGTCTTCGAAGCCTTCATGAGCCCCGGCGCCGTCACCGAGAAGATCTATTTCTTCGTCGGCGAGTATGAACCGTCGGACCGTGTCTCCGAAGGCGGCGGCCATCCGGGCGAGGGTGAGGACATCGAGGTGCTGGAGATCGGTATCGACGAGGCGCTGGCCATGGTCGCCGACGGCCGCATCTGCGACGGCAAGACCATCATGCTGCTGCAATACGCAGCGCTTCACCTGCTGCGTGGAGTCTAGCCACGATGTCGAACATCGCCCGCGAACTCGGCGTCTCCTTCGGCGCGTCCCGGACCGGGCCGCTCAACGCCATCACCGACGTGCCGGGCGTGGCCGTCGGCCATCGCACCATTCGCTCAGGCGATCTCAACACCGGCGTCACCGCCATCCTGGCGCATGGCGGCAATCTCTACCGCAGCAAGGTGCTGGCCGCCTGCGATGTCATCAACGGCTTCGGCAAGAGCACCGGCCTGATGCAGGTCGAGGAGTTGGGCATGCTCGAGACGCCGATCCTGCTCACCAACACCTTCGGCGTCGGCACCTGCGCCAACGCGCTGATCCGCGCAGCGATTTCGGAAAATCCCGACATCGGCCGCGAGACGTCGACGGTCAATCCTGTCGTGATGGAGTGCAACGATGGCCATCTCAGCGACATCCAGGCGCTTGCCGTCACCGAGGACGATGCCCGCGCTGCCCTGGCCGCAGCGGCGTCAAGCCCCATCGCCGAGGGCAATGTCGGCGCCGGCACCGGCATGAGCTGCTTCGGCTTCAAGGGCGGCATCGGCACAGCCTCGCGCCGCATCGAACTTGGCGGCCGCGACCATCATCTCGGCGTGCTGGTGCTCACCAATTTCGGCCGCGCCGGTGACCTGATCCTGCCGGATGGCCGTCGCCCCGATCCGCGTTCCAAGGTGGAGGCTGAAAAAGGCTCGGTCATTGTCATCCTCGCCACTGACATTGCCATGGAACACCGCCAGCTTAAGCGCGTGGTGCGCCGCTGCGGCGTCGGCCTCGCCCGGCTGGGTGCCTACTGGGGCCATGGCAGCGGCGACATCGCGCTCGGCTTCTCGACCGCCCAGACCTTCGACCACGACGCACGCGCCGATTTCGTCGCCATGTCCGCTCTCAACGAAAACCGCATCGACCGCCTGTTCCGCGCAGCAGCCGAGGCGACTGAGGAGGCAGTGGTGAACTCGATGTGTTCAGCCGAGGCAATGCACGGCCGATCAGGGCATTTTCGGCCTTCACTGGCCGATTGGTTGAGAGAGCAAGGATAGATCTCCGCCGGCGGACGCTGAACGCAGGATTGCCTGTCTAGGAAAATAAACTTAGGATGTTCCTTCTTTGTTCCATTGAATGGAGAAGGCCATGTCCCAGCAATTGCAATTCGACTTCGTAGCAACTTCGCTTGGTTTGCGCCCACCGGGGCGGCGGGCAAGACAGGTATGGTCCAAGTCCGATGGCCTCTTGTTTCGCATCCATCCGTCGCCAGTCGAGCTGATAGAGGCGGCAGCCCATCGTGCGCGTCGCACCCATGGCCTGACGGGCAAGCCACGTCGCGCTGATCAGCTCCACGTCTCGCTGGTGGGGGTACGCCGCGACGAAGCCACGGAGCGAAGCGCCGCAGCGGCGGCTGCCACAGTCAGGGCACAAGCATTCGACCTGACCTTCGACCGCATGGTCAGTTTCCGGAACGGTGAAACGAAACCGCTGGTGCTCCTGTGTCGAGAGGGCGCTGATCAGGTGATCGACCTTGAACGCCGGATCGTGGAAGCGTTGAACGGCATAGGGCTCCTGGTTCCTCGTCGCGCCGGCTTCGTACCCCACTGTACGCTGCTCTACGACAGCAAGCTCGTTCCGGAAATGCGTCTCGACCGACCCATCATCGTCCCGGTCACGACATTTCATCTCCTGCACCGTTCGGACAACGGGCGGCTTCGCCGGAGTGTTGGTAGCTGGCCTTTGCTGGGTTGACAGGGTCAGCCCGGCAATGGCTGCCGCGCCAGCCGCCAGAAATCCTGCGGTTCTTCGAGCAGGCGGCTGAGTCCGACGCGCTCGAAGGCAAGTGCGGCCTGTTCGGCGGCGTCGGCGAGGATGGCCTCTGTATCGAGATGGCCGGTTTTGCGGCCGCGCATCAGAACGCGGCCGTTGACGATCACGGTGTCGACGTCGGCGGCGTTGGCGAAATGCGCAATGCGCGTGATCGGCATGACCGGCGGGTAGAGGTGCGGCTTGCGCATGTCGACCAGTGCGATGTCGGCCTTCTTGCCAACCTCCAGCGAGCCGATTTCATGCGCCAGTCCAAGCGCCTTGGCCGGGTCGATCGTCACCATCTCCAGCGTCTTGCCAGGCGGCAGATAAGCCGGGTCGCGGAAATGGCGGCGATGGTAGTGCATGCACTGCGCCATGTGGCGGAACATGTCGTAGCCGCGGTCGGGCGCGGCGGCATCCGAGCCGATGCAGACATTGATGCCGGCCTCGATCAGCTCCGGCACCGGGCAGCGGCCATAGATCGACATGATCGCAGAGGGGTTGTGGATGATCGACGCGCCCGTCTCCTTGAGCGCTGCGAAATCGTCCTCGGTGAGGTCGACGCTGTGGCCCAGCAGTGCGAACTCACCGAGGACGCCAAGATCGCGCGCCAGCGCGATCGAGCCGTCGCGGTGGCCGTCCTGGGTGAACAGCACGCTCTTGCGACGGCGCAAATCCATGATTGCCTCGCCCATGTCGACCACCTGGCGCCGGTCTTCGGGCGTTGCCACCTGCGCGGCGTAGTAGACCGGCATCACCAGGCAGATGCCGGTGCCGCGGCCCAGCACGTCGTTCCAGCGGTTGATCAGCATTTCGCTGACCTCGAGCTGCCGCTCGAACGAAATCTCCCGGTCGTTCCAGGCGCCGTCGCTGCCCAGCGTGCGATAGCGGCGCGGGAAGGGTGGGCGGCCAGGCCCGACGGCCAGGAAGGTGCGCAGGCCCGACTCCACCGTCGCCTCGTTATGGGCGTCGCCGAAGGCCGGATCGTCGGTGCGGTAGATATCTGCGCCGCCGCCCAGCAACGTCATCGCCGTGGTCACGCCACCGCGCAGCCGTTCGAGCTGCACCATGCGCGCCTCGGCGCGCCAGAATTCCGGCGTCGAGCCGCGCGCGTAGATCTCTTCGCAGGCGTCGAACCATGTGTCGAGGCCGGCGCCGGCATTGCGCACCAGCCCGTGGCCGGCATGCGAGTGGTTGTCGATCAGGCCGGGCAGGGCGACCATGCCGCTGCAGTCGATCACTTCCGATGCTTCGGGCTCCGGTTCGGCGGCGCTGCCGATGCCGCTGATGCGGTCGCCGGTGATTGCCAGCCAGGCGCAGTCGAGCACGCGCCGGTGGGAATCGACGGTGACCAGTGTCGCGTTGCGCAGGAGTATGTCTGCCCGTGTCATGTCTTGCTGGCCTTCCGCCCGAGCCTAGAGGCCGAGAATGTCTTCGAGGTCGCGCGCCATCACGCGTTCGCTTTCGAGGTCCAACTGGTTCTCGATATGGGCGAGGTGATGGTGCATGACGGCAAGCGCCTTCTTGGCGTCGCGGTTGGTGATGCTTTCGACGATCGCCGCATGTTCGTCGGGTCCACAGTTCAGCACATCCTTCTGCTGGTACATCGCCATGATCAGCGACGTGCGCGAAACCAGGTCGCGCAGCAGTCCGGCGAGGATCTGCGACTGGGCGAGCTCGGCGATCAGCATGTGAAACGCGCCTGACAGCCGGATCGCGGTCGCCACGTCGCCGCTCGAATGTGCCTTGCGCTCCTGGTCGACATGGTTGCGCAGCCGCTCGATGCCGTCGGCGCCGATGGTCGAGCACAGCCGCTCCACCAGCCGCTCCTCGATGGTGCGGCGGGCGAAGAACACGTCGCGCGCCTCTTCGATCGACGGCGTCGAGACAAAGGCGCCGCGATTGGGTATGAGCGTGATCAGCCCGTCGCGGGCGAGGTTCTGTAGCACCTGACGCACGCGCGCCCGGCTGACCGAGAAGATTTCGGCAAGCTGCTCTTCCTTCAGCCGCGTGCCGGGGCCGACCTGCCTTTCGGCGATGGCGTTCCAGATCTTCTCGTAAATATGCTGATCGGTGATCTGCCGCTTGGCGGTTTCGGCGTCCATCCAACCCTCCTCCCGGGCCAATTCGCCAGCCCACCCCAATTCAATCCCAATCAGAGATCAAGTCAACAAATTTGTCGACAATTTTTGTTGACAATGCCTGACGAGCTGCCGCACTTTCTGATGGCTCTACGCGGGTTTCCATCCGCCCGCGGGGCATTCCCAAGGGCACATCTCCCGGTGCCTGGCATGAAAGGGCGCCGTCCGCGCTGTTTACCCGAGGTCCCTGACAACCCGGGTGACATCGATGCGCAGGACGGCGCCTGTCTTCCTGTTCACTGGCTTGCCGTTTGCGCCAGCGGCTTCGAATTGGTGTCGATGCTCACCACCACCGACATGCCGGGCGTCAATCTTTCGGCCATAGCCTGGCCCGGATCGATGCTGATCCGCACCGGCACGCGCTGTGCTACCTTGGTGAAATTGCCGGTGGCGTTATCGGGCCTGAGCACCGAGAATTCCGAACCGGTTGCCGGCGCGAAGCGCTCGACGCGACCGTTGAGCTCGGCATGGCCAAGCGCGTCGACCTTGAAGCTGACCGGCTGGCCCAGCTGCATGCCCGAAAGCTGCGTTTCCTTGAAATTGGCCACCACCCAGATGCGCTTCGGCACCAGCGCCATCAGTTGGGTTCCCGGCGCTACGTATTGTCCGAGCCGGGCGCCGATCTCGCCCAGCCGTCCGTCTTCAGGGGCTGTGATGCGCGTGTTCTTGAGGTCGATTTCCGCGAGATTGACGGCCGCCTCGGCACCCGACACCGCGGCCTCGAGCGACTGGCGGCTGACGATCGTCGCCTGCAAATCCTGCCGCGTTACCTCAAGTGCCGCTTCAGCCTGGCTGTGGGCGGCGCGCGCCTGCTCCATCGTCGTACGCACCTTGTCGGCCTCGCTCAGCGTCGTCACCCCGCGCTGCAGCAGCGGTTCGATCCGGCCCCAATTGCCCTGGGCGTTGTCATAGGCGACTTGCGCCGACGCCACCTGTGCCTCAGCCGACTTGACCTTGGCCTCGGCCGAATGGCGCTGCTGTTCGGAATTGGCCAGCGCTGCCTCCTGGCTCGCCAGCGTCGCGCGCGCCTGCGCCAGCTTCTGCAGGTAGATGCGGTCGTCGATCTGCACCAGCAGCTGCCCGGCCTTCACGTCCTGGAAATCCTGCACCGCCACCTCGGCGATTATGCCCGACAGTTGCGGCGAAAGGATCGTCACCTGGCCGCGGACATAGGCATTCTCCGTCACCTGCACCGCGCTTCGAAACGGCGGCAGCTCCCAGACATAGAGGATGGTGGCGATGCCGGCGGCGCCGAGAGCGAGCGCAAGCAGCGTGCTGGCG
This sequence comes from Aminobacter sp. MET-1, assembly GCF_026521175.1. NCBI lineage: Bacteria > Pseudomonadati > Pseudomonadota > Alphaproteobacteria > Hyphomicrobiales > Phyllobacteriaceae > Aminobacter > Aminobacter sp. MET-1. The sequence continues at coordinate 70,315 of NZ_JAMSHL010000013.1, read as the reverse complement.
GAGCGGAGGATATCAATGAGCTTGGACAACATCTGGGGTCACGCGGTGGCTGGGAGTGCGGGTTTCCGGTCGCGCAGGGCAACGACGGCCGTATGGGCGAGAAGCAGGACCAGCGCTGCTAGCGCAATCCAGGCGATCAGAAGGAAGGCGTCGTTGTAGGCGAGCACATTGGCCTCGCGCGTCGCTTGCTGGGACAAGAGCTGCAGCCCCTCGGCATTGAGCAGGGTCTTGTCGGTGATGACGCGCGAATAGGCGCCGCCGAGCTGGGCCACGCGCTGCGCCACCAGCGGATCGGTCAGCGCTATGTGTTCGACCAGCACGTTGTGGTGGAACTGCTCGCGGATGGTGACGAAGGTGGTGAACACCGCCGACCCCAGCAGGCCGCCGAGGCTCTGCGTGGTCAGGAACACGATGATGAAACTGAGAATGTAGTTCGGCCCCTTCTTCAGCGCCGACATCAGCCCGCTCTTCATCGCCGGCGGCAGGATCAGGGCGCCGGCAAAGGCGATGATCGCCTGGCTGAGATAGACCTGCTCGGGTCGGGTCAGGCTGGTGGCGCGGCTGTCCATGAAGGCGCCGACGGCGATAAGCACCAGGGCTACCGCGTGGATGCGGTCCTCCTTGCCGTGCCGCATTGCCATGGCGCAGGTGACGCCGCCGGCAATCGACGCCGCCAGGATCGCCCAGTAGACCGAGCGTGTCTGCTCGTTGGTCAGTCCCAGTGCCTGGAACAGGCTCGACGAGCCCAGCGTCTGTTCCGACAGCACCAGCCGGAAGATCAGCAGCACGCCGGCAAAATGCAGGATCGGCGGGCTTGCCAGCCAGCGTATGTCGAGCAGCGGGTTCTTGCGGTTGAGCTCGATGACGGAGGCAGCGGTGACGCAGGCAATTGCCAGCACCAGCAGCATGCCGATCCACGGCGCCTCCAGCCACCAGTATAGCCTGCCGAGCACCAGCACGATCGCCACAGAGCCAAAACCCGTGGCGATCAAGAGGTAGCTGACGATATCGAGCCTCTCGATCACCTTGGCACGCGGCTGCGGCGACAGCGGCAGCATATAGACAAGCGCAAACGCGATCATCGCCATGCCGAGTTCGAACATGGTCACGGCGTGCAGCCCGCCGATGTCGAACAGGGCCGGCGAGATCAGCCGGGCCAGGGGAGGGCCGAGCAGGATGGTCGTCAGCGCCATCGGCAGGCCGACGTTGAGCTTTTTTTCGGGCGGGAACGATTCCAGCATGTAGAGAAAGGCCAGCGACGAGATCGGTGCGGCGACGATGCCGCTCATGAAGCGCACCACCAGCGCCGATTGCAGATCCGAGATGAACAGGTTGAGCAGGCAGGCAATGACGAAGCCGAGCAGGCTGAGCTCGGCGAAATTGCGCAAGCCGTATTGCGTCCTGATCTTGATGAGCGCGAGCGACAGCGACACGTTCGGCGCCATGTAGGCGGCCAGCAGCCATGTCGTCTCGGTGACTGTCGCCCCGATCGAACCCTGGATCTGCTGGATGTTGGAGGCGATCAGGTTCATGCCCAGACTCTGCGCCAGGGAAAGTGTGACGGCTGCGGCTATGTAGCATGCCGCCAGCAGCGGCGGCTTGGGCACGAAGGGTGGAGGCGCAGCCGGCTCTGGCGTGTTTCCGTCCGCCTGCGCGGAGGCGACGGCTGGACGGCTAGCCGGCGCTGTTGGTTCGAGCGCTTCCTTGGTCTCGCTCCGTTGCTCCGGCTCCTGGTCTTGCTGCATCGCCGTGGCCTTCAGCAGTCGGAGACGTCGCCGACATTCCTGGCAATCGTGCTCAGCACGCGGGTCGCGCTTTCGATGTCGGCCTCATCGACGCCTGAAAGCACCTGGTTGCGCAAGTTTGCCACGAAGGCCGTCATGCCGTCAGCCTCGCGGCGGGCTGCAGGGGTCAGGAAGATGCGCTTGGCGCGCCGGTCCTCGTCGGTCGTGCAGCGCACCACCAGACCCTTCTTTTCCAGCCCGTCGATCAGGCCGACCAGCGACGGCTGTTCGATCTGCATGTGCTCGGCGAGCTCGGCCTGCGTCTCGCCCTCGTGTTTGGCAATGTGCATCATCAGCCTGGCACGCGCCAGCGTCAGCCCCTGGGTCTTCACCTGCGCGTCGAACATGGTTCGGAGCTTCCGGTTGACCTTGAGCAATTCGTCGAAAAATTCGGCCTTTACCGCATCGGAGTTCATGGTGCCCACCCATTCGTTAGGAAAGATATTATTAGCATCCTATTTAATTTTCCGAAGCATGCGATGCAAGGCCTGATTGTCAATCATCTATAGTCCCTTCGGACGAGGCCAAGCGGCCAGCCGCGAAACCTAATGCCGACAGCGTGCGGTTCCGCGCGATGTCGGGAGGGCGAGTTGCCGGTCGAAGAGCAGGGGACGTGACGCGATGGTCCTGCGCAACCTGGCGAAGCTTGACCTCAATCTGCTGCATGTCTTCGAAGCCGTCTACGGCGAGGCGAGCATCACTCGCGCTGCCGAGACGCTCAACGTCACCCAGCCGGCGGTCTCCAACAGCCTGGCGCGCCTGCGCGACATCTTCGGCGACCAGCTGTTTGTGCGGGCACGACAGGGCATTGCACCGACGCCGCTCGCTGAAACGCTGATCGGCCCCGTCCGCGAAGCGCTCACCGCGCTCGACCGTACGCTCGCCCGGCACGAGCGTTTTGACCCGCTGGCCTCCGAACGCATCGTCTCATTCAGCATGAGCGATTACGCCGAGGCGGTCGTCCTTGGCCCGTTCGTCGGCGAGTTGAACCGGATGGGATCGAGGCTCATTGTCCGCAACCGCTTTCTGGCCGAGCGCGATCTCTTCCCCGGGCTGGCCTCGGGCGAAATCGACTTTGCCGTCGAGTCGCATCCCCTTGCCGAGGATGGTTTCGGCCAACGGCTGCTGTTCAGCGACGAATTCGTCTGCGTTATGCGCAAGGACCATCCGGCGGCTACCGAGCCGTTCACCATCGACCGCTACATGACGCTCAGCCACCTCCACATCTCCAACCGCCCGCGTTTCGCCAACCTGGTCGACGGGGCGCTGGCCCGGATGAAGCTGAAGCGGCAGGTGGCGGTACATCTCGAACATTGTCTGGCAGCCGCTGCCATCCTGTCGCGCAGCGACCTCTGCCTCACAATACCCACCTCGTTCGTCCGCCATTTCCTTCCCGAAGACGGTTTCGTCGCACTGCCTCGTCCATTCCGCATGCCGCCGTTGCAGACCTGGCTCTACTGGCACCCGGCCTCCGAAGGCAGCCCGGCGCATGACTGGGTGCGCAGCGTGCTCGACGATTGTTTTCCGCCGCCCGAGACGGGGCAGGATCACTCAGGCTGATGTCGGTCATTCCGAATGGCAATTTGTCCCGGCTGACGCCGCCGCCCTATAACTGCAGCCAACACCTGAGATCGAAGACCTGTCGCTGGGGCGATGGCCGCGAGGCCGTCGCCGGGAGGATGGCGCATGCGTGTTGCCGATAGCATCGAGACGATCGTCGAGCGCGGACTCTGCACCGGCTGCGGCGCCTGCGAAAGCCTGTTGGGTAAGGACGTGCTGCGTATGGGCCTTTCGCCCGAAGGTTTTATGCGCCCGCGTGGTCAGTGCCCGCTGCGGCAAGACGAGCAGAAGGCGGTGATGCAGGTTTGCGCCGGACGCAGCCAAACCGGTCTTGCAACGGGCAAGACAGTCCCGCACCGCATCTTCGGCACCATGCTGCATCTCGCCAAAGGCCATGCGACCGACCCGGAAATCCGCTTCAGGAGCGCCACCGGCGGTGTACTCACCGCGCTCGCGGTCTATCTTGTCGAAAGCGGTGAGGTGGACGGCATCCTTCAGGTCGGTGTCTCCGCCGACAACCCGCTGCTCAACGAAGCCAGGTTCAACGCCACCCGCGAGCAGGTCGTCGCCTCGTCGGGTTCCCGCTACGGGCCGTCGGCGCCGCTCAAGGATGTCGGCGCCTTGCTCGACAGCGGCAGGCGCTTCGCCTTCATCGGTAAGCCTTGCGATGTCGCCACATTGCGCAATCTGGCGCGCGTCGACCCGCGCGTCGACCTGCAAATCCCTCACATGCTGGCTATGGTCTGCGGCGGCAATCCCAGCATCGCCGCCACCTATAACATCGTCAGGCGTTTCGGCGAGGACCACCGCGATGTCGAGGAGTTCCGCTATCGCGGCCACGGCTGGCCCGGCCCGACCTATCTGCGCGTGAAGCAGGGGCGCGAGCACAGCCAGACCTATGACGAAACCTGGTTCTCGAACCTGACCTACGAGCTGATGTTCCGCTGCAAGATCTGCGCCGACGGTACAGGCGAGCATGCCGATGTCGTCGCCGGCGACTGCTGGGTCATGGAAGGTGACAGGCCAAGCCACCGCGAGGCGGGCGACGGCTGGAACATGCATATCGCCCGCACCGAGCGCGGCAGGCAACTGATCGAGGATGCTGTCGTCGCCGGCTACATCCACGAGGAGGCGTTTTCAGTCGCCGAACTCGAGGCCATGCACGACGACCATGGCGCCAAGAAGCGCTCGGTCCTGTGGCGGCTTGCTGGTCTCGCCCTGACCGGCCAGCCCTATCCCGATTATGGCGCGTTGCGCGTGGTGCAATCAGGCCTTGCCGCCAGCTGGCGCGAACGCTGGACCGCTTTCCGCGGCACGCTCGCCCGTTCGCTCAAACGCCGCAACCGGGAGAGCCCGATCACCTCGGGGACCTTCGTTGCGGACACCAAGACAAGCTGAGAACAATCACCAAGGAGGAAACCATGTCTGTCGATCATCTGCGCGCCAAGCTCTCGGGCTCCGGCCCAGCCCTGTTCTTTCCGGACCCCGAAGTGCCGGCGATCTTCAATTTCGACCAAGGCCTGGCAGCACCCGAGACCTTCCCAACCGACGACCTCGTTCGTCTCGCCCGCAAGGCGCTGGACGAGCATGGCGCCAAGGTGCTCGACTATTTCGACCCGGCCACTGGCTATGAAGAACTCGTCTTCGGCTACAAGGGCCTGCGCAAGGAAATCGCTGACCGCATCGAGCGCACCCAGGGCAAGCAGCTGGGCACGCTCGGCGTCATCCTGACCTCTGGCTCGGTGCAGGGCATCGCGCTCGCCGCCAACGGATACGTCAATCCCGGTGATGTCGTCGTCGCCGAGGCCGCATCCTTTCCCTATGCGCTGCGCTTCATGCAGATGGCCGGCGGCGACCTGCGCACTGTGGCAGTGGACGACCATGGCATGGACATCGATGCGCTCGAAACCCTGCTCAAGAAGGTCAAGGCCGAGGGCAAGAAGGTCAAGGTTGTCTACACCATCCCGACGTTCCAGACACCGACCTGCACCGAAATGTCGGTACCGCGCCGCAAGCAGCTGCTGAAGCTTGCCAGGGAGCATGACTTCCTCATCATCGAGGACAATGTGTATGGCGATCTGCGTTTTGCCGGCGAGGAATTGCCAACCCTGCTCAGCCTCGACACCGATGACCGCGTCATCCAGTGCGGCAGTTTCTCCAAGATCGTGGCTCCGGCGCTGCGCCTCGGCTGGATCGCCGGTCCGGCCGCGGCCATCGAACCCATCGCCGCCGTGCGCCAGGACCTTGGCGTCAGCCAGTGGTACTCCCGCGTCATGGCCTCGTTCATGGCCGACGGCCTGCTTGAGGACCACATCGCCGAGGTCAACAAGGTCTACAAGAGCAAGGCCGAGACGGCGGCGCGCGCGGTACGCGATCATTGCGGCAACTACGTCACCTTCCGCATGCCGCAGGGCTCGTTCTACCTCTGGCTCGAGATCGACGAGCGTGTCGACTGGCAGCGCGCGGCCGAGCTGTCGGCCAAGGAGGGCATCTTCTTCCGTCCCGGCGAACGTTTCATGGGTGAGACCGACGGTCGCCAGTTCCTGCGCCTCGCCTACAGCCATGTCAGCGAAGACATCATCGAGCGCGGTATCAGGAAGCTCGGCGAAATCCTCAGCGCCTGCGCCAGGGTTCCGGCATGACGATTTCGGTTCGCACGATCGCGGGGGGATTTGTCTATCCCGAATGCCCCCGCTGGCATGACGGCCAGCTATGGTTCGCCGATCAGCACGATGGTCTCGTCCATGTTCTGGATGGCGACGGCACGCGTCGCGACAACTTCGCCGTTCCCGGCGGCCCATCCGGCATGGGCTGGCTGCCGGATGGCGACCTGCTCGTCGTCTCGATGAACGACCGCAAGCTGTTTCGGCGGCTTGGGGATGGCAAGCTGGTGCTTCATGCCGATCTCGCCGGCGTCCACCCGTTCCACTCCAACGACATGATCGTCGACGCTGAGGGCCGCGCCTATGTCGGCAACATCGGCTTCGACTTCTATGCCGGCCAGCCGCCGGCGCCGACGGTGCTCGCTACGGTTTCGCCGGATGGCGAGGTTGGCATAGCAGCCGATGGGCTTATGTGTCCCAACGGCGCTGTCATCACAGCTGATGGCAGCACACTCGTTATCGCCGAGTCGATGGCTGCACGTCTGACCGCCTTCGACATAGGCTCTGACGGCAGCTTGTCCAACCGCCGGCTGTTTGCAGCGCTCGACGGCCATGTGCCCGACGGCATCTGCCTCGACGCCGAAGGCCATGTCTGGGCGGCCTCGCCTTATGAAAAGATGGTGTTGCGTGTCAGCCCTGCCGGCGAGATCGTCGACCGCATCGTCATCCCAGATGCCAGCCCCTATGCCTGCATGCTCGGCGGTGCGGATGGCCGCGACCTCTTCATCTGCGTCGCCCCGCACCACGCCCCTGAAATCACCACCAAGCTGAGGGGAGGGCGCATCGACGTCGTCCGCGCGCCAGCGCCGGGAGCAGGACGGCCATGAGCAACGTCGCACGTCTCAACCCACCAGGCATGGCGTTCCCCGGCATGAGCCAGGCCGTCGGCTGCGGCGACTTCGTACTGGTCTCCGGACAGGTGGCCCTGAAGGACAAACAGATCATTTGTGTCGGCGATCCCGCCGGGCAGACCGAACAGGTGTTCCGCAACATCGAGGCGGTGCTGGGCGAGGCAGGTCTCGACCTCGGTCATGTCGTGTCGCTGCGCTGCTATCTGACCAGCGCGGACGCCTACCAGGCCTATGCTTCGGTCAAGAACCGCATCTTCGCCGACAATCCGCCGGCCACCACCGCTATGGTCGTCACGGCACTCGTCCTGCCCGAGATCATGGTCGAGGTCGAGGCGGTCGCCTGGCGCCACGCGCTTGCCAAACCGCCTGCGGTGTAGAACCTAGCCGCTAGCCAAAAATTGGCCGAGTCGGGTCCGCCCGGCCGGCCGCGCTTGCGGAGGCCCGATCTTGTCCATCACCATGTACGGCATCAAGAACTGCGACACGATCAAGAAGGCTCGCAGCTGGCTCGAGGGGCACGGCGTCGCCTACGACTTCCACGACTACAAGGCCGTCGGCATCGACCGCAAGAGCTTGGAAAAATGGGTCAAGGAGTTCGGCTGGGAGACTGTACTCAACCGCGCCGGAACCACCTTCAAGAAGCTGCCCGACACAGACAAGGAAGGCCTCGATGCCGAAAAGGCGATCGCCCTGATGCTCGCGCAGCCCTCGATGATCAAACGCCCGATGCTCGATCTCGGCAGCCGCCGCCTCGTCGGCTTCAAGCCTGAGGCCTACGAGGCCGCATTCCCGGGATAATGGACGCGGCCGCTGCCGGTGGACAATGTCCGCGCTCTCGGGCCGCCGGCTATTTCGCCTTTGTGCCGAACCGCGCCATTGTCGCCGCCACCTCCTCGCGCAGCCACGTTGTGAAATCGCGCACCTTGCGGCCCGGGCGATCCATCTTCGAGCTGACCAGATAATAGCCCAGCCCGCTGGCAACGGTGATGCCGAACGGCGCCACCAGCCGCCCGTCGGCCAGCGCATCGGCCGACAAGAGCTGCCAGGCCAGCGCCACACCCTGTCCGCCCACCGCCGCGTCGATGCCGAGGATCGGGTCGGTGAAGGATGGCCCCGCCCGCTGCACCGGGAACGGCTTCTGCAGCCCCGCCGCCTCGAACCAGCGCTCCCAGCTGATCATCGTGCTCTCGTCGGCGATGACGGGCAGATGTGCGAGATCGGCAGGCTCCCTCAGTTTCGCGGCAAGAGCCGGCGCGCAGACGGGAAAAACCTCCTGCGCCAGAAGCAGCTCCGCCCGCACGCCGGGCCATGTGCCGTCGCCCATGCGGATCGCGAGATCGACGTCGGTATGGTCGAGATCGACCAGCCCGGTCGAAGCGTCGATCCTGAGCTTGATCTCGGGGTGGCGCTGGTTGAAGCGGGCGAGCCTGGGCACCAGGAAGCGCGAGGCGAAAGCCGGCGCCACCGACACCACCAGCACGTTCGAGCTTGTCTCCTCGGCCAGCGCCACCGCGCGGCCGAGTTCCTGGAAACCAGTTGTCAGCCGCGTGCAAAACTCCGCCCCGAAGCCGGTCAGCGCTAGTCTCGCGCCGGTGCGCTGGAAAATGGCGCGGCCAAGCTGCGCTTCGGTGCGGCCAATCTGCTGGCTGACCGCGCTGGTCGAGACACCGAGCTCCTCTGCCGCCTTGACCAGTGAGCCACAGCGCGCGACGCTCTCGACCGCACGGAGCCCGTTCAGATGCACACGATTGAGTGCCTGACTTGAGATTTTCTAAACTCCGTCTGCGGCAATCTTGATTGATGAGTGAGCGTTTTTAGCGAAAATACAGTGAAAGGACCAACGCTTTCAGGAGAAGTCAGATGAAGATTTTCTCAAGCCTCGCTACCCTGCTGCAAGGCCAGCACGATATCAACGGCATCGACAGTGAGCGTTTCCTCGCCTGGCTGCACGATCCGCTGTCCCATCCCGACATCGCGCGCATGGACGAACGCGCGCTCGCCGACCTGCCGCTCGGTCGCGGCTCCAGGCCGGTTTTGTCGGCGCCCGGCGAGTGCCGTGCCTAGAGCAACAGAAATGCGTGGCCGAGCACGCCGAGCGCTGCCGTCGCAATCGTCAGCACGCTGAGTCCGAAGCCGGTCGCGCGCTGCCATTGCGACGCCTCGGCGTGGGTGAAATGCCAGGCATGCACGGCGCGGCCGAAGGTGAAGCCAGCACCCAGCACATGGATTGCCACAGCTGGCGCTCCGAGTGCCGCGGCAAATCCAAGCAGCACCAGCATGACGGGGATGTTCTCGATGGCGTTGGCATGGCCACGCATCGTCCGACCGAGATGCGCAACCCCGCCGTCGCCGATCAGCACCATGTGCTTACGCCGCACCATCGCGGTTGCCGTCGTCAGCCACAGCAGGATCAGGGCATTGAGCGCCGCATAGAGGGCTGCTGCGGCAAGGGCTGACTGGTTCATGGCGTCCCCACGTTACCTAAGTGTAATCTGCAAGAGCCGAAAATCGCCACGATCTCGGGCGCAATGCAATATGCGCGCCCACTGGGATTCCCATCAGGCGCGAAGTATGACTTCATGCGGCAAATCGCATATGCCGCTGAACGCCGAAAGGAACCCGGAAGCGTGTTCGTATCCTTCTTCCCGCAGCCGAAATTGTTTTTCACCTCGGCTGCTGTCTGGAGCCTGGTGCTCGTGCTCCTGTGGTTCTTCGGCGGCGAACAGTTGGGCGCTGCTTTCGGCATGCCGCCTGCAGCGGCGGACGCGCCCAAGATCATCGGTATCTCGGTATTCTGGTCGCCGCCCTTTCTGTGGTTTTATATCTATTTCTTTTTCGGCGTCGTGGTCTTCTATGCCTTCTGGAGTTGGTATTCGCCTCATCCCTGGCAGCGCTGGTCGATCCTTGGTACGGCCCTAATTCTCTTCGTGGTCTACTTCCAGGTCCAGGTCAGTGTCGCCGTCAACAACTGGTACGGTCCGTTTTATGACCTGATCCAGAATGTCCTGTCCAAGACAACGACGGCGACCGACGAACAGCTCTATTGGCAGATCGCCAGCTTTGCCGGCCTGGCGCTGGTCGGCATGAATGTCGCTGTGGTCAATGCCTTCTTTGTTAGCCACTGGGTCTTCCGTTGGCGTATGGCGATGAACGGTTACTACATGGAGCATTGGGGTCGGTTGCGCCACATAGAAGGCGCCGCTCAACGCGTGCAGGAAGACACGATGCGCTTCGCTCAGATCATGGAGGGATTGGGCGTCAATTTCATCGATTCCATCATGACGCTCATTGCGTTCACGCCTGTGCTTATCCAACTGTCGACGCACATCACCCATCTGCCGCTACTGGGTGAAGTCAAGCAACCGCTACTCGTTGCCGCGATCGCCTGGTCGCTGTTCGGCACAATCAGCTTGGCGCTGGCGGGCTACAAACTGCCAGGCCTGCAGTTCCGCAACCAGCGTGTCGAGGCAGCCTACCGCAAGGAGCTGGTCTATGGCGAGGATCATGAAGATCGTGCCCAGCCTGCGACGGTTGCTGAGTTGTTCGAAAACGTTCGCCGCAATTATTTTCGGCTCTATTTCCACTACGTCTACTTCAATGTTGTCCGTTACACCTATCTCCAGGCCAACAACATCTTTTCGCTGATCGTCATGGTTCCATCGGTCGCGGCCCAGAAGCTGACGCTCGGCCTGATGAACCAGATCAGCTACGCATTCTCGCAGGTCACCAGCTCGTTCCAGTTCCTGGTCAATTCATGGTCGACGATCGTCGAGCTTTTGTCGGTCTACAAGCGCCTTCGCGCCTTTGAGGCGACGCTCGCCGGCGACCAATTGCCCGACATCGATAAGCGATATCTCGAGCGGGAAAAGGCTGGCATGAGGCCGGAAGATCAGCCGGTGGCATGATCATGGTGTCATGACGTCGACAGCCTTCTTCCCAGGAGGAAGAGGGGCGGGGTGGTGAGGGCAAGGCACAAGCTTCGACGCTTGCCGTCTTTAAGCTAACGCCCCGCTTTCTGTCCTTCCCACAAGGGAGGAGGGGCGTCATCGTCCTGCTTGAAATCGAAAACGTCCTGCATTCACCCGCCGGTCTGCACCGGCGCAGCGTCCTTCTGTCGCCCGACATAGTCGGCATAGCTGATGCACTCGACATCCGACTTCACGCAGACCTCTCCGGCAAAACGCTCCAGCGCGCGCCAGTAGGCGCCGTCGTTCATCAGCGTGAAATGGAAACCCACCTGCAGCGGGATGCGGCTGCCATCGAACTGCTTGTCGAAAGCCGCCTTGAACGCGTCATAGGCGCGCTTCTCGTAAATGGGTGCTTCCCCAGGTTTCTCCACCCCGCCCGAGTGGCGGACATAGAGATTGTAGTCCATGGCGATGATGCGCCGCTCGGACGGACCCTCGGCAATCTGCGGCAAGGCAAATTCCATCATGCCGCGATCCGGCTTTGGCGCCTCCGGCCCGCGCGACACGCCGCTGGCGTTGTAGGCAAAGCCCTTGTCCAGCAGCACCGACGTCAGCGCCTTGTTCTCCGACAGATATGGTGCGCGAAATCCCTTCACCGAGGCGGCGATATGGGCCCAGTTCGATGGCTCCGGCGAAATGCCATTGATCTTGTAGGTGTCGCGCATGATTTGGGAAAAGGCGTCGAATTCCTTCGTCCAATCGGCCTTGCTCCACTTGCCGCCGTCGAAATGGCCGCAGCCATGGCTGGCGATGTCGTGGCCTTCGGCCGCGGCGAGATTGATCTGTTCGAGCCGGTCGACCACCTCCTGCTTCGATTGCGCGAAGCCGACGTTTGAGCGGCCGGGCGACTTGCCTGGCGCCAGATATTCGCCCCTGGTCTCGCGCGACAGCAGGAAGACACATGAGAGAAAATAGGTGAAGCGCGCGCCGGTGCGGGCCGCAAGGTTTCGGCTGCGCTGCCACTGCGCAAGGTCATGGGCGCCATCGAAGGAGATCAGCACGATCTGCTTGGGCTTCACCTCGTCAACCTTGGGGGCAGGACTCGCTGCCGCCGGCCCGGCGGCGAGCGATGCGGAAATAAGGGCACAGACGCTAAACGCTTTGGTCATGTCGAACTTCGATGCAATTACGGGGACTTGGCGACGTCAGGCGGTTAAGGCCGAAATGTGGCACGGATGCGTTCTGTCTCAAATGCCTCCGTTTGGACAGGCGGGGAGAGGGGTTCCACGGTGTGACGACTTTTTGGGCGAGGCTTGGGCACTTTTCGATGCTGCCTCTCTTTGCCATCGCTATCCTTCGCACCCTCTCTGGTCTGCGAACGTTGCACCACATCAATCTATCGGAAGGCACGGCCTCGCGCTCCGCTTCTCGAATTTCTCTCCCGAACGCGGAAGCGTTCTTTGACAATGGCCAGACCGGAAACGGGGCGTGGCAGTGAAGAAACTCGGCCCCTTCTCCCCGTAATCGGGGCGAGGGACTCCCCGCCCACCGAATTTCCACCCCGCCCCCTTCCATGGCGGCGAAATTCCGTTAAAACGCAGGCTCACGAGAGGCCCGAGGGCCGCAACCGGTTGGATGGAATGTCGGACGACAGCTTTTTCCGCGAAGTAAACGAGGAAATTCGCCAGGAGCAGGCCAGGGCCCTGTGGGACCGTTATGGCCCCGCGGCGATCGTGCTCGCCGTTCTGGTGGTCATCGGCACTGGGCTGTTCGTCGCCTGGGAATATTGGGTCGAGACCAAGGCCAACGCCTCGGGCGACCAGTTCTCGCAGGCGCTGACGCTCGCCAATTCGGGCAAGACTGACGAGGCGCTGGTTGCGTTCGAGGCGCTGGAAAAGGATGGCTACGGCGCTTATCCGTTGCTCGCCCGTATGCGTGCCGCCACCGTTCTCGCAGACAAGGGCGACTTCAAGGGCGCGGTCGCGGGTTTCGATGAAGTGGCCGCCGACACTGCCATTCCTGCCGTCATCCGCGACATGGCCCGCCTGCGCGCGGCACTCCTGCTCGTCGACCACGGTACCTATGCCGAGGTGTCGAGCCGCGTCGAGACGCTGACCGCCGACACCAATCCGCTGCGCCATTCGGCACGCGAGGCGCTTGGCCTCTCGGCCTGGAAGGAAGGCAAGTTCACCGACGCGATGAAGCTGTTCGAACAGATTTCCAACGACGAAGTCGCGCCGCGCAACGCGCGTCAGCGTGCCAATGTCATGGCCGAACTGATCCGCGGTTCGGGCAACGGATCGTAACGCGGGCCCTATGGCATTCAAGATCGCCATAATCGGCCGACCCAACGTCGGCAAATCCACGCTTTTCAACCGGCTGGTCGGAAAGAAGATCGCGCTTGTCGACGACACGCCTGGTGTGACGCGTGACCGCCGCGTCCATGCGGCAAAGCTCTACGACCTCGCCTTCGACGTCATCGACACGGCAGGCTTCGAGGATGCGGGCGCCGCCACGCTGCAGGGGCGCATGCGCCAGCAGACCGAGATCGCCATCAAGGAAGCCGATCTGATCTTCTTTATGGTCGATGCCAAGACCGGCCTGACCCCCGATGATCGCACCTTCGTCGAGATCGTGCGCCGTTCCGGCAAGCCGACCGTACTCGTCGCCAACAAGTCCGAGGCACGCGGCGCCCAGGGCGGCGCGCTTGAGGCCTGGGAACTCGGCATGGGCGAGCCCGTGCAGATTTCGGCCGAGCATGGCATCGGCATGCCCGATTTGCGCGACGCCGTTGTCGAAGCGCTCGGGCACGAGCGCGTCTTCGAGGACGACGGTGACGACGAAGCCGAACTCGTTGCCGAAAGCGACGTGCTGATCGGCGAGGACATCGCCGACCCCGACGCCGAAGACGTCAATGCCTATGACGAGACCAAGCCGCTGCGTATCGCAGTCGTCGGCCGTCCGAATGCCGGCAAGTCGACACTTATCAATGCGCTGATTGGCGAGGAACGCCTGCTCACGGGCCCCGAGGCCGGCATCACTCGCGATTCGATATCGGTCGACTGGGACTGGAAGGGCCGCGGCATCAAGCTGTTCGACACGGCCGGCATGCGTCGCAAGGCCAAGGTGCAGGAGAAGCTGGAGAAGCTCTCCGTTCAGGACGGCCTGCGCGCCATCCGCTTCGCCGAGATCGTCATCATCGTGCTCGATGCGACGATCCCGTTCGAGAAGCAGGACCTGCAGATCGCCGACCTCATCATCCGCGAGGGCAGGGCCCCGGTCATCGCCTTCAATAAGTGGGATCTGATCGACAATCCGCAGGAAGCGCTCGCCGAGCTGCGCGAAAAGACCGAGCGGCTGTTGCCGCAGGTGCGGGGCTTGCAGGCCGTGCCCGTGTCGGCCGAAACCGGCCGTAGCCTCGACAAGCTGATGGATGCGGTCCTGCGCACCCACCGCGTCTGGAACAGTCGCGTCTCGACCGGCAAGCTCAACCGCTGGCTGGAGGGCATCATCGCCCACCACCCGCCGCCCGCTGTCGCCGGCCGCAGGCTCAAGGTCAAGTACATCACCCAGGTGAAGACCCGACCGCCGGGCTTTGTCGTCTCATGTTCGCGCCCAGATGCCATGCCGCAATCTTATGTGCGCTATCTGACCAACAATCTGCGCGACGCCTTCGAGATGCCCGGCGTGCCGATCCGCATGGCGCTGCGCACATCCGACAACCCGTTCGCGGGACGCGCAAAGAAGAAGAAATGAACCGGGGGCTCGCAATTGCGGGCCCTTTTCGCATTGCGCGAAGGTTGCGTGCGTTAACGCTCCATCAAGGTTAATGCTTCATTTTTCTCTCCAGTGGGTGTGTAGCGTCCTGGAGAGTTTTCGTGCATCGACCAGTTGAGTCGCGGCGGCCTGCCGCCGCCCGCGAGGGAAAGCGTTCGTTCCTGGCACCCGCCATCGTCGGCCTCGGGATCTGGCTCGGCTTCCCCACCGTTGCCGCTTATCAGGACATGACCAGCTTCGTTTCCGGCCTCGAGGGCCAGAACGCCCGCTGGAGTTCTTATGTCGAGCGCGCTGCCGCCGGTTCAGTGCATGCGGCCGAAATGCCTTTCCTCGATGGCATCGTCACCGGCCCGATGTCGGGCTCCGGCATGAAGATTTCAGGCGTCGGAACGGTCGCCTTCCGTGGCAAGATCGGCGCTGCTTCCAAGCTGCCCGACGAGGACCGGGTCGTGCGCGTCGACAAGCGCAGCCGCGTCGTCGAGGTGACCCCGGTTGCGCCACCCAGGAACTTTACCGCCGGTTCGGTGTTCCAGCGCACCAGTTCCTTGCTCCTGCGCCCCTCCGCCGATAGCGGCATGAAGCTGACCTTTGCCAAGCCCGAGATCAAGGGCAAGGAGGTCGAGATCGCCGCGGCCTTCCACGTCAAGGAGACGAAGAAGCGCGATCGCGACGTGCCTTCTATGCTTGCTTCTTTGGTCACCAGCGACAAAGCCGACATTCTCGCCACCGCCTATGCCCCGGCCGAGCCAGACTATGCCAAGGCGTCGCCCTTCGAGGCGTTGCTGCGCGACGACGACCAGGCGTCGGGCCGTTTCATCCCACCGATGGGCAAGGGTGACCACTCCTGGCTGCAGAACCCGCTGCCGGCGAGCGTCTTCTCCAAGGCCGAACAGACCTGCCTGGCCAACGCCATCTATTTCGAGGCCCAGAGCGAGCCGCTGCGCGGCCAGGCAGCCGTTGCCCAGGTCGTGCTCAACCGCGTGCGCAATCCGACCTATCCCGGCAGCATCTGCGGCGTGGTCTACCAGAACGACGGCTGGTTCAACCGCTGCCAGTTCTCCTTTGCCTGCGACGGCATCAAGGACCGCGTCACCAGCCCGACGCACTACAAGATCGCCCAGGATGTGGCCATGGCCGTGACCGCCGGAAAGATCTTCCTGCCGGAGATCGGCTCGTCGACCCATTATTACGCCAACTACGTCAATCCGGGGTGGGCGAGGGGCATGAAGCGGATGACCAAAATCGGTCTCCACATCTTCTACCGCACTTATGGCGGTGGCTGGAGCTGACCTGTCTCAAGGCTTGGCCCGGTAGTCCGCGCTGAACCCCGTTTGTCAGGGGATTCGCCCGGGGAGGGCAGGGTGGAGCCTTGGGCAGGATGTCGCACTTCGCCAAGCCCCTGATTTAACAGCATTAAATACTTCTGCTGATGGGTGCCCCCGTGGCTTGACGGGCAGGCACCCTCTAACTATGTTGCCGGCGACTTTGAAGCGGACGGACGGAGACGCTCGGACCGGGCGGGAGTTTGCAATGGCCAAGCCAACAAGGCCAGGCGAAACTGGAAACACCCGGCCTGAAAATCGAGCCGAAAACGACATTCGCGACAACGAACTCGAGCGCCGCAGGCGCGATCTTGAAGCCTCGTTGGCAGCAAGGCGCCCACAGCGTGACGAGGGGGATGAAGGTACAGAGTCGAAAGGTACGACTGGCTACGGTCAGGCACTCAAGCTGTCGAGCGAGTTCATCGCCGGTGTAGCTGTAGGTGTGGGGCTTGGTTGGTTTGTCGATCGGTTCGCAGGCACGTCGCCCTGGGGGTTGATCGTGTTCCTGCTTCTCGGCTTTGGCGCCGGTGTACTGAATGTCCTGCGTTCGGCAGGGCTTGTTACAGATGCTGGCATCAGGCCGCCGGACGGGCGGTCGGACGACCAGGGCAAGAAGTAAGCAGCGCCGCAAGGCGCAATTTAGGCGAAGGGGGGCCACGTGGCCAACGATCCTATCCATCAGTTTCAGATTTCGAAATTGATTCCGATTGAGGTCGGAGGTCTCGACTTCTCCTTCACCAATTCGGCCGCTTTCATGGTTGCCACCGTCGTGGTCGCCAGCGCCTTCCTGTTCCTGACGACCACCAGCCGTGGCCTCGTTCCCGGCCGCCTGCAGTCGGTCTCGGAAATGAGTTATGAATTCGTGGCGTCGATGCTGAGAGATGCCGCGGGCTCCCAGGGCATGCGCTTCTTCCCGTTCGTCTTCTCGCTGTTCATGTTCGTGCTCGTTGCCAACATGCTCGGCCTGTTCCCTTACTTCTTCACCGTCACCAGCCAGATCATCGTCACTTTCGCGCTGGCGCTGCTGGTGATTGGTACCGTCATTGTCTACGGTTTCGCCAAGCATGGCTTCGGCTTCCTCAAGCTGTTCGTGCCGAGCGGCATTCCGGGCCTGCTGGTGCCGCTGGTCGTCATCATCGAAGTGATCTCGTTCCTGTCGCGTCCGGTCAGCCTCTCGGTTCGTCTGTTCGCCAACATGCTGGCCGGTCACATCACGCTGAAGGTCTTCGCCGGTTTCGTTACCTCACTGAGCGCCATGGGCGCCGTGGGTATCGCCGGCTCGGTCTTGCCGCTGTTCATGACCGTTGCAATCACCGGTCTCGAAGTGCTGGTCGCGTTCCTGCAAGCCTATGTCTTCGCAGTTCTGACCTGCATGTACCTCAACGACGCTGTCCATCCCGGGCACTGATCCAGATACGGCGGGCTCGCCCGTCGCATAACGAAATCAACAGTTCCAACAAGGAGTTTTAAAATGGACGCAGAAGCAGCAAAGTATCTCGGCGCCGGTCTGGCTTGTTTCGGCATGGCTGGTACGGCCCTCGGCCTCGGCAACATCTTCGGCAGCTACCTCTCGGGCGCCCTGCGCAACCCGTCGGCTGCTGACGGCCAGTTCGGCCGCCTGGTGTTCGGCTTCGCCGTGACCGAAGCTCTGGGCATCTTCTCGCTGCTCATCGCCCTGCTGCTGCTCTTCGCATAAGAGCCACGCTGACGATTGTGCCGGTCGCCACAGGCGGCCGGTCGGGTTGGACAGGGGAATGAGATGTTTGTGACACCGGGTTACGCCGAGGAAGTAGCGCCTGCGGCGGGAGATGCTCACACCACTGATGCCGGTGCCGCTCAGGCGCACACGGAAGCAGCTGGTGGGCACGGCGGCGGCGTTTTTCCGCCATTCGATTCTACGACCTATCCGTCGCAGATCCTTTGGCTCGCCATCACTTTCGGCCTGTTCTACCTCTTCCTGAAGAACGTCGTTCTGCCGCGTGTCGGCGGTACGCTGGAAGTTCGCCGTGATCGCATCGCCGGCGACCTCGATCAGGCCGCGCGGATGAAGTCCGAGGCGGACGCAGCGGTTGCTGCCTACGAGCAGGAACTGGCCCAGGCCAAGGGTAAGGCCAATTCCATTGGCCAGGAGGCCCGCGACGCGGCCAAGGCCGAAGCTGAAGGCAAGCGCAAGGAAGTCGAGGCCGGTCTCGAGCAGAAGCTCGCTGCCGCCGAGGCGCGCATCGCCACCATCAAGGCCAACGCCATGAAGGAAGTGGGCACCATCGCCGAGGACACCGCCCAGGCGATCGTCCAGGCGCTTGGCGCAGGCAAGGTCGAAAAGGCCGACATCGCCGCTGCCGTCAAGGCCGCAGGCAAGTAGGAGACAAGCGATGGACGCTACATTCTGGGCAACAGTCGCTCTGTTTCTCTTCGTTGCGCTGATCGTGTACCTGAAGGTGCCCGGCATGCTGGCGAAATCTCTCGACGGCCGTGCGGATCGCATCCGCGCCGAACTCGAGGATGCACGCAAGCTGCGTGAAGAAGCGCAGCAGCTGCTGGCCGAGTACCAGCGCAAGCGCAAGGAAGCGGAAAAGGAAGCAGCCGAAATCGTCGAGATCGCCAAGCGTGAAGCTGGCCTGCTCGCCGAAGAGGCGCATGCCAAGACCGAAGAATATGTCGCGCGCCGCACCGCGCTCGCCGAGCAGAAGATCGGCCAGGCAGAGCAGGAAGCGATCAACGAAGTCCGCGCCAACGCAGTGGACCTCGCCGTCGAAGCCGCCCGCCAGATTCTGGGCAGCAAGTTCGACGCCAAGACCAGCACCGACCGCTTTAAGAGCTCGGTCCAGGAAGTGAAGGCCAAGCTCAACTAAGTCGAGCTGGACTTACCCAATATGAGAAAGCCGCTGGAATTTCCGGCGGCTTTTTTGTTGGAGGAAACAATGAGCCGCCCTGCGGTCGCACCGGGGAAGTGTCACCAGCGATGAGACTGCGGCCCCGGGCTTGAAAAGATCTGCGCAACGGACCGCCGGCCGCGGACGGCGTCAGTCCTTGAACGGCGCGAAGGAGACGCGGTGGATGCGGATGGATGCGCCATGTTCGACGATCGCCGCGCGATGGCGTGCGGTCGCATAGCCCATGTGGATTTCGAAGCCGTAGCGATTATCGTTGGCGCCGCAGGCCGTCATCATCCGGTCGCGGGTAACCTTGGCGACGATGGACGCTGCGGCGATCGACTGCGAGCGCTGGTCGCCCTTAACCAGCGCCTTGCAGGTGCAGGCGAGGCCGGGAGGCACGTCGCGGCCGTCGGCGAGCGCCGATTGGGCAACGACCGGCAGTCCGGCGAGCGCGCGCCGCATGGCCTCGAGGCTGGCCTTGCGGATGTCGCTGCGGTCGATGCTGTCGGCCGAGACCGACGCCACTGCCACACCCAGCGCCTTGCTCAGGATCTCGTCGAACAATGCGTCGCGCTGGGCTGCGCTGAGACGCTTGGAATCGTCCAAGCCGGCAGGGATGTTGTCGGGGTCGAGCACGACCGCCGCAGCCACGACAGGGCCGGCGAGTGGGCCGCGCCCTGCTTCATCCATGCCGGCGCATGGCCACTGCCCGGCCTTCATCGCCTTTTGTTCGAAGGAGAAGTCGGGTTTCTCGACGATCTCGAAGAGGGGCGGAGAATCGGAACGCGGGCGAGCCATAGTGCGGCGATGCTCGCATCGGCTCCGATTCTCCGCAAGACCTTCCCGTCCGTATGGGGCGGCGGCTCGGGAAGGCACCGTCAGCTGGCCACGGGGGAGGCCGGACGGGATTCTCTTGTAGGGTCAGAGCAGCATCAACTGCTGCTGGTCTTTCGGGGCGGCCTTGAACAGGTCTGTCCTGAGCGGGGTGCGCTCGGAGTTGAGGCCAAGCCGTTTGGCGGCCATCTCGAAGCGGCGACCGATCTGCCAGGCATAGGGGCCCTTGCCGCGCATGCGCTTGCCCCATTCAGCGTCGTAGTCCTTGCCGTCGCGCATCGAGCGGATCAGCGACAGCACATGGCGATAGCTGTCGGGATAGTGGCGCAACAGCCAGTCCTTGAAGATCGGGCTGACTTCGAGCGGCAGGCGCAGGATGACGTAGCCGGCTCCGGTCGCACCGGCGGCGGCGGCCGAGTCGAGTATACGTTCGATCTCCTGGTCGGTCAGGCCGGGGATGATCGGCGCCACCATGACCGAGACGGGAATGCCGGCCTGCGACAGCTGGCGGATGGCTTCAAGCCGCCTGGTCGGTGTCGCCGCACGTGGTTCCATGGTGCGGGCAAGCAGCCGGTCCATCGTGGTGATCGACAGCGCCACCTTGGCGAGACCCTTCTCCGCCATGCGTGCCAGGATATCGATGTCCCTGGCCACGAGCGCCGACTTGGTGACGATGCCCACAGGATGGTTGCGCGCCTCCAGCACCTCGAGGACCTCGCGCATGATGCGCCAGTTCTTCTCGATCGGCTGGTAAGGATCGGTGTTGGTGCCGATGGCGATGGTGCGCGGCTGGTAGCCGTCCTTCGACAGCTCGCGGTCGAGCAGCTTTGCCGCATCGGGCTTGGCGAACAGCCGCGCCTCGAAGTCCAGTCCTGCCGACAGGCCCATGTAGCTGTGGGTTGGCCTGGCGAAGCAATAGACACAGCCGTGCTCGCAGCCGCGATAGGGATTGATCGAGCGGTCGAAGGAGATGTCGGGGGAGTCGTTGCGGGTGATGATGGTGCGCGGCTTTTCCACCTGCACTTCGGTCTTGAAAGGCGGCAGTTCTTCGATGGTGCTCCAGCCGTCGTCGAAGACATGACGCGTCGTCGGTTCGAAACGCCCGGAGGGGTTGACGCCGGAGCCACGTCCGCGCCGGCGCTCGTGATTGATGCGCAGGCCACTCTCTTCGATCATCGCGTTGGCCATTGTCGCGCCACCGCCTTTGAAAGCTGCGACATCGGCCCGTGCAATGGGTTCCATCTCATTGTCTCCCGGTGGGAATGGCCGGCCGTCGATTCGCCCGACATGAAACTATTCCTATTTCTTAAATGAGAACAAAGCAAGAACTTTGTCGTTTGCTCGACCGCGCTGGCGCATCGGCCTGCTTTCGGATATGCGGCTAGGGATGCTGAGCGTGCTGATCGAAACGCGAAACGACGAGGAAGCTCTGGCCCGGACGCTGGCGTCGCTGGTCGGCGGTGCCGTTGAGGGCGTCGTGCGCGAGGTGATCGTCTGCGATCAAGGCTCGACCGACCAGACCCACTATGTCGCCGAGCATGCCGGCTGCGTGTTCCTGGCCGAAGGTGGCATAAAGGCGGGTATCGCGCAGGCGAAGGGCGATTGGCTGCTTCTGCTCGAGCCAGGGGCGCGGCTGGCTGACGGCTGGACAGACGATGTCATGCGCCACACGGCCAAGCTGACGATGGGCGCGCGCTTCACCCGCGCGAAGGCGAGCAACAGGCCGTTGTGGCAGCGCATCACGTCGCGGCCCCGGGCGTTGGAGCAAGGGCTGGTCATCACTAGGAAGCAGGCGGCGATTCAGGCCCGCAATGGCGCGGATGCCGAGGGCATTGCACGCGGGCTGGCGATGAAGACGCTGGAAGCTGAAATCACCGTCGCTGCAGGGCGGAGATAGCTCAGGCTGACTTGGTGCCGCCGCGCCTAAGATGCTCGTCGAGGCGCGGCATGATCTCCACGAAATTGCACGGCATGTGGCGATAGTCGAGCTGCGGCTTGAGGATGCCGTCCCAGGCATCACGGCAGGCGCCGGGCGAGCCAGGCAGCACGAAGACGAAGGTGGCGTTGAGCACGCCGCCTGTGGCGCGTGACTGGATCGTCGACGTGCCGATCTTGTCGTAGGAAATGCGGTGGAAGACTTCGGAGAAGCCGTCCATGCGCTTCTCGAAGATCGGCTCCAGCGCCTCAGGCGTCACGTCGCGGCCGGTGAAGCCGGTGCCGCCTGTGGTGATGATGACGTCGATGTCCTTGTCTAACGACCATGTGGTGACGCGCTCTCGGATACTATCCTTGTCATCGGTGACGATGTCGCGTGCCCTCAGCACATGGCCCTCGGCCACGATGCGGTCGGCCAACGTCTGCCCCGACTTGTCGTCTGCGAGCGTGCGGGTGTCGGAGACGGTGAGCACGGCAATGCCGACGGGAATGAAGGCGCGGGGCTCGCTCATCGCCTTGGCTCCTGGATCATGGACTTGGTGGCGGCGGTGAACCAGCCGGGCTGCCTGCTGACGATTGCATTCGCAGCACGCTGGGCTGCCGCCTGGCTGGCGAAAATGCCGAAGCAGGTGGCGCCGGAGCCCGACATGCGGGCAAAGGCAGCGCCGCTCTGGCGCAGGGCATCGAGCGCTTCGCCGACCGCAGGCACGATCGACATGGCGGCCGGTTCGAGATCGTTGCGCGTCGCCGCGAACCATTCGAACATGTCGCAGGCATGCGTAAGGGCTGCGAGCGGCGGGTTGTCACGGCGGGTGAGCGCTCGGAAGACCTCAGGCGTGGATATGGCGATGCCGGGATTGACCAGTACCATCGGCAGGGCGGGGAAATCTTCTACCGGTTCGAGATGTTCGCCGATACCGCGCGCCATGAGCGGCCGTCCGGCAAGGCACATCGGCAGGTCGGCACCGAGCGGCAGGGCCAGCCGTGCAAGTTCGGCCTCGCCGACCGGGATACGCCAAAGCCTGGCGAGCGCCCGCAGCGTTGCGGCCGCATCGCTCGAGCCGCCGCCGATGCCCGAGGCGACCGGCAGGTTCTTTTCGAGCGCGATCGAAACGGGGCGGGCATGGCCGGGGAAAGCGGCGCGCAGGGCGTCGCGAGCTTTGAGCACCAGGTTGCCGCCGTCGAGCGGCACGTCCGATACAAAGCGGCCGTTGACGGCAAAGCTGTCTGTTTCACAGGTGGAAACTGCGATGCGGTCGCCCAGCTCGGCGAAGACGACAAGGCTCTCGAGCAAATGATAGCCGTCGTCACGCCTGCCAGTGACGTGCAAGGCGAGGTTGATCTTGGCCGGGGCGAATTCGGCGAGCGGCGCGGTGTTCAGCGTCACGGGCGGCCGTCAGTCCTTTTCAAGCCGGTATTCACCGGTCTTGGGATCCTTGACCAGCGTACCGTCCGTGCCCGACTGGCGCTGGCGCTCGTGGCGGCGGACCTTGGCGGTGACGCGTTCGGCCTCGCGGATGAAGGAGCGGTAGCCGTACCAGGCCACCACGACCACGAGCGCGAAGAAGATCAGTTGCGGCATGTCATTCTCCTCCCTTGGGTCGCCGGCGCCTGATGTGTCCGGCCGGGCAGGGATTTTCCGCGATCATAATCCGCGGTCCCTGCATTTTCAAAGGCCGAACCGGCCCCACAACGCGCGCTCTTCCGCCGCATCCACCATGCCCGCGGCGAACGCAGACGCGACATCGGGGCCGAGTGTTGGCGTCGACGAGCCGAACATGCCGAGTCGGCGTCCGAACAGGCCGCGCGGCGGGGTGATCAGCTTGAGTTCGGCCTTTGGGCCGTAGCGATCCTTGAGCACGGTGCGCATGTCGCCGAGGGAATCGACCAGGCCGAGTTCGAGGCCCTTCTTGCCCGACCAGAACAGGCCGGTGAACAGCTCCGGATCGTCGATGAGCTTCTTGCCCCGCCGCTCCTTGACCATGTCGATGAAGGTTTCGTGCACTTCGAGCTGCAGCTTCTTCAGCCGCTCGATGTCCTCGGCCTTCTCCGGCTTGAACGGGTCAAGCGTCGCCTTGTTTTCGCCCGCGGTATAGACGCGACGCTCGACGCCGATTTTCTTGATCAGCTCGGTGAAGCCGAATGACGACGAGATGACGCCGATGGAGCCGACGATGGACGAGGGGTCGGCGATGATCTCGTCGCCGGCGATCGCGATCATGTAGCCGCCTGATGCCGCCAGGTCCTCGACGAACACCAGCACCTTCTTGTTGTTCTCCGCCGCGAGATCGCGGATGCGCTTGTAGATCAGCCGCGCCTGAACCGGCGACCCGCCGGGCGAATTGATCGAGATGGCGACGGCCGGGCCGGGAATGGCAAAGGCCTTCTCGATCAGGCCGGCGGTGGAAGCCAAAGACAGGCTTGGTCGGAATTGGCTGCCGCCGGCCATGATCGCGCCCTGCAGGCGCAGGACGGGGATGGTGACGTCGCCAGAGCGCATCGACTTGGGCAGCAGGCGACGGAAAAATTTCTTCACAGCGTCACGTCTCCGATTCTGGAGCTCAATGCGTCCGAATGAACGCATGACATACGCTCCAGCCTTTCCAATCTGCGCATCGTTCGTTCCGAAAGTCTCTACTTTCGGGCCGACGCGCCGGACATGCCGGATGTATGTATTCCGTAGCCATCCGCAATGTCTGAGGCGAGCTCAATCGCCGAAAAGCGAAGAGCGGCCGCTGTTTATGTCGTCGGCGCGTTGCGAGAACCTGTCGTTTTCTTCATGCAGTACAAGCGGCGGGCAGATCTGCATGGACGCGCGCGAGGCACGCGCGGCCCTTACGATGACTCTGATCGCCGACGCGTCGGCGCGCGGGTGGATCGGCACGACCTCGGCATTGCCGAAGCGGCCTTCCATGGCGTTGAGGATGGGCACCAGCGATTCCGGGCGAGCGATGATGGCGAAACCGCCACGCGGCTTGACCACGGCTGCGGCACTGCGGATCCAGCTTTCGAACAGCCCGTCGTCCATGACATGCGCCTGCCGCTTCAGCGCGTCGGGCGTCGGGCGATGGTGTTGAGGGTTGAACGGCGGGTTCATGATCACCCAGTCGAGCGATCCGTTGGCAAGTCCGGCCTCGGCGCGCGCCTTGCCCGATAGCGCCACGTCGGCCATCAGCACGGTTGCGCGCCCCTTGAGCGATGTGTTGTCGGGATGCGCGAGCGTCGCCTCGGCAAAGGCCGCCATCTCGGGCGTCAGTTCCACCAGCAGCGCATGAGCCGACCTGCAGCGCGACGCAACAGAAAGGCCGGCAGCACCGGCGCCTGCGCCGAAATCGGCCAGCCGGCCTGCAAATGTCGATGGGACAGAGGACGCGAGCATCATCGCGTCCATGCCGGCGCGATGTCCGCCCTTCTTCGGCTGCACCACAAAGAAGTCGCCGCGATGGAAGGCATCCACCGTATGCGGCGGCAGCTTCGGTCCGGCAATCTCTAAAGGGGCAGAGGTCACTTCAGGCGGATTTCGTGCTCGATGCCGGCGTCGGTAAGCAGCTGTCGCGCCTCCCTGGCATCGTCTTCGTCGATCAGGACGCGCCGCGGCAGGATGCCCAGCGAGCCATCGAGCACGCTCATGTTCTGGTCGGCGATGAAGCAGCCGATGCCGGAGTCTCGCAGAAGCGATTGAACGAAGGACAGGACGACGGGGTCGTTGGTGCGCATGAGTTCGATCATCTCTGGAAATTCGCAGTTTGAGCGGGCGAAGTAAACGCCACACCTTTCGCCGCGCCAATTCGCCACTTGCCGGTGTGGTGCATAGCGCCCTAGAATCGATTAAGAGCTACGCGCGCGACAACGCGCCCGTGTAATTGGAGTGTTGGCCTTGGGTGTCGTTCTCAACATCGAGAAGGGAAAGCGGGACGCCGCTTCGATCAAGGAACTGATCGATCTGACTTCGGCCGACATGGCCAGGGTCAACGAGTTGATCCTCTCCAAGGCCGGTTCTGACGTCGAGATGATCCCGGAGGTGGCCAACCACCTGATCTCGTCGGGCGGCAAGCGCCTGCGTCCGATGCTGACGCTCGCAGCCGCCCAGATGTTCGGCTATTCCGGCGAAAACCACGTCAAGCTGGCGACCTCGGTCGAATTCATGCACACGGCGACGCTGCTGCATGACGACGTCGTCGACGAAAGCGACCTGCGTCGCGGCAAGAAGACGGCGCGGACCATCTGGGGCAACCAGGCGAGCGTGCTCGTCGGCGACTTCCTGCTTGGTCAGGCTTTCCGCATGATGGTCGAGGTCGGCTCGCTCGAAGCGCTCGACATCCTGTCATCGGCTGCCTCGATCATCGCCGAAGGCGAGGTGATGCAGCTGGCGGCCGCCAAGAACCTCGAGACCACCGAAGACGAGCATTTCGCTGTCATCAAGGCGAAGACGGCGGCCCTGTTCTCGGCCGCTGCCGAGGTCGGCCCGGTCATCGCCGGCGCGTCGAAGAACGACAAGGCGGCGCTGCGCTCCTACGGCATGAATCTCGGTCTTGCCTTCCAGTTGATTGATGACGCCCTCGATTACGGCGGCTCCAGCAAGGACCTCGGCAAGAATGTCGGTGACGATTTCCGCGAAGGCAAGGTCACGCTGCCGGTGATACTGAGCTATCGCCGCGGCAGCACCGCCGAACGCGCCTTCTGGAAGAGCGCGATCGAGGATGGTGGGAGCGACGATACCGCGCTCGAAAAGGCGATTGGCCTGATGACGCGCCATGGCGCCATCTCCGACACGATCGGCCGCGCCAGCCATTTCGGCGAGATCGCCCGCGATGCGCTGGCGCCGCTCGACAACACGCCGCAGAAGACGGCCCTGATCGACGTCATCGATTTCTGCATCAGCCGCGTCGTGTGATTGTCGCCCGAGGCGACACGCCAGTGTTGCCCTTAAGCAAGTCTTGAGCCGGTTGTCGGATTGTAATGCCGGACCGGATTGATGCGTGACCCCAAAAAGGCCATGCTTCGAACCGACAAGCGGTTGCGACCATCGATCCCGCACAGCGGGTGTCTTGACCGTAGGACCTGACCAGGAAGGACTTTCATGCGGCAGCGACGCGCACTCTGGCTCCTCGGGCTGGCGGCTTTCACGAGCTTCACCGCCCTGACGCAGCCGGGCTATGCCAAAACGGTTTCCGAGCCGGTCGAAATCAACTCCTTTTCGGGCGCTTATCTCGCGGCGCGTACCGCCGAAGCAGACAACGATCTCGACAGCGCCATTGCCTATTACAAGCGCGCGCTGGCTTTTGATCCCGAAGACGCGGCCCTTCAGCAGAGCCTGATGCTGGCGCTGATCGCGCAGGGGCGCTTCGACGAATCGCTGCCCTACGCCCAGATGCTGAAGACCGTGCCCGACGTGGAGCGCTTCTCGCGGCTGGCGCTCGGCGTCGACAGCATCCGCAAGAAGGATTACCAGGGTGCCGAGAACTGGCTCAAGCTGGCGCTCGAATCCGACCTCGACCGGCTGATAACAGGTGTCATGACCGGCTGGGCGAAGCAGGGCGAAGGGCGCTCGGCCGATGCGCTGCAGTTCCTCGACAAGCTTCAGGGGCCGGAATGGTATGAGCTGTTCAAGACCTATCATCGCGCCCTGATCGCCGAGGCAGCTGGCCAGAAGGACAAGGCCGACGAGATATTCAAGGCAACGATCAACAATCTCGG
Organism: Aminobacter sp. MET-1; assembly: GCF_026521175.1. Lineage (NCBI taxonomy): Bacteria > Pseudomonadati > Pseudomonadota > Alphaproteobacteria > Hyphomicrobiales > Phyllobacteriaceae > Aminobacter > Aminobacter sp. MET-1. The sequence continues at coordinate 43,108 of NZ_JAMSHL010000013.1, read as the reverse complement.
CGCCGGCAGTGCTGCGCCCGAGACATGGATGCGTGCCGCCGAAGCCTATGCCGGGTTCCTGGCACGCGGTGGCAAGAAGGCCGAGGCGCTCGCTGTCCTCGACAAGGCTGACGAGTTCGCGCCTGGCAAGCTGCCGATTTCGGCGCTGCGCGAGCAGATCAACAAGGGCGACAAGATTGCGCCTCTGGTCGCCAACCCGCAGGATGGCGCCGCCGAAATCCTGCTCAACCTGTCGACGGCGCTGAACCGCGGCGGCGGCGAACCCTTCGTTCGCCTCTATCTGCAATATGCGCTGGCCCTGAAGCCATACAGCGACGAATTGCTGGTGCAGCTCGCCTCGATCGCCGAGCAGCAGCAGAACGGCGAGGAGGCAATCGCGCTCTACCGCCGCGTGCCTGAAAGCTCGCCGCTGAAGCGGCTGTCGGAGTTGCAGCTCGGCCTCAACCTCGCCGACCTCAAGCAGCACGACGAGGCGATCAAGCACCTGAAGGCGCTGGTCGAGGCCAATCCCGACGATATGCGCGGCTATCTCGCGCTCGGCGGCGTCTATGCGTCGACCGAGAATTTCCGTGCCGCCGCCGATGTCTACGACAAGGCGGTCGAAAAGCTGAAGACGCCGACCAACGTCAACTGGAACCTCTTCTACCAGCGCGGCATCGCCTATGAGCGGCTGAAGGAATGGCCAAAGGCCGAGCCGAACTTCCGCAAGGCGCTGGAACTGTTCCCGGACCAGCCGCAGGTGCTGAACTATCTCGGCTATTCCTGGGTCGACATGAACATCAACCTCGATGAGGGCCTCAACCTCATCAAGAAGGCTGCCGATCTCAGGCCGAGCGACGGCTACATCATCGATTCGCTGGGCTGGGCCTATTATCGTCTCGGCAAGTTCGACGACGCCGTGCGCGAACTCGAACGCGCGGTGGCGCTGAAGCCTGACGATCCGGTGCTGAACGATCACCTCGGCGATGCCTACTGGCGTGTCGGGCGCAAGCTGGAGGCCACATTCCAGTGGAGCCACACGCGCGACATGAAGCCCGAGCCAAACGTTCTGGCTGAGGTCGAAAAGAAGCTGGCCAAGGGTCTGGAGCCGCTGCCTGAGAAGCCGACCGCCGCCCAGGAAGTGCCGGCCAAGCCAGAGCCGGTGCAGCCGGTGGCGCCTGCGACCGACAGCCAGAAGAAGGGCGAGGTCGATAACCCGGTCGAGGAGACGGCGCAGATCGTACCTGCGGCCTACAAGGTGCAGCGCGGCCAGTCGCTGTGGTCGATCGCCAATGAGGTGCTCGGCAATGGCGACCGCTATCGCGAGATCCTCGATCTCAACCCCGAGCTGCGCGGTGATCCGGCCCGCCTGGCGCCGGGACAGGAACTGCGCCTGCCGGGCAATTGACCCGGCAGCGCGGGCGGCGGCCGGATGCCGCTGCTTGACCCATATCTTCGGGCAGAATAGGACGGGGCCTCTCTGGCCCCGTTTTGCTGCGGGGCGCGCCAATGATCGAGCGTTGCCCGTGACCAACACCATGCCCGCCCATATGCACCCCAGCCGCTCGTTCCAGGGCCTGATCCTGACGCTGCACAATTACTGGGCCGCGCATGGTTGCATCATCCTGCAGCCCTACGACATGGAAGTGGGCGCCGGTACGTTCCACCCGGCAACGACGCTGCGCGCACTGGGCCCGAAGCGCTGGAACGCCGCTTATGTGCAGCCCTCGCGCCGCCCCAAGGATGGCCGTTATGGCGAAAACCCCAACCGGCTGCAGCATTATTACCAGTACCAGGTCATCCTGAAGCCGAACCCGTCGAACCTGCAGGAACTTTACCTCGGCTCGCTGGCCGCCATCGGCCTCGATCCGCTGGTGCATGACATCCGCTTCGTCGAAGACGACTGGGAAAGCCCGACGCTGGGCGCCTGGGGCCTTGGCTGGGAATGCTGGTGCGACGGCATGGAAGTGTCGCAGTTCACCTATTTCCAGCAGGTCTGCGGCATCGAATGTGCGCCTGTCGCAGGCGAGTTGACCTACGGACTCGAGCGCCTTGCGATGTACGTTCAGGGCGTCGACAACGTCTACGACCTCAATTTCAACGGTCTCGAAGGCGACGACAAGGTCACCTATGGCGACGTCTTCCTGCAGGCCGAGCAGGAATATTCCAGGCACAATTTCGAGCACGCCAACACCGCGATGCTGCTCAAGCATTTCGAGGACGCCGAAGCCGAGTGCAAGGCGCTGCTCGCAGCCGGCGCGCCGGCCGAGGGCGGCAATCTCGCCCAGCACAAGATGGTGTTCCCGGCCTACGACCAGTGCATCAAGGCGAGCCATGTCTTCAACCTGCTCGACGCTCGCGGCGTGATCTCGGTGACCGAACGCCAGAGCTACATCCTCAGGGTGCGCAACCTTTCCAAGGCTTGCGGCGAGGCTTTCCTGCTGACGGAAGCGGGCGGCATGTCGGTTTGACGGCTTTCGCCCACACCATTGTTCACCTCAACGACTGACCCGGCGGCGCCGGCCGGGCGCTGGTGATCGACCTTACCAATCCGACGGCGGATACTGCGGCGACACGATTGGCGGCGCTGATTGGCGAGAGCCTGAGCTAGGCGATTTGGGCGATTGCCGTACCATACGACGATGCGGATGGAACCGCCTGTCCGTCGATGGTTTGCAGCGCCTTGCGCACGCCCGGCAGCTTGAGTTCAGCGGGTGCGGCGACATGCACTGCGAGCAGGGCGCTGAGTGCCAGGACATGCAGGGATGCGGTCAGGATTTTCATCGCCATCGAGCCAACAGGTGTCTGCCTGAACGTCGGTCGCTTCGGCGCAGCGTTCGGTTCACGGAAATCTTCGGTCTTGCGCAGGCTTGTCGCTGCATGCCCATGGCATTTCGCCTGCTGCACTGGAGGTGACAGCGGGCGGCTGAGTTGCTATGCCGCGCGGACCATTTTCCGCGTGAGCCTGTCCGATGCCCGATCTGCTTCTTGAGTTGCGTTCCGAAGAAATCCCCGCCCGCATGCAGCGCAAGGCGGCCGGCGATCTGAAGAAGATGCTGACCGACGGTCTGGTCGAAGCCGGTCTCACCTACGAGGCAGCGCGCGAGTACTGGACGCCGCGGCGCCTGACACTCGACATTCGCGGCCTCACCGCCCGCTCCAAGGACATCCACGAGGACCGCAAAGGCCCAAGCACCAAGGCGCCTGAAGCGGCGATCCAGGGCTTTCTACGCAGCGCCGGGCTGAACTCGATTTCCGAGGCGCATGTCCATAGCGACCCCAAGAAGGGCGACTTCTACGTCGCGCACATCTCAAAGCCCGGCCGCTCGGCCGAGGAGATCGTCGCCGAGTTGATGCCCGCGATCGTCAAGTCGTTCCCGTGGCCGAAATCGATGCGCTGGGGCCCGGCCTCGGCCAAGCCCGGCAGCTTGCGCTGGGTGCGCCCGCTGCAGTCGATCGTCTGCACTTTCGGCCCCGAGACCGAGGAGCCCGTCGTCATCGACTTCGAGGTCGACGGCATTCGCTCCGGCAACGTCACCTACGGCCACCGCTTCCACGCCCCGGAAGCGATATCAGTACGCCGCTTCGACGACTATGCGGCCAAGCTCGAGGCCGCCAAGGTCGTCATTGACGCCGACCGGCGCAAGGAGATCATCGTCACCGATGCCCGCAACCTGGCCTTCGCCAGTGGGCTTGAGCTGGTCGAAGACGAAGGCCTGCTGGAAGAGGTTTCGGGCCTCGTCGAGTGGCCGGTCGTGCTGATGGGCCAGTTCGAGGATGCCTTCCTCGAAATCCCGGCCGAGGTTATCCGCTTGACCATCCGCGCCAACCAGAAGTGTTTCGTCACCCGCCCGCAAGGCAAGGAGGACGCGCTGTCGCATCACTTCGTGCTGACCTCGAACATCGAGGCCAGGGACGGCGGCAAGGAGATCGTCCACGGCAACGGCAAGGTGGTGCGCGCCCGTCTCTCCGACGCGCTCTATTTCTGGAAGACCGACCAGGGCGACCTGCCCGATCTCGAAACGCTGAAGGAATCGGCCTCGGCCTTCGGCCTCGATCTGGCCAAGCCGCTCGACCAGCGCATGGCCCGTCTCGACCATCTCGGCGTCACCTTCCACGCCAAGCTCGGCACGCAGGGCGCCCGCGTCCAGCGCATCCGTGCGCTTGCTCGCGAGATCGCGCCGCTGGTCGGCGCCGAGCCGAAGCTCGCCGAGCGCGCTGCCGTTTTGGCCAAGGCCGACCTGCAGACTGAAGTGGTCGGCGAGTTCCCCGAACTTCAGGGCGCCATGGGCCGCAAATATGCGCTGCTGCAGGGCGAAAGCCCGTCGGTGGCGGCTGCACTCGAGGAGCATTACAGGCCGCAGGGCCCGTCCGACCGCGTGCCGGCCGATCCGGTTTCGGTGTCGGTGGCGCTGGCCGACAAGCTCGACACGCTGGTCGGCTTCTGGACCATCGACGAGAAGCCGACGGGTTCAAAGGACCCTTACGCACTCCGTCGTGCTGCGCTCGGCATTGTCAGGATCTTGCTGGCAGCACGTGGCAAGCTGCCGCTGACCAAGCTGTTCGATGCGGCGCTTGCCCAGTTGGCCGAGACGTCGATTGAAAAGCGTCTGGCCGAGTTCGAGGCCGCGCAAGCCAAGCTCGACACCGGTGACGTCGACGGCGAGCAGGACGTGGACAATGCGCTCGCCGCCTATGAGGCGGAACTGCGCCGCGAGACGATTGAGCGGGCAGCGCCCCTGAAGGCCGACCTGCTCGCTTTCTTCCACGACCGCCTGAAAGTCTATCTGCGCGAACTCGGCGCCCGCCACGATCTGATCGACGCGGTGATTTCGCCAGACGCCGATGACCTTTTGACCGTGACCCGCCGGGTCGAGGCGCTGGGCCATTTCCTCGACAGCGAGGAGGGCAAGAACCTGCTCGCTGGCACCAAGCGCGGCGCCAACATCCTGGCGGCCGAAGAGAAGAAGGGTACCGTCGTGGCCGCAGCCATCGACGAAAAGCTGTTCCGCGAACCTGCCGAGAGCGCACTGTTCGCTTCGGTCAGCCAGGCCGTCGACAATGCTGGCAAGGAAATCCATCGCGAAGACTTCGCCGCCGCCATGCGGGCGCTCAGCGCCCTGCGCGAACCGGTGGATACGTTCTTCGAGAAGGTTCTGGTCAACGACGAGGATGTGGCGGTGCGTGCCAACCGCCTTGCGCTGCTCGCCCGCATCCGTGCGGCGACCGATCAGGTCGCCGACTTCTCCAAGATCGCGGGTTAGGTTTGACGGCTGCAGTGTCCTTTGCACGTCCGGGAGGACGCGCAGGGCTGCAGGTCTAGTGAACCAGGTCCTTCGCCGGCGTGGCGGCGGGCTCCTTCATCGAAGCGGGAGCGGGCTGCGCATCTGCCGCCGCCTGCTGCTGGGCGGGCGCCGCCGATGCCTGTGCCGGTTGGGCGGCCGGCGCCGGATCGGCAGATGCGTCGCCGATCTCGCCACTGCGAATGACCATCACGTCCTGTCGCGTCCGGGGCGCGGATGCGGCGGCGATTGCCGCGACGTTTCTCGTATCGACCGCCGACGCACCAAGGGCCACGATCGAGACCGCAACCTTCGGAGCCCCGACCTCGACCAAGGATGGGCTTGTCTCGCTGTCGGGCACGAAGACCAGAGACGATGCCTGCGTGGCGCCGGCCGCAGCCATGCCCACAACGAGAAACGCAGCAAAAAGACGCATTTGGCCCCCGGCTTTGAATCGATCTATCAGGCCCTCATAATATGCCGCCGGTTGCGGCGGGCTTGCGAAGATGCCGCGCATTTTAGCCATCGCCGCGATTCCTGGGGGGGTGGCCTTGTCGCATGGCGCCATGCGCGCTATCGACCGGACACGAAAAGGAAGCTTTAACGTGACGGAACTGATCGCGGCCGATGAGGCGATGGACGCAGCCCTTGCCCTGCTGGGTGCCGGCGAGGTCGTGGCCATTCCGACCGAGACCGTCTACGGGCTTGCCGGCGACGCGACCAATGGCGATGCTGTCGCCCGCATCTTCGAGGCCAAGGGCCGCCCGCGCTTCAATCCGCTGATCGCCCATGTCGCTGACATGGCCATGGCCGAAAGCATCGGCGTGTTTGATCCCTTGTCGCGCAAGCTGGCCGACGCATTCTGGCCGGGACCGCTGACGTTGGTCGTGCCGTTGAGGCTCGAATTTGGCATCCACCCGCTTGTCACCGCAGGGCTGGACACGATCGCGCTGCGCATGCCCATGGGTTTCGGCGGCAAGCTGATATCACGGCTGGGCCGGCCGCTCGCGGCACCGAGCGCCAACACGTCGGGCAAGATCAGTTCGACCAGCGGAGAGGCCGTCGCTGCCGATCTCGGTGGGCGCATTCCGCTTGTCGTCGATGGCGGTCCGACATCGGTCGGCCTGGAATCGACCATCGTCAAGGTCGAGGGCGACAGGGCACGGCTGCTGCGTCCGGGCGGCATTGCTGCCGGCGATATCGAAGCGGTCTTGGGATCGCCGCTGTTACGCGGCGTGACCGCTGGTATCGAGGCCCCCGGCATGCTTGCGTCGCATTATGCGCCGGGCGCTGCCATGCGCCTCGACGCGGACCGTATCGAGGCTGGCGAGGCGCTGCTTGGTTTCGGTGCGCTGCGTGCCGAAGGCTGGCAGAAGGCGCGCGCCTTCCTCAACCTGTCCGAGACCGGCGACCTTCGTGAAGCCGCCACCAACCTGTTTTCGCATCTGCAGGCACTCGACCGCAGCGGTGCCGGACTGATCGCCGTCGAGCCCATTCCGTCGGAAGAACTGGGCGAGGCGATCAACGACCGGCTGGTCCGGGCTGCGGCACCGCGCGACATTCCCCATATGTGAATCTGGCCCCGAACCTGGCTGCTCCCATGACACAGAACACAATCGGCCTCGACCCCGCGCTTGCCGAGCGCTTTTCCGCGATCGTTGGCGAGCGCTACGCCGTTCGCGAGAGTTCCGACATCGAGCCCTATGTGCATGAGCCTCGCGGGCTGTTCACGGGGACAACGTCGTTGGTGCTCAGGCCGGGCAGCGTTGAGGAGGTGAGCGCGATCATGAAGCTCGCCAACGAGACGCGCACCCCAGTCGTGCCGCAGGGGGGCAACACTGGCCTCGTCGGCGGCCAGGTGCCGGACCGCTCTGGAGGGCAGGTGGTGGTGTCGCTGTCGCGGCTGAACCGCATCCGGGAAGTCGATCCGGTGTCGAACACCCTGGTCGCCGAAGCGGGTGTCGTGCTCGACCTCTTGCACAAGGCTGCCGACGAGGTCGACAGGCTGTTTCCGCTGTCGCTCGCTTCGCAAGGGTCCTGCCAGATCGGCGGTAACCTGTCGTCCAATGCCGGCGGTACCGGTGTCGTTGCTTATGGCAATGCTCGCGAACTCTGTCTCGGCGTCGAGGTGGTGCTGCCTTCCGGTGAGGTGCTGGACGACCTGCGCAAGCTGAAGAAGGACAATACCGGCTACGACCTCAAGAACCTGTTCGTGGGTGCCGAGGGCACGCTGGGTATCATCACGGCCGCCGTGCTGAAGTTGTTTCCCAAGCCGAAGGGCAGGGAGGTGGCCTGGGTCGGACTTGAAACGCCTGAGGCGGCGCTTGCCCTGTTCGACCGCGCCCAGGACCTCGGCGGCAGCGCCCTGACCGCATTCGAGCTGATCGGCCACCTGCCGATGGAGTTCGCCATGCGTCATATCCCTGATGCCCGCCCGCCGCTGGAAGGCGACTGGGCCTGGCAGGTGCTGATGGAAATCTCCTCCGGCCGCTCGGCCGAGGATGCCAGGACCTTGATGGAGGACATCCTCTCCGCCGGCTTCGAGGCCGGCCAGGTCGGCGACGCCGCGATTGCCGCGAGCGTCGGCCACGCCAATGAATTCTGGCGCCTGCGGGAGATGCTGCCGGAGACGCAGAAGGCCGAGGGCGCCTCGATCAAGCACGACATCTCGGTGCCGATCGCCAGCATTCCTTCCTTCATCGAAAAGGCAGGGTTTGCCGTGGCGGGCGTCTGCCCGGAGGCACGGGTGGTCTGCTTCGGCCACATGGGCGACGGCAATTTGCACTACAACATCTCGCAGCCGGTCGGCATGGACGGCGCCGAGTTCCTGGCGCTCTACCGCCGCATGAACGATGCCGTGCACGACGTGGTGCGCAGCTTCAATGGCTCGATCTCGGCCGAGCACGGCATCGGCCAGCTCAAGCGCAACGAACTGATCGCAACCGCGCCGCCCGTCGCCATCGACTTGATGCGTCGGGTGAAGACCGTTTTCGATCCGGCCGGCATCATGAACCCCGGCAAGGTGATTTGATGCAGTTTGGTGGGATTCCGATAACCATCGGAGAGATCAGCAAAATTTAACCGACTTTCTTAAGCGGGGCGGTAAGGTCCCCCCGCTAGTGTCCTTCCTACAAACGAGACCGGGAAAACTGGTCCGGAGAGACCGGAAAACGGCTCTCAGGAGAAACAGGAAGGCACAACATGAACACCGGACTGAAGCCAGTCTGGGCGGGACGCAACATGCGCCTCGACCCATTCCGCTTGCCGCAGATGGTCAGCTACGCCACGCGCGATGACCTGGGCGATGTCACCTTCACCATCGATCATCGCGGCGCGGTCATCCGCCGACTGCTCGAGCAGAGTGGCCTTCCGCTGACCATCGCCTTGCCGGCTCGTGCCTTCCGCGGCGTCGCCGCTCGGGCCATGGAAGACGACGAAGGCAATGTCACAGTGACGCTGGAGCTGCTGCACAACGACCCGATGCTCTCGGTGCCGCTGCTGGTTGCCGACGATCTCGACGATGTTGCCGCCGACTGGCGTGCCTGGGCCGAATTCTACAGCCTGCCGATGCTTTTGATCGAGGCCGACGGTGTTGCCCGCACGCTCGAAGAGTCGCTCGGGGCCGCGATCAAGACCCAGCCGCCGCTGGATCGCCGCAAGGGCCGGGTGTCGCGCATGCGCCGGCCGCGTTTCCTTGCCCGTCGCAAATCGGGTTCGCTTGGTGTGCGTCTCGTCATCGCGGGCGAAGAGATCATCGCCCGCGCTTGATTGCCAGGATCAGATCAGCGGCTTCAGCGCCACCCAGGCGCCGCCGCAGATCAGGCCGATGAAGATCATCCAACCGATCTGGCCGTTCGACCTGAACAGCTTGAGGCACTGGTCTGGATTGTCGATGTCGAGCACGGCAATCTGACGCGCCATGTGCGCGCCGGCCGCCACCAGGCCGGCCAGCGCCGGCATCGGGACCTGCGCCATGGCAAAGGCCGTGGCGAACAACATCAGCGCGCCGCCGTAGAGCCCGATCAGCCAGGACTTCGTGTTCTCGCCGAAATAGCGCGCGGTCGACTTCACGCCGACGAGCGCGTCGTCTTCCTTGTCCTGGTGGGCATAGATCGTGTCGTAGCCGATCACCCACAGGATCGAGCCGAAATAGAGCAGCAGCGCCGGCGGATCGATGTCGCCGAATTCCGCCGCCCAGCCCATCAGCGCGCCCCACGAGAAGGCAAGGCCGAGCACGAATTGCGGCCAGTTGCTGAAGCGCTTCATGAACGGGTAGATGGCGACGATCACCAGCGACGAGATTCCGAGCAGGATGGCGAAGCTGTTGAACTGCAGCAGCACGACCAGTCCGATGAGCGCCTGCGCAACGAGGAAGATCCAGGCCTGGCGCCTGGAGACCTGTCCCGACGGCATGGGACGTGAACGCGTGCGTTCGACCTGGGCGTCGATGTTCTCGTCGACGATGTCGTTGTAGGTGCAGCCGGCACCGCGCATGGCTATGGAGCCGATCAGGAACAGGATCAGATACCAGGGCGAGGGCAGCAGGGAGATCAGGCTGTCCTCGGGGCGGGCATAGGCGCTTGCCGCCATCGCGGCTGACCACCAGCATGGCCAGAGCAACAGCACCCAGCCGATCGGCCTGTCCCAGCGGGCCAGCTGTGCATAAGGCCAGAGTTTGCGCGGCAAGGCGCGGTAGACCCAATGCCCGCTCGGCGCATCGGCGACCCGGCCCTGGCCGGCTTTTGACTGAATGGTTTCCATCGCTGTGGAGTGGCAGGCGCGGACGCGGTCGTCAAGACGACGGATGGTCTCTGGGCGGGGCAGCGATTGATGATCGAGTCGGCAGCAAAAAGCGGCTTCCAAGCCTTGACCCGTGGCGACATCGGCCATAGCGGAGAGGCGGTTTCTGCAGGACGAGGAATTGCCTGATGAATGTCCTTCTCATCGGTTCCGGCGGTCGCGAGCACGCACTCGCCTGGAAGATCGCGGCATCGCCGATGCTGACCAAGCTTTATGCCGCGCCCGGCAATCCCGGCATCGCCCAGGAGGCGGAACTGGTGGCGCTCGATGTCGCCGACCATTCAGCGGTTGCGTCCTTCTGCAAGGACAAGGGCATCGATCTTGTCGTCGTCGGGCCCGAGGGGCCTCTTGTTGCAGGCATCGGCGACGATCTGCGCGCTCAGGGCATCCGTGTGTTCGGCCCGTCCAAGGCCGCGGCTCAACTCGAGGGCTCGAAAGGCTTCACCAAGGACCTCTGCGCTCGCTACGGCATCCCGACCGCTGACTATGGCCGTTTCGACGACGCGGCCTCCGCCCGCGCCTATGTCGAGAAGATGGGCGCACCGATCGTTATCAAGGCCGACGGGCTTGCCGCGGGCAAGGGCGTGACTGTCGCGATGACCCTGGTCGAGGCCCTCGATGCTGTCGACGCCTGCTTCGAAGGTGCGTTCGGCGGCGCCGGTGCATCCGTTGTCGTCGAGGAATTCATGACCGGCGAGGAGGCGAGCTTCTTCTGCCTGTGCGACGGCAAGACGGCGCTGCCCTTCGGCACGGCGCAGGATCACAAGCGCGTCGGCGACGGCGACGTCGGTCCCAACACCGGCGGCATGGGCGCCTATTCGCCTGCGCCCGTGATGGATCCGGAGACGGTCGAGCGCACCATGCGCGAGATTGTCGAGCCGACCATGCGCGGCATGGCCGAGATGGGCGCGCCATTCTCGGGCGTGCTGTTCGCCGGCCTGATGCTGACGGACAAAGGCCCGAGGCTGATCGAATACAACACCCGTTTCGGCGATCCCGAATGCCAGGTTCTGATGATGCGGCTGAAGGAGGACTTGCTCGTCCTGCTCAACGCTGCCGCCGACGGCCAGCTGTCGCATGTCTCCGCCCGCTGGCGCGACGAGGCGGCGCTCACTGTGGTGATGGCCGCCGAGGGGTATCCCGGCACACCGGAAAAGGGCTCGGTCATCTCTGATGTCGACAAGGCTGTCGCCTCGGGTGCACAGGTCTTCCATGCCGGCACCGCGGAGAAGGACGGCAAGCTGGTTGCCAATGGCGGACGCGTTCTCAACGTCACCGCCTCCGGAAAGACCGTCAGCGAAGCACAGCAGAAGGCCTATGCGGCGGTAGACCTGATCGACTGGCCCGAAGGCTTCTGCCGCCGCGACATCGGCTGGCGCGCCGTCGAGCGTGAGCAGGCCTAAGGCTTGTCCAGTTCTGTGGATGCGGTTGAAACCGGGTCGAGGTCGGCTCTGCGGTCGGCAAGGGCGCGCTCGCGTCGTTCCAGCTTCGCCGCCGCATATTCGGCCATGCCGTAGGCATGACGGCTGCCGGGCGCTTTCATCGCCGGCACCGTGCCGATGACGGCCTTGTTCCAGCTTGATTGCAACGCCTCGGCCAGCAGGTCGAGCCTTACGGGATAGGCGACTGACGCATAGCGGATCTGGCTTTCGCCCTTCACGCCGTCGTCGCGGGCGATCGGCACCGGCACGCTCGCCACAAACACATCAGTGGTTTCGATGAGCTGGCCGAACGGCCAGGCCTTGCGCAGCGCCTCCGCATCCATCGGTGCAACGTTGACGTCGATGTCATTGGGCGTGCCGGCGACGCGGTAGGGGCAGCGGCGCTCGCCGCAATTGGCCTGCGCCGAGAATTGCCACAGCGTGTAGCCCTGCCAGTTACCTTTCGGGAAATGGATGCCGATCTCGGGCTTGTAGCGCGCGTACCAGAGCGGCAGCCGCGACAGCAGCTGGTAGCGATAGCGATTGTCGGCGATGTATTTCGAAGTCGTGCCGTTGGTGTAGAGGATCGGGTAGCGTCCCGTGCGCTGGAAGATGTAGCGCACGAAGATCTCGGCATCCTCGAGCGACATCCATTTGTCGGGATCGTTCTCCTCGATGTCGAGCGCCATCAGATCGTCGGGACCAGGCTCGGCGAAATCGAGGAAATTCTGCGCCTGCTCGATCGGATTGCCTGGGCGGCCGAGATGGTAGGCGCCCCATTCGAGGCCGAGCGCCTTGGCGACGACCTTGCGGGTGTGGAACAGCTCGCGCGCCACGGCGTGCCGCTTCCACAATGCCTTGCACAGGCGGATTTCGGTTTCCGTGCCGGAGCAGAAATAGGGCGGAGGCAGGCCGTCGGAGCCCTTGTTGATGAAGCCGACGATGCGCTTGTCGCCTGACAGCTTCTGCCAGTCGATGGAATTGTATTCGTAGGCGTCGATGACCAGCGCCCGGTCGGGTTTCTTCCAGGGTTCGGAGAAGTCGGAAGCGAGGGCGGCGACGGGGAGGGAGGCGCACGCCGCGGCAAGCGCTGAAAGCGTGAGCCTGCGAAACCTGGACACCAGTCCCCTCAAGCGGCGATCCCCGATGATCGATAGCCGATCGTGAACCGTCATGGTTAAGGAAATACTGATGAAGCTCCAGCACCCAAGGGTTGAAGCGTCAGCCTATTTGAACCGGTTGCCGCTGGTGTCGCTATAGCAGCGATGGGTGACGACGCCCTGTTTTGGTTTCGAGTTCGGCCAAAAATTTGACGTTTACGTAAAAAGTCACTTTCCCTCGCTGAAGGAACGCGGCTAGTGTGGGCGGCAGGCGGTGGTGAGGCCGCGATAGCACGTCATCAGCAGGAGGAAGCGTCATGTATCGCGCCCCGGTGGAAGAGATTGCCTTTGCGCTGAAGCATGTGGCGGGCCTGAAGGCAGCGCTCGACGCGGGCAGGTTCGGCGACCTTGGTGAAGACCTGGTCGACGCGATCCTGGGCGAGGCAGGCCGCTTCGCCAGCGAGGAAGTGGCGCCGCTCTACGAGATCGGCGACAAGGTCGGGGCCAAGCTCAAGGATGCGGCCGTGACCATGCCGCCCGGCTGGAAGGACGTCTACAAGCACTGGGCCGAGGGTGGTTGGAACGGCCTCAACGGTCCTGAGGAGTACGGTGGCCAGGGCCTGCCGACGATGCTGGGTGTTGCCGCACTCGAAATGTGGAACTCGGCCTCCATGGCCTTCGGCATCGGCCCGACGCTGACCATGGGGGCGATCGAGGCGCTGGAAAAGCATGCATCGGAAGAATTGAAGGCACTCTATCTCGCCAAGATCATCTCCGGCGAGTGGATGGGCACGATGAACCTGACCGAGCCGCAGGCCGGTTCGGATCTCGCCGCCCTGCGCACTCGCGCCGAACGATCAGGCGACGGCACCTACCGCATCTTCGGCCAGAAGATCTTCATCACCTATGGCGAGCACGACCTGACCGACAACATCGTGCATCTGGTGTTGGCCCGGCTGCCGGACGCGCCGGTCGGTACGCGCGGAATCTCGCTGTTCCTCGTGCCCAAGTTCCTGCTCAATGACAACGGCACGCCGGGTGCGCGCAACGATGTGTTCTGCTCGGGCATCGAGGAAAAGCTCGGCATCCATGCTTCGCCGACCTGCACGATGATCTATGGCGACGGCTTCGCCAAAGGCCGTGAGCCGGGTGCGGTGGGCTGGCTGATCGGCGAGGAGAACAGGGGCCTCGCCTGCATGTTCACGATGATGAACAATGCTCGCCTGTCGGTCGGCATGCAGGGCGTGGCGGTGGCTGAAGCCGCGTTCCAGAAGGCGCTCGCTTACGCCAACGACCGCCGCCAGGGCAAGGCCTCCGGCTACACCGGCGAAGGCATGGCACCGATCGTTTATCACCCCGACGTGCAGCGCAATCTCTTGACCATGAAGGCGCTGACCCAGGGGGCGCGCGCCATCACCTATGCCTGCGCCCACGCGCTCGACATGGCGCGCATCTCCGAAGGCACGGAGAAGGCGCACTGGCAGGACCGCGCCAACCTGTTGACGCCGATCGCCAAGGCTTTCGCCACCGACGTCGGTGTCGATGTCGCCTCGCTCGGCGTACAGGTGCATGGCGGCATGGGCTTCATCGAGGAGACGGGAGCGGCGCGCTTGCTGCGCGATGCTCGCATCGCCCCGATCTATGAAGGCACCAACGGCATCCAGGCGATCGATCTGGTCGTCCGCAAGCTGCCGCTCGGAAATGGCGACCATGTCTTCGACTATATCGGCGAGCTCGATGCCGCCGCCAATGCGGTCGCGGCCCTCAACAGCGAGGACTATGGCCGCACCGCGATCTGCCTGGAGCAGGCGCTGGACGAATTGCAGCAGTCCACGCGCTTCCTGCAAAAGCAAATCGAGAACGGCCGAACGGACGATGCCCTGGCCGGCGCCACGCCCTATCTCAGGCTGTTCGCGCTGGCCGCCGGCGGCTCTTATCTGGCGCGCGCGGCCGTGGCCGAGGGCGACGCGGGGCGCATCGCCTTGTGCCGGTTCTTTGCCGAGAACCTGCTCGGCGAGACTACGGCGCTGAAGGAGCGCGTCACCGGCGGCGCGGCAAGCCTGCACCAAGCCGCCAAGGCGCTGGTTTCGGTATAAGAATCTGGGACGAGGAACAGTCTGACGTGAGCGACCATATTGTCATCGAGCGGCAGGATGCCGTTCAGATCATCCGGATGAACCGTCCGGACAAGAAGAATGCCATCACGCGCGCCATGTATGGTGAGATGGCCGCAGCGCTGAAGGCCGGCGACGCCGATCCGGCAGTACGCGTGCACGTCTTTCTCGGTGTGCCCGGTGCCTTCTCGGCCGGCAACGACCTCGCCGATTTCATGGCGATCGCCACCGGCGGCGAGGGCGGCGCCGAGGTGTGGGAATTTCTCGGGGCGCTTGCGCTGGTCGAAAAGCCGATCGTCTCGGGCGTCGACGGCATTGCGGTCGGCATCGGTACGACCATCAACCTGCATTGCGACCTGACCTTCGCCACGCCGCGCACCACCTTCCGCACGCCGTTCGTCGATCTCGGCCTGGTTCCCGAAGCGGGCTCGAGCCTGCTTGCACCGCGCGTGCTCGGCCAGCAGGGGGCCTTTGCGCTGCTCGGCCTGGGCGAGGGTTTTCCGGCCGGGCGGGCGCTCGCGGCCGGGCTGATCTACAAGGTGGTGTCCGAAGACGAACTTGAGGCTGCCACCCTTGCGGCAGCACGCGAGATTGCTGCCAAGCCACCGGAAGCGCTGAAGATCGCGCGTGACCTGATGCGCGGCGACCGGTCTGAGCTCGTCGCCCGCATCAAGGAGGAAGGCGAGCATTTCCGTGCCCGCCTCAAATCCGACGAGGCGCGCGCCGCTCTCGTCGCCTTCATGACGCGCAAGAAGTGAGTTGGTTGGCCTCCCCACATCAAGGGAGGCCAGGAACCTACGGATAAAGCCTGTCCTTGTCCCAATCGCCCTTGTCGTTGGCGGTGAAGACGATGCGGTCGTGCAGGCGGAAGGGCCGGTCGTGCCAGAATTCGATCTGGCTCGGCCGGATGCGGAAGCCCGACCAGTGCGCCGGCCGCGGGATTTCGCCGATGGCGTGGCGGGCGGTGTATTCGGCCACCGCCTTCTCCAGTGCAAAGCGGCTTTCCAGCGGACGCGACTGCTTCGAGGCCCAGGCCCCGATTCGGCTGCCACGCGGACGCGAGGCGAAATAGGCGTCGGCTTCGGCGTCGGTGACGATTTCCACAGGACCGCGCACGCGCACCTGGCGCCGCAGCGACTTCCAGTGGAAGCACATCGCGGCCTTCATCGTCGCCAGGATCTCTCGGCCCTTGGCGCTTTCGAAGTTGGTGTAGAAGACGAAGCCCTGCTCGTCGAAGCCCTTGAGCAGCACCATGCGCACGTCGGGCAGGCCGTCGGTGTCGACGGTCGCCAGCGCCACCGCGTTGGGGTCGTTCGGCTCGCTGGCCGTCGCATCCTTCAGCCATGCCGCAAAGAGCCGATATGGCTCCGCGCTTTCAGTGAAGTCACCCGTTGTTAACTCTGTGTCCGTCATAGCTCTTACTCGACCTGCCAATGCCGACCGGGAGAATGCCTATTGTCGCGCCCCGCGCAAGCCTTTGAAGGCCTTTGCCACCCGCAAATCGGGTTCCGATGCCTCAAGGTAGCGGTGCTTTTTGGTCTGATGACGACGACGGCATGTGGCGTCGGCGGCTTCAGCCTGGAAAAGGCGGAGGTGGACCGCAGCCTGCTGACCAGCAAGGTGCCGGCAACCGACACGCTTCCCGATGCGAATCGGCTCTCCGACCAGGCAACGATCCGCAACGCGGTTTCGTCCGCCGATGTGCGTGAACTCGCTGGGCAGCCGATTGCCTGGGCCAACACCGATACCGGCGCGCGAGGGCAGATCACGGCACTCGCCGAGACCATGGAACGCGGCGTCCTGTGCCGCAAATTCGCCGCCTCCCGCGAGAGCTTCGACGGCGTCACCCTGTTCAAGGGCGAAATCTGCGCGGCGGGCGCCGGAACCTGGCAGATGCTGGCCTTCGAGCCTGCCTGAGAATAGCGTCGCTGCAGCCTCTGGAATTTGTTCCTAGGCAAGCGCATATAGAGAAGAGCGAACCCTTTCAATTTGCGTGGGACTTTGCATGCGCGACCCCTATGAGGTGCTGGGCGTTGCCAAGAACGCCTCGGCCAAGGACATCAAATCGGCTTTCCGCAAGCTCGCCAAGAAGCATCACCCGGACCAGAATCCGGATGATCCGAAGGCAAAGGAGCGTTTTTCGGCAGCCAACCAGGCCTATGAGATTCTCGGCGACGAGAAGAAGAAGGCATCTTTCGACCGTGGCGAGATCGATGCCGAGGGCAAGCCTCGCTTCCATGGCTTCGAGGGTGCCGGCGGCGGCGATCCCTTTGGCGGTTTCCGCCGCCAGCAGGGCGGCCCGGGCGCCAGCCACTTCGAGTTCCGTCAGTCGGGGCCAGGCGGCGGCGGTTCGTTCGACGCCGGTGACATTTTCAGCCAGATTTTCGGCGATGCCTTCGGTCAGCGCGGTGGTGCCGGTGCCGGCGCGCATCCAGGTGCCGGCATGGGCAGTGGTCAGCGGGCTCAGCCAGGAGCCGACATCAATGTCAGCCTCGACGTAACCATAGAGGAAGCTGCGACCGCGCCCAAGGTGACGGCCCAGTTTCCCGACGGGCGCAAGATCGCCGTCAAGCTTCCTGAATATGTCGAGGACGGCCAGACGATCCGCCTCAAGGGCCAGGGCGAGCAGGGCTTCGGCGGCGCCGGCGACGCGCTGGTCAAGATCAGGTTCCGCCTTCATCCACGCTACAGGATCGAGGGCAGGGACCTTCATGTCGACCTGCCGGTCAGCCTCAAGGACGCGGTGCTGGGCGCCAAGGCGGCGGTGGAAACGCCGACCGGCCGACTTGCGGTGAAGGTTCCCGAATGGTCGAGCTCAGACAAGGTGCTGCGCATCAAGGGGCGTGGTCTGCCGGAAAAGGCCGGCGGCCATGGCGACCTCTATGCCCATGTGCGGGTGATGTTGCCCGAGGGCGGTGATCCCGCGCTGGAAGAACTGGTGCGCAAATTTGCCGACTGATGTCGGGCCAGCGAGTTTTTGCTGGCCTCACAGCCTTGGGCGCATGAAAGCTTGAAGGTCAAGATTGCCTATGCGATAGGCTCTCCAAAACAATTCAAGCATTGGAGTGCGCTCACATGGCGGGTGGACAGGGCCTGATGGCCGGCAAGCGCGGCCTTATTCTCGGCGTCGCCAACAACAGATCGATTGCCTGGGGCATCGCCAAGGCCTGTTCCGACCAGGGTGCGGAACTGGCGTTCACCTATCAGGGCGATGCGCTGAAGAAGCGCGTCGAGCCGCTTGCAGCTGAAATCGGCGCTTTCGTCTGTGGCCATTGCGATGTGACCGACATGGCCAGCATCGACGCCGTGTTCGAGACGCTGGAAAAGAAGTGGGGCAAGCTCGACTTCGTCGTCCACGCCATTGGCTTTTCCGACAAGGAAGAGCTGACGGGCCGTTATGTCGACACCAGCCATGGCAACTTCCTGAAAACAATGGACATTTCGGTCTACTCCTTCACGGCGATCGCCCAGCGCGCCGAGAAGCTGATGACCGACGGCGGCTCGCTTCTGACCATGACCTATTACGGTGCCGAGAAGGTGATGCCGAATTACAACGTCATGGGCATCGCCAAGGCGGCGCTCGAAGCGAGCGTGAAGTATCTGGCCGTCGACCTTGGGCCGAAGAACATCCGCGTTAATGCGATCTCGGCCGGTCCGATCAAGACGCTCGCAGCGTCCGGCATCGACGACTTCCGCTACATTCTCAAGTGGAACGAATACAACGCGCCGTTGCGCCGCACCGTGTCGATCGACGAGGTTGGCGATTCTGGCCTGTATTTCCTGTCGAACCTGTCGCGCGGCGTCACCGGCGAAGTGCATCATGTCGACTCGGGCTACCATGTCGTCGGCATGAAGGCGGTCGACGCGCCCGACATCTCGACCGTCAAGGACTGATCCGACAGCAACCGCTCAGCCCTTGCCCTGCCCGGTATGACACCGCTCATCTATTTTGTGCGCCACGGCCAGACGGCCTGGAATGCAGAGCAGCGCCTGCAGGGCCAGGCCGACACCGACATCGATGCGCTCGGCCGCGAACAGGCCGACCGCAACGGTGCGAAACTGGCCGAGCTGATCGCCGATCCGGAAAACTTCGACTTCGTCGCAAGCCCGATGCGTCGGACGCGCGAGACGATGGAGCGCGTTCGCGGCGGCATGGGGCTGGACCCCGGCGTCTACCGGACCGACACGCGCCTGGTCGAGGTCAATTTCGGCGACTGGCAAGGCTACACATTCGCCGAGCTGGAGCAACGCTCGCCCGGCGCTTCGCAGGCGCGCCGCCACGACAAGTGGGATTTCGTGCCGCCCGGCGACTATGCCGAAAGCTACGCGATGCTGACCGAGCGCGTGCGACCTTGGCTCGAAGCTGTTCGCCAGCCGACGGTCTGCGTCACCCATGGCGGCGTGCTGCGCGCCATCTTCCGGCTGGTCGGATCCATGCCCAAAAACGAAGCCGCGGCCCTGGAGATTCCCCAGGACCGCGTGCTGAAAGTCGAAAACGGCCGCCTCGACTGGCTTTGAGCCGTCGGCCGGTGGGCTGCCTACTGCGGCAACTGCATGTCGGTGATCAGGTTCTCGCCGCCGACCACGTCATAGGCCAGGAGCACGTCCATGCCCGGCTTGATGTTGTCGACGTCGAACTCGCCCGGCAGCTTGTAGGACTTGCCATTATCCAGGGTGATGATCGCCTTGTCCTTGTCGATGGACTTGACCTGGCCTTCGGCCTCGGCGGCGAACGCTGCGCCTGACATCATGAGCACGGCGGCAACGGCGCCAATAAGGGTACGCATTATCGTCCTCTTTTCCTCTGCGCCTCTCCCAAGGCGAACGATTGATGAGCGGGCAGGAAGGAAGCAGAAACCAAGCGAATGTGTCAAAACTAAATCGCCTGCGATCACAGTTTGACCACCGCTAATATGGGCCAATCCGGCGTGGCGCATCTTTGTCGTAGCGCAAGCGACGCTCCATTTCCCTGTGGCGCATGATCTCGTCCGAAAAGCAATTTTACTTTTCCAGGTCATGCGCTAGAACCCCGCCATATGCCGGCAAGGAGCCGGGAAGGGCCTGTCCATGTCGCACAACACCTTCGGCCATCTGTTCCGCGTCACCACCTGGGGCGAAAGCCACGGACCGGCGCTCGGCTGCGTGGTCGATGGCTGCCCGCCCGGCATCCGCTTCATGCTGAAGGACATCCAGGACGAGCTCGACAAGCGCAAGCCCGGACAGTCGCGCTTTGTCACCCAACGCCGCGAGCCCGACGAGGTGAAGGTGCTGTCGGGTGTCATCACCGACGAGGATGGTGAGACCCTCATCTCCACGGGCACGCCGATCTCGATGATGATCGAGAATGTCGACCAGCGCTCCAAGGATTATGGCGAGATCGCCAGGCAATATCGTCCGGGACATGCCGACTACGCCTATGACGTGAAATATGGCCTGCGCGATCACCGCGGCGGCGGCCGCTCCTCGGCGCGTGAGACGGCTGCCCGTGTCGCTGCCGGCGCCATCGCCCGCAAGATCGTGCCGGGCCTCGTCGTGCGCGGTGCTCTGGTGTCGATGGGGACCAAGGATATAGATCGCGCCAACTGGGACTGGGATTTCATCGGCAGCGCGGAAAATCCGTTCTTCACCCCTGATGCTGCCTCTGTGCAGGTGTTCGCCGATTATCTCGACGGCATCCGCAAGGCGGGTTCGTCGGTTGGTGCGGTCATCGAGATTGTTGCCGAAGGCGTGCCAGCCGGCCTCGGCGCGCCGATCTACGCCAAGCTCGACCAGGACATCGCCTCCAACCTTATGTCGATCAACGCCGTTAAGGGCGTCGAGATCGGCAACGGCTTCGAGGCGGCACGTATCACCGGTGAAGAGAATGCCGACGAGATGCGCATGGGCAATGACGGCCGGCCGATGTTCATGTCCAACAATGCCGGGGGTATATTGGGCGGCATCTCGACGGGACAGGATGTGATCGCGCGTTTCGCGGTCAAGCCGACCTCGTCGATCCTGACGCCGCGCAAGTCGATCGATAAGGACGGTAAGGAAGTCGACGTCATGACCAAGGGCAGGCACGACCCCTGCGTCGGCATCCGCGCGGTGCCGATCGGTGAAGCCATGGTCGCCTGCGCCATTGCCGACCACTATCTGCGCCATCGAGGACAGACGGGAAAGTGAGCGAATGGCGAGTAGTGAGTAGCGAATGGTGCGGTTTCGCTCTATTCGCTACCCACTATTCCCTATTCGCCAGAACGAGCGAAGCGAGCACGCCATGCCATACGACCAGAAGAAAACTGTCGAAGCGCTGAGGGCTTTCGAGCGCGGCGAAATCGTGGTCGTCATGGATGACGACGGGCGCGAGAACGAGGGCGACCTGATCGTCGCCGCCGTGCACTGCACGCCCGAGAAGATGGCGTTCATCGTCCGCCATACCTCCGGCATCGTCTGCACGCCGATGCTCAAGGAAGACGCCCGCCGGCTCAACCTTGCGCCGATGGTCGCCGACAACGACTCGGCCCACACCACGGCCTTCACCGTCAGCGTCGATTTCAAGCACGGCACCACGACCGGCATCTCGGCCGACGACCGCACGCTCACCGTGCGCAATCTTGCCAACCCCAATGTCGGCGGTGGCGATTTCGTCCGCCCTGGCCACATCTTCCCGCTGATCGCTCGCGAGGGTGGAGTGCTTATGCGCTCGGGTCATACCGAGGCAGCGGTCGACTTGTGCAAGCTCGCCGGCCTGCCGCCGGTCGGCGTCATCTCCGAACTGGTCAATGACGACGGCACGGTTATGCGTGGCCCGCAAGTGGCTGCCTTCGCCGAGAAGAACGGGCTGAAGCAGGTGTCCGTCGCCGACCTGATCGCCTATCGCCAGCGCCAGGAAACGCTGATCGAGCGCGTCAGCACCTTTGACATCGACACCCCCGCCGGCAAGGCCAAGGCGATCACCTACACGCTGCCGTGGGACTCGATGCACCACCTCGCCATCGTCTTCGGCGACATCCGCGACGGCGAGGAAGTGCCGGTGCGCCTGCACACAGAGGACGTCGTCACCGACGTGTTCGGTACCAGCAACAAGCTTGCCGACATCATGAAGAACTTCGGCGAGTGCAACCGCGGCGTGATCGTCTATCTCCGCGAAGGTTCGGTCGGCGTGTCCAATCTCGGCCGCAATCGGCCTTCGGCGGAGCGCGAGGACCACGAGGAGGCGCGTCGCCGCGAGGACGAATGGCGCCAGATCGGTCTCGGCGCGCAGATCCTGAAGGACCTCGGCATTTCGTCGATCAACCTGATCGCCTCGCGCGAGCGTCACTATGTCGGCCTCGAAGGTTTCGGCATCCGCATCGCGAAGACCGAAATCCGCTAGCGTCTTGCTGCAAGGCGCAATCGCCTTGCGGCGCACAATGCAGTCCGGTGGACTGTGCCGGCGCTGCGGTTGACTTCCTCTGGACGCGGCGCATTCTCTTGCTCTCTCTTGGGGGAGAGTCGGGTATGTGGGACTTCAGCATAGGCCAAAGCCTGTCGATCATGGTACGTACCTGGCCGTTCATCGTGCTGCGCATGGTCGTCTATTTCGGCATCACGCTCGCCTACATCGTGGCGATGGGCGCAGGGGCCGGCATCGGCTACGGCGTCGGCCATGTGATGGCCGATCCCGACGGTCCGGTGTCCTTCGCGCTTTGGGGCGGCATTGCCGGTTTCGGCGTGGTTTCCGTCGCGGTCTACTGGGTCCGCGAATACATTCTCTATCTGGTCAAGGCCGGCCATATCGCCGCCATGGTCCATCTGATCGACGGCCGCGAGATTCCCGGCGGCCAGAACCAGATCGTCTATGCGCGCGAGGTCGTCACCGAACGCTTCACCGAAGCGAGCGTGCTGTTCGTGCTCGACCAACTGGTCAAGGGCGCGGTGCGCGCGATCACCGGCCTGATCGGCGGCATCGCCGCGTTCCTGCCCATTCCCGGCCTCGACGGCCTGGTCAGGTTCGCCAACACGGTGATCCGCATGTCGCTGACCTATGTCGACGAGATCATCCTCGGCTACAACATCCGCATCGGCAGCAATTCGCCGTGGCAGACGGCGCGCCAGGGCATCGTGCTCTATGCCCAGAACGGCAAGACGATGGTCAAGAACGCGATCTGGCTGTCGCTCGTCGTCTGGGCGCTGTCGCTGCTGATTTTCCTGTTCATGCTGGCCCCTGCCGGCGCCATTCTCTACTTCATGCCGGGCGAGATGGCGGGCTGGGGCTTCGTGCTGGCCATCGTCTTCGCCTGGGCCTTCAAGGCGGCGATCATCGAGCCCTTTGCCGTGGCGTCGCTGATGCAGGTCTATTTCAAGGTGATCGAGGGGCAGGCGCCCAATCCGGAATGGGATCGCAAGCTCGAAGAGGTTTCGTCCAAGTTCCGCGAGTTGAAGGAAAAGGCCTTCGGCTCGGGCGAGGCCTCGCGCTGGGACGGCGCGCCCCGCCGCGCCTGACTACGTCGGAAAACGGTCCGCGCGAGCGACTGCTCTGCGGACCCACTTCCTTCATTCCGCCGGTTGAGCTGCAGCAGGTGCGATGCGGAGCGACCGGCCGAGCGACCGCTGGCCGAGGAAGGTAACGACCAGCGCAATGAAGCCCGCGACCAGCGAGACCATAAAGCCGCTGCTCGCGCCCATATGATCGATGATCCAGCCCGAGGCTGATGAGCCTGCGGCCATGCCGATGCTGATGCCGGTGACGGCCCATGTCATGCCCTCGGTGAGCTTGGAGGAGGGGACGACTTTCTCCACCAGCGCCATCGACAGGATGATGGTCGGCGACACGGCAACGCCCGCCAGGAACAGCACGACTGACAGCACGGTCACGTTGTCGACCACCAGCAGCGGCAGAGTCGTCAGGGCCGCGAGCGCGATCGCAATCAATAGCTGCCGCGCGAGCGGCATCTTGAGCTTCATGGCGCCGAAGACGAGGCCGGCGACGAGCGAGCCGGCAGCGTAGGCGGAAAGCGCAAAGCCCGCGGACGCCTTGTTGCCCTGGGCCTCGGCAAAGGCCACGGCGGTGACCTCGGCTGTGCCGAAGATGGCGCCGATGGCAATCAGCGTGAGCACCAGAATCTGGACGGGGCCGAGCCAGATCACGGATTTGCCGTCTCTGCGATCCTGCGCATGAACAGGCGGTTCGGTCGAGCGCTGGGCGGCGAAGAGCAGGCTGCCCACGCCCAGCAACACGGTCGCGACCAGAGGGCCGGCCTCCGGGAAGAAGCCGACGCTGAGACCGATGGCAACGATCGGACCTGTCATGAAGATCACCTCGTCCATGATCGATTCGAACGCGAAGGCCGTGTGTAGATGTGGCGTGTCGCGGTAGATCTCGGTCCAACGCGCGCGCACCATGGCGCCCATGATCGGGGTGACGCCTGCGAGTATCGCGAAGGCGAAGAGGACCCAGTTGGGCGCGTCGTAGCGCGTCGCGAGCATCAGCCCGGACAGCGCGATCACCGCGATGGCCGCGCTCGGCAGCAGGATGCGGACCTGGCCATAACGATCGATAAGCCTTGCGACCTGCGGCGCGACGACAGCGCTGGACAGGGCAAAAACGGCAGCGACGGCGCCGGCAAGCCAGTATTCGCCGCGGGCCTCCGACAGCATGGTCACGATGCCGAGCGTGACCATGGACATGGGCACGCGCGCGACGAAGCCGGCGGCGGAGAAGGCCTTGGCGCCGGGCGCCTTGAAGATTTCGCTATATGGATTGCGCATTTTTGTCACCGGGGACGGAGATATCCGAGATTTCAAAGGCAGTCGAGCCGCCAGACCTGGCGGCTCGTTGATGCTGACAGAACGTTGTTCCTTGCCGAGCGGGGGCTTATTCCGCCGCCTGTGGTGCAGCGCCCATCAATTCTACTTCGGGACCGCCTGCGAGAGCTTTCTGGCCGAGCAGGACCACAAGGAACGACATCGTGCCTGCGGCGATCGACACCCAGAAGCCGTTCTGGGCACCGAAGGTGTCGACGACCCAGCCTGCCACGAAAGCGCCCAGGGCCATGCCGATGCCGATGCCGGTCATCACCCAGGTGATGCCTTCGGTCAGCATGGCCTCGGGAACCCGGCGTTCGATCAGGCCGAAGGCCATGATGAAGGTGGGCGAGATCGCGACGCCGCTGACGAAGATGGCAAGCGCCAGCAACGGCACCGTGTCTGCGACCAGCAGGGGCAACGTTGTCAGCGCCACGACGGCAATCGAGATGGCGAGCAGGCGCTGCTTCGGTGCCTTGAGGTTCAACGCGCCGACGATCAGGCCGACGATGAGCGAGCCGGCGGCATAGACGCCGATGACGAGGCTGGCGGCAGTGGGCT
Source organism: Aminobacter sp. MET-1 (assembly GCF_026521175.1). Classification (NCBI taxonomy): domain Bacteria; kingdom Pseudomonadati; phylum Pseudomonadota; class Alphaproteobacteria; order Hyphomicrobiales; family Phyllobacteriaceae; genus Aminobacter; species Aminobacter sp. MET-1. The sequence continues at coordinate 18,083 of NZ_JAMSHL010000013.1, read as the reverse complement.
GTCCCAGCTCCTTGGTGATCGCCACGGCACTGACTTCGGCGGTGGCAAAGATCGAGCCGACGAAGATGAGCGCCAGCGTGATGATCTGGACCGGGCGCAGCATGATGGCCGAGCCGCCGCTCGCGAGCTCAGATGGTCTTACCTTGGGTTCGCTCGACCTCTGCAGGATGAAAGCCGCCATGCCCAAAGCCAGGAACAGCGTGCTGGCGAGCATGCCCGCTTCGGGGAACAGGGCCACGCTCAGGCCAACGGACAGTGAGGCGCCGGCAATATAAACCATTTCGTCGGCGACAGATTCAAAGGCGAAGGCCGTGTTGAGTTCGGGGCGGTCGCGGAAGATTTCAGTCCAGCGAGCCCTGACCATGGCGGGCACGCTCGGCATTGCCGCAGCGATGAAAGCGGCGACGAACAGCGTCCAGGCCGGCCAGTCATAATGGGCTGCAATGAGCAAGGCGGCAAAGGCGAGGACGGAAATGACAGTGGTGGGCAGGGCCACTGCTGTCTGGCCAAGCCGGTCGATGCGGCGCGAGATTTGCGGGGCAGCGAACGCGTTGGTCAGGGCGAACGTGGCCGAGACGGCGCCGGCCAGCCAATATTCGCCGCGCGTCTGCGACAGCATTGCGACGATGCCGATAGGGGCCATGGCGATCGGCAGGCGGGCGACGAAGGCTGCCGCTGCGAAGCCTTTGGCCCCCGGGACTCTGAAGATTTCACCATACGGATTGTGCATCGGAGCACTCCTGGAAATTCGAGGACTCGCCATTTACATACGCGGCGTATGTGAAGAGCTAATTGCATACGCGCCGTATGTCAATTACCATACGCCTCGTATGTGAAAGAAATATACGCCACGTATGTGAATGAGATCCGACGAGGAAGAAGCCATGAAGCCAGCGCACAAACCCCGTAGCGAGATGATTGCCGAAACGCGCGCCAAGCTGATCGCGTCCGCGCGCAAGGCATTCGCGACAGTGGGTTATGCAAACGCTTCGATGGACGACTTCACGGCCGAAGCCGGGCTGACACGTGGCGCGCTTTATCACCATTTTGGTGACAAGAAGGGGCTGTTCGAAGCCGTGTTGGCTCAGATCGACCATGAAATGTCCTCGCGCCTGACCGCCATCTCCGCCATGGCCAGGACGCGCTGGCAGGGCTTTGTCGATGAGAACATCGCTTACGTCGAAATGGCGCTGGAGCCCGAAATCCAGCGCATCGTGCTGCGCGACGGTCCGGCGGTTCTCGGCGACCCGGCGCAGTGGCCCAACGCCAACGCCTGCATCCTGTCGATCACGGGCAACCTTGTCGCGCTGAAGCAAGAAGGTGTCCTGCGCGACATCGATCCCGAGGCGATGGCGCGCCTGATAAGCGGTGCTTCGCTCTACGCCGCGCAGTGGATCGCCACTTCCGACGACCCCGATGCGACGTCGAAGAAGGCAGTTCCGGCATTCCGTGCGCTCATGGAAGGGCTGCTGGTAGACGGCAGGACGACGGTCTGAATGCGAGCCTTGTCCTGGCAGGCCTTGGCTGGAGCATCATGAATCCCGCCCATTTTCCCCAGGGCTTTGACAGGTATTGCGTGGTCTGGCCGGCCATAGCTGATAAGGTGGGGTGATGACCACGCGGCTCTACACCCATCCGATCTATCTCGAACACCTGACGCCCGCCGGCCACCCTGAGCGGCCAGACAGGCTGCGCGCCATCCAGCGCGTGCTCGACGACGAGCCGTTCGAAAGGCTCGACCGCGTCGAGGCGCCTGAGGGCGATGAGCAGACGATTCTCTATGCCCATCCCGAACCATTCGTCGAAGGTATTCGCCGCAAGGTGCCGGAGGAGGGCATGGCGCGGATCGACGGCGACACTGTGCTGAGCCCCAAGAGCTGGCAGGCTGCGCTGACGGCGATCGGTGCCGCCAATGCTGCCGTCGACGATGTCTTTGCCGGCAAGGCCGACAATGTCTTTGTCGCCTCGCGCCCGCCGGGGCATCACGCCGAAAAGACCACGGCGATGGGCTTTTGCCTGTTCAACAACGCAGCCATCGCCGCCCGCTATGCTCAGAAGCGGCATGGCGCCGAACGTGTCGCCATCGTCGACTGGGACGTGCACCACGGCAACGGCACGCAGGACATTTTCTGGGACGATGCGAGCGTGCTCTATTGCTCGACCCACCAGATGCCGCTGTTTCCCGGTACCGGCGCCAAAGGCGAGGAAGGCGTCGGCAACATCGTCAACGCGCCGCTGTCGCCCGACACCGGCAGCGACCATTTCCGCGAGGCGTTCCGCTCACGCGTGCTGCCGGCGCTAGACAGTTTTGCGCCCGACCTGATCATCATCTCGGCCGGTTTCGACGCGCATCATCGCGACCCGCTGGCCGAGATCAACCTCACCGAAGCCGATTTCGACTGGGCGACGGGGCAATTGATGGACCGTGCCGCAAGGCATTCGTCAAACCGCCTCGTCAGCCTGCTCGAGGGCGGCTATGACCTGCAAGGGCTGGCCTTCTCCGTTGCCGCCCACGTGACCCGCCTGATGAAAGGATGAACCATGGCCGTTGAGCCCAATGACGAAATCAAGGCGATGAGCTTCGAGCAGGCGTTGGCTGCTCTTGAAAAGATCGTCGATGACCTCGAGCGTGGCGACGTGCCGCTCGACCAGTCGATCAAGATCTACGAGCGTGGCGAAGCGCTGAAGGCGCATTGCGACCGGCTGCTGAAGTCGGCCGAGGACAAGGTCGAAAAGATCCGCCTGTCGCGTGACGGCAAGCCTGTCGGCACCGAGCCGCTCGACGCGGAGTGAGCGAATACAGTCCGAGCTGCCGCGGCAGCGGCAGCCGGATGGCTTGACCTCGCGGCACGTTGCGCCCAGTTTTGGCATACCCATACGGTTCATGAAGCCCGGGAGCAGGCGATGTGCCGCAACATCAAGACATTGTTCAATTTCGATCCGCCGGCGACGCATGACGAAATCCGTGATGCCGCACTGCAGTTCGTCCGCAAGCTGAGCGGGACGACAAAACCGTCGAAGAAAAACGAAGAGGCGTTTCACCGCGCAGTGGACACCATTGCCGAAGCGGCGCACGAATTGCTGCATTCGATGGAAACACACCAGCACCCTCGCAACCGCGAGGAAGAGGCCGCCAAGGCCAAGGCGCGCTCGGCGCTGAGATTTGCCTGAGCGGGCGGAACGGGCGGCGGACAGGTTTCAATCAGCTGAGGATACAGTCATGAGTTTTTTCCCGGCCGAAGACCCGACACCGGGCGACGCTTTTTCCTGCGATCAGATCGAGCTGATGGTGGTGCCCAACGCCAAGGACATTGACGGCTTCCAGGTGCGCCGCGCGCTGCCGACGGCAAGGCGCAGGCTGGTCGGGCCCTTCATCTTCTTCGATCGTATGGGGCCGGCGATCCTGCGGGCCGGGCATGCGCTCGACGTGCGCCCGCATCCGCATATCGGCCTCGCCACCGTCACCTATCTTTTCGATGGCAAGATCAGGCATCGCGATTCGCTCGGCACCGAGATGGTGATCGCGCCCGGTGACGTGAACCTGATGACCGCCGGCCGCGGCATCGTCCATTCCGAGCGCACGCCGGAAGAACTGCGCGGCGCGCCGATGTCGATATCGGGCCTGCAGACCTGGCTGGCCTTGCCCGACGCCAAGGAGGAGACCGCGCCGATGTTCGAGAACACCGCTGCCGCGGTGCTGCCGACCTTCGATGCCGACGGCGCTTCCGGCCGTCTCATCATCGGCGAGTTCAAGGGCCTGAAGTCACCGGTGCGCCAGGCATCGGACACGCTTTATGCCGATATCAAGCTGGCGCCGGGCGCGAAGATCAAGATCCCCGCCGACGCCGACGAGCGCGCCATCTATACGCTCGGCGGCGAACTCGACATTCTCGGCGACCGGTTTCCCATCGAGCGCCTGCTGGTGTTCCGTCCGGGCGACGAGATCGTTGTCTCGTCGGAGACTGGCGCTCATTTCATGCTGTTCGGCGGCGCTTCGCTCGGCACCAGGCGTTACATCTGGTGGAACTTCGTCTCGTCGTCGCGGGAGCGCATCGAGCAGGCCAAGAACGAATGGAAGACCGGCCGCTTTGATATCGTTCCAGGAGATGAGGAGGAGTTCATCCCGCTGCCCGAGGGCTAACGCCAGCCCCAGGGCGCGGCACCTCCACGCATTTACTTTCGCAGCCCATGGCCGTATCTGCCGAAGTTCAACTGGTGCGGATTGATGAACGCGAAGCCCGAAACGCCCCTGCTCGACAAGGTCCGCCTGCCGGCCGACCTGCGCGCTCTGAACGAAGCCCAACTGCCGCAGCTTGCCAGCGAACTGCGCGCCGAGCTGATCGACGTCGTGTCGCAGACCGGTGGCCATCTCGGCGCGGGCCTTGGTGTGGTCGAGCTGACGGTGGCGCTGCACTATGTTTTCGACACGCCCGGCGACCGCATCATCTGGGATGTCGGGCACCAGGCCTATCCTCACAAGATCCTGACCGGCCGGCGCGACCGCATGCGCACACTGCGCCAGGAGGGCGGGCTTTCCGGCTTCACCAAGCGGGGCGAGAGCGAATACGATCCCTTCGGCACCGCGCATTCCTCGACCTCGATTTCGGCCGGCCTCGGCATGGCCGTGGCGCGCGATCTCCAGGGTGGCAGGAACAACGTCATCTCGGTTATCGGCGACGGCGCCATGTCCGCCGGCATGGCCTATGAGGCGATGAACAATGCCGGCTCGCTCGACGCGCGCCTGATCGTCATCCTCAACGACAATGACATGTCGATTGCCCCACCGGCGGGTGCGATGAGCGCCTATCTGGCGCGCCTTGCGTCCGGCCGCACCTATGCCGGCGTGCGCGAGCTTGGCAAGAAGCTGACCTCCTATCTCGGCCGCCGCGTCGACCGGGCGATCACCCGCGCCGTCGAGCATGCGCGCGGCTTCGTCACCGGCGGCACGTTGTTCGAGGAGATGGGTTTCTTCCACATCGGCCCCATCGACGGCCACAATCTGGAGCACCTGATTCCGGTGCTGAAGAACGTCCGCGACAATGGCACCGGGCCGGTGCTGATCCATGTCGTGACCCAGAAGGGCAAGGGCTACGCACCCGCGGAAGCCGCCGCCGACAAATATCACGGCGTCAACAAGTTCGACGTCATCACCGGTGCGCAGGCCAAGGCGCCGGCCAACGCGCCCGCCTACACCAAGGTCTTTGCAGAGAGCCTGATCCAGGAGGCGCGCGAGGACGAGAAGGTCATTGCGGTCACCGCTGCTATGCCCTCGGGCACCGGGCTCGACCTGTTTGGCGAGGCGTTTCCGTCGCGCACCTTCGACGTGGCCATCGCCGAGCAGCATGCGGTCACCTTCGCCGCGGGGCTTGCGACCGAGGGCTTCAAACCGTTCGTCGCGATCTATTCGACCTTCCTGCAGCGGGCCTACGACCAGGTGGTCCACGATGTGGCGATCCAGAAGCTGCCGGTGCGCTTCCCCATCGACCGAGCCGGTTTCGTCGGTGCTGACGGGCCGACCCATTGTGGCGCCTTCGACACGGCCTATCTCGCCTCGCTGCCGGATTTTGTCGTCATGGCGGCCGCCGACGAGGCTGAACTGCGCCACATGGTGCGCACCGCGGCCGAGTTCGATGAAGGCCCGATCTCGTTCCGTTACCCGCGAGGCAACGGCGTCGGCGTCGACATGCCCGCGCGGGGAGAGGTACTGGAGATCGGCAAGGGCCGTATCGTCAAGGAAGGCACCAAGGTGGCGCTGCTGTCCTTCGGTACCCGTCTCAAGGATTGCCTGCTCGCCGCCGAAGAACTCGGCGCTGCCGGCCTGTCGACGACAGTTGCCGACGCGCGCTTCGCCAAGCCTCTGGACGAGGAGCTGATCCGTCGCCTGGCGCGCTCGCACGAGGTGCTGGTCATGGTCGAGGAAGGCTCGGTTGGCGGCTTCACCAGCCAGGTGCTGGACTTCCTTGCGCGCAATGGCTTGCTCGACAGTGGCCTCAAGGTGCGTCCGATGACGCTGCCCGACCGCTTTGTCGATCATGCCAATCCCGACAAGATGTATGCCGATGCCGGACTGGACTCGGCGGGCATCGTGCGTGCCGTGTTCGCAGCTCTTGGCAAGTCGGCACAGGCGGCGCGCGCCTGACCGGCGCTTGCGTTGCGGTCGCGCATTCGTCATTGAAAGCCATGGACAACTCTAGGCAAGCAATCGCCAGCCTGAGGCTCGACGAGCTGCTCGTCAGCCGCGGGCTGTTTGCCAGCCGCTCGCGCGCTCGCGATGCGGTGGCGCGCGGGGCCGTGACCGTCGATGGCCAACCGGCGAAAAAGCCGGGGCAGACCGTTTCGGCTGATGTAGAGATTGAGGTCCACGATCCCGCACAGGCCTATGTGTCGCGCGCAGCACTCAAGTTGATCGCGGGGCTCGACCGTTTTGGCTTTGATCCGACTGGTGCCCAGGCGCTCGACATTGGTGCCTCCACCGGCGGTTTCACGCAGGTGCTGCTCGAACGCGGCGCCGCTCATGTCGTGGCGATCGATGTTGGCCATGGCCAGATGGGCGCCGGTCTGAAGTCCGATCCACGCGTGACCTGCCTCGAGGGTCTCAATGCGCGCAGCCTGACATCTGATGATCTTGGCCGCCGGACGCCCGATTTCCTGGTTTCGGACGTCAGTTTCATCTCGTTGCGCCTGGCGCTGCCCAATGCGCTCGAGCTGGCCGCGCCAGGCGCAAAAGGCGTGTTCCTGGTCAAGCCGCAGTTCGAGGCTGGGCGCGAGGCGATCGGCAAGGGCGGCCTGCTCAAGAACCCGGCCGACGGACCGCGTGTCGCCGAGGAGCTTCGTGCCTGGCTCGACACCGTGCCCGGCTGGCGTGCAATCGGCATCTGCGCTTCGCCGGTCGAAGGCGGTGACGGCAATCATGAATTTCTGCTCGGTGGAGTGAAGGATCGATGACGACCAGGTTCGAGATTGCGCGTCTTGGCGCGCATGGCGACGGCGTCGTCGATGCCAATGGTGGCCACATCTTCATTCCCTTCACGCTGCCCGGCGAGACGGTGACGGCCTCTCGTGACAAGGATCGCGCGCAACTGCTCGCCGTGCTCGAGGCGTCGCCGGAGCGCATCGAGCCCGCCTGCCGCCACTTCACCGAATGCGGCGGCTGCGCCATCCAGCATCTCGAAGACGGTGCCTATCGCGAATGGAAGCGCGGGCTGGTTGCCCATGCGCTGAAGGCGAGGGGCATCGAGACGCCGGTTGGCGACCTTGTCGCCTGTCCGCCGCGCAGCCGCAGGCGCGCCGCGTTCACCGCCCGCAACACCGAGACCGGGATGCATCTCGGCTACAACAAGGCGTTTTCCCACACGCTTGTCGACATCGAGGAATGTCCGGTGCTCCTGCCTGGCATCGTCGAGGCGGCCGGCACCCTTCGCCATCTCGCCGGGATCATCGCCAACACGTCGAAGCCTTTCAGATTCCTGGTCACCTCGACCGAGTCAGGCTTCGATGTTGCCGCCAGCGATTGCGGCAAGCCGACCGAGGCGATCCGCCGTGCGGCAACCGATTTCGTCATCAAGTCGAAGATTGCCAGGCTCTCCATCGACGGCGAGATCATCGTCGAGCCGGTCAAGCCGGTGCTGACATTCGGCACGGCAGTGGTGACGCCGCCAACCGGTGGTTTCGTCCAGGCCGTGGCCGATGCCGAGCAGACGATGGCTTCGCTCGTTACCGGGCATCTGCGCAAGGCCAAGAAGGTCGCCGATCTCTATTCCGGCAGCGGCACCTTTTCGCTCAGGCTTGCCGCCAATTCGGAGGTCCATGCAGTGGAGGGCGATGCGGCTTCGCTTGCGGCACTCGATCGCGGCTTCCGCTTCGCCGGCGGACTCAAGCGGGTGACCGTGGAGCGCCGCGACCTCGACCGTCGGCCGATGACCTTCAAGGAACTCAATGCCTTCGACGGTATCGCCTTCGATCCGCCGAGGGCAGGGGCGGAAGACCAGTGCAAGCAGATCGCCCGGTCCGACGTGCCTTATGTCGCGGCTGTGTCGTGCAATCCGGCGACGCTCGCGCGGGATCTCAGTATTCTGATCGACGGCGGTTACACGCTGAAGAGCGTCACGCCCATCGACCAGTTCCTCTGGTCGCATCATGTCGAAGCGGTGGCATTGCTGGAGAAGCTGAAGCGCCGACGCTGATCTGAGAAAACCTCTCAGCGGACGAGATAGAGCCCGTCTTCACGGACCTCATAATGCGTCGAAAGCGCGTCGCGTCCCTCGAACGGTGTCGAAAGCAGATGGACCGGCTGCGGCCACGGAACAATGTGTCCTCGCGCGTCGAGTTCGGCTGCGCGACGCACCAGCATGTCGAGGGTCGCACGCTGGTCGTTGTCATGGCCGACGCAGGAGAGATTGAGGCGGGAAATGGGATACAACCCGACTTCGGAGCGCTCGCAGACCGTCCTGACGATTGCCTGAACATGATGGGACCAGTCTTCGTTCTGCTCCATGGTCTCCAGTTGCTTGTAGGCATAGGCCCCGATGTGGGCAATGGTCAGCGCCGCGGTGGCGCGGTCGCAATCCGGCTGCCTGACGATCCAGTCGATGATGTCGAGCGTTGCGCCGTGGTCGAAGCTCAGTCCACCGGCAAGCAGGTGCCAGAGATCCGGGTCGCCGTTGCCCGGCAGCCATTCGCCGATCTGGTCGACCGGCTTGAACAGTTGCGCGGCGTGGCCTTCCGGGGGCTGTGCCTGCGTCGTCAACTGAGCGCTGTCCGTTAGCGGCACGACCGCATGGCTTGTCCGCGCATCCGGCTCGTCGCTTACAGGTTGATCCAGCGTGACGCTGGAATCCTCGCCGACCATCCTCCTGATATATTCGAGGATCATCCGCTCGCTCTCGGAAACGGTGCGGCAGGCTGCCCGGAACGAGCGATCGTCGAGTGTTATGGCCGCCTGGGCAAGTTCGGCAAGACGGGCCTCCTCGCGCGTCAGCCTGTCCGGCGAGAACGGCCGGTCGCCGCGCGCCTGCTGGATTGCCCAAGGAATGATCGAATTGGCCTGCCCGCCGCCGATCGAGAGTTGTGGCATGCTGATCGCGGCGCGGCGTTCGGCAAACGAACGCCGCGCCTGTTCCTTCGCCCGCCGCGAATAGATGCGATAGGCAATCAAGATGGCGGCCGCCAGGCTGGCGGCATACCATGCTCCGATCGGCACACTATCAAGCATCGCAAATGCTCCGGCGGCTGCGGCCCCAGATGTATCAGGATATTCTTGAATACTGGTTTAGAGATTCGGTCCAGAGGGCTTGGGGCGCCGCGCGTGCGAACCGACGCTCCAAGTGCTTGAATCTGCGCCGTGGCGGACGATCCGCCGCCGAAACGATCAGACCCGCGTGCCGCCGACGGTCATCTGGTTCATCCGCAGGTGTGGCTGGCCGACGCCGACCGGCACGCCCTGTCCGGCCTTGCCGCACATGCCGATGCCGGTATCGAGCTTCATGTCGTTACCGACCATGGTGACCCGATGCATGGCGTCGGGACCGTTGCCAATCAGCATCGCGCCCTTGATCGGCTGGGTCACCTTGCCGTCCTCGATCATGTAGGCCTCGGTGCAACCGAACACGAACTTGCCCGAGGTGATGTCGACCTGGCCGCCGCCGAAGGACACGGCATAGATGCCGTTCTTGACCGAAGCGATGATCTCTTCCGGCGTCATGTCGCCCGAGGTCATGTAGGTGTTGGTCATGCGCGGCATCGGCTGGTGCGCGTAGGATTCGCGGCGGCCGTTGCCGGTGGCGTTCATGCCCATCAGGCGGGCATTCTGCCGGTCCTGCATGTAGCCGACCAGCTTGCCGTCCTCGATCAGCACGTTGCGGGCGCTGGGCGTGCCCTCGTCGTCGACCGTCAACGAGCCGCGGCGCTCGGCGATCGTGCCGTCATCAACGACGGTGACGCCCTTGGCTGCGACCTGCTGGCCCAGAAGTCCGGCGAAGGCGGAGGTCTTCTTGCGGTTGAAGTCGCCTTCGAGGCCGTGACCGACGGCCTCATGCAGCATGACGCCCGGCCAGCCGGAGGACAGAACGATATCGAAGGTACCGGCCGGCGCAGGGATGGCTTCGAGATTGACCAGTGCTTGGCGCAGCGCTTCGCTGGCGGCCGTCTGCCAGCTGTCTTCGGTCAGGAACTCGTCGAAATTCTTGCGTCCGCCCGCACCATAGGAGCCGCTCTCCTGGCGGTCGCCGTCGCCGACGATCACCGACACGTTCATGCGAACCAGCGGGCGAATGTCGCGCACCACCTGGCCGTCGCCCCGCAGGATCTCGACATGCTGCCAGGACGAGGCGAGCGAGGCGGTGACCTGCCGGACGCGTGGATCCTTTTCGCGCAGCCAGGCGTCGATCTCCTGCAACAGCTTGGCCTTGGCCTCGAAGCCGGGCGAGTTGATGGGGTTCTCTTCGCCGTAGAGATGACGGTTGGTGCGGGCCGGAGCAGCGGCGAGCGTGCCGCTATAGCCGCCCTTGACGGCCGAGACCGCATCCGAAGCGCGCAGCAGTGCCGCTTCCGACAGGTCGCTCGAATGGGCGTAGCCGGTGGCCTCGCCGGCAACCGCGCGCAAACCAAAACCCTGGTCGGTGTTGAAGTTGGCGGTCTTCAGACGTCCGTTGTCGAACATCAGCGCCTCGCCCTCGCGATATTCGACGAAGAGTTCGCCGTCATCGGCGCCCTCGATCGTCTCGGCGACGATCTTGCGCACGCGGTCTTCTGAAATGTCGAACTGGCTGAGCAGGGTGGTCATGGCGCGTCGCCTCCGAAACGGGGAACTGATTAGTCCCGATGTAGGCGACGCGGAGGCTCCGGACAATGTCTCCGGCGCCAGGTGTTTACGGCAGTGCCGCGAAACCTTCGGCGAAGCCGGTCAGGTCGACGGGGATGCCGATGCCTTCCTCGGGGGTCTGGAAGACGATGAAGGTGGCGGACTTGCCGGTCTTCAGCGTGTCGAGCAGCTGCTTTTCGAGGATCACCTCGGCATAGCAGCCGTCCTGGAAGCAGCGGACGAAATAGGCGCGGCCGATATCTTTCTGGTCGACATTGAGGCCCAGGCCGTTGGGAAGCAGCACGCCGAGCGGCGCGAGCACGCGCAGGATTTCGGCCTTGTTGTCGGCGGTGCGCAGCACGACCACCGAAAGGCCCATTTCCGGGCGGTCTTCGGCGATGACGTTCTGCATCATCACGCATTGTTCGTTGGTGGCGCCCGCCGGCCTGTCGCAGATGATCGACCATGCGCCATGGGTGGACTTGACCGTGCCGCTCTGCTGCTGCTGGGCGCCGGCGCTGACAGGTGCCAGGAAGGCGACAGCGACCAACACCTTCGCCAAGGTTCCAAACAGCCCAGACTTCATGACGGCTCCATTGCGAATCACGACAATTCAGGTCGTGCGGTCTGCAAGTAAATAACAAGACGGCCGCTTCGCCATCCTGCTAACTCGGTTTTTCCATTCATTCGGGGTCAATTTGGCCCGAATTGCGACGCCTTTTTTGGGCATAGCTTAAAACATGCGGGCAAATTGCCTCGTCCGCACGCGCGTGACAACCAACTAGCGCCAAACGGGTCGCGGCGCCAGCCCGCGAGCTTGCGCGCAAAAATGCCGCATGAGTTACGCCTCTGCTTCCTTGCGGTTATAAAGAGAGTATGGTTTGAACCACCGAACGTCTCCGGGATTCCCATTCCGGAGCGGCACGATGTCCTTGCGGCTACGCCCGCACGGAAATGGGAGATACTGAGGGCGATGAGAAAGATCTTTGCTAGCGCCGTCGCGGCGACTGCTTCCCTTGCCAGCGTCGCGGCCTATGCGGCTCAGCCGACGCCTTGGCAAACCACTTTCCAGCCGGCCGCGACCGGCATCATGGAACAGATCACCTGGTTCGAGCACTACACTTTGTGGTTCATCGTTCCGATCACGCTGTTCGTTCTGTTCCTGCTGGCCTATTGCATCTTCAGGTTCCGGGCGAGCGCCAATCCGACGCCGTCGCGCACCAGCCACAACACGCTGATCGAGGTCGTCTGGACCGTCGGTCCGGTTGTGATTCTGCTGTTCCTGGCCATTCCGTCCTTCCAGCTTCTGACGGCGCAGTATTCGCCCGTCGAGGAGCCGAAGCTGACGATCAAGGCTACGGCCAACCAGTGGAACTGGGACTACGAATACCAGGTCGAGCAGCCGCTTTCGTTCAACGCGGCCATGCTGACCGACGCCGATCGCGCCGCTGCCGGCAAGGAAGACAAGGCTGTCTATCCGCGTCTTCTCGCCGTCGACAACGAAGTGGTCGTTCCGATTGGTCAGGTCGTTCGCGTTCTGGTCACAGCTTCGGACGTGATCCACGCTTTCGCCATGCCGGCCTTCGGCATCAAGGTCGACGCTGTTCCGGGTCGCATCAACGAGACCTGGTTCAAGGCTGACAAGGAAGGCCTCTATTACGGCCAGTGCTCCGAGCTTTGCGGCAAGGATCACGCCTACATGCCGATCGCAATCCGCGTCGTCAGCGACGCTCAGTACAATACGTGGCTGGCCGCCGCGAAGTCCGACCTGCCGGGCGCCAACAAGGCGCTGATGGCCGAGACGGACGGCGTGGCCAAGGTCGCGGCCGCCGGCAACTAAGCCGCGGCGGAATAAGATCAGGGAACGGAGCGGAATATGGCAGGCGCTGCAGCTCACGACCACCACGACCACAGGCCGACTGGCTGGGTCCGGTGGGTGTACTCCACCAACCACAAAGATATCGGAACGCTCTATCTGATCTTCGCGATCATGGCGGGCTGCGTCGGCGGATTCCTGTCCGTCATGATGCGCTGGGAGCTCGCTGAGCCGGGCATCCAGATTTTCCACGGGCTGGCCTCGATGGTCTACGGCGTAGAAGGCGATGCGGCCATCGACGCCGGCAAGAGCATGTTCAATGCCTTCACCACGGCCCACGGCCTGGTCATGATCTTCTTCATGGTCATGCCTGCGCTGATCGGTGGTTTCGCCAACTGGATGGTTCCGATCATGATCGGCGCGCCTGACATGGCGTTCCCGCGCATGAACAACATCTCCTTCTGGCTGCTTCCGCCGGCTTTCATCCTGCTGATCCTCTCGGCGTTCATGCCGAGCGCTCCGGGCGCCCACGGCGTCGGCGGTGGCTGGACGATCTATCCGCCGCTCTCGACCTCGGGGCAGCCTGGTCCGGCCATGGATCTGGCGATCCTGTCGCTGCACATCGCCGGCGCGTCGTCGATCCTCGGTGCGATCAACTTCATCACCACGATCTTCAACATGCGCGCTCCGGGCATGACGCTGCACAAGATGCCGCTGTTTGCCTGGTCGGTGCTGATCACCGCCTTCCTGCTGCTGCTGTCGCTGCCGGTTCTGGCCGGCGGCATCACGATGCTGCTCACCGACCGTAACTTCGGCACGGCGTTCTTCGCACCGGAAGGCGGCGGTGATCCGATCCTGTTCCAGCACCTGTTCTGGTTCTTCGGTCACCCTGAAGTGTACATCCTGATCCTGCCGGGCTTCGGCATCGTCAGCCACATCGTGTCGACCTTCTCGCGCAAGCCGATCTTCGGTTATCTCGGCATGGCCTACGCCATGGTCGCCATCGGTGCAGTCGGCTTCGTCGTGTGGGCCCACCACATGTACACCACCGGCATTTCGCTCGACACGCAGCGCTACTTCGTCTTCGCCACGATGGTCATCGCGGTGCCGACGGGCGTGAAGATCTTCTCGTGGATCGCCACCATGTGGGGCGGCTCCATCTCGATGAAGACGCCGATGCTGTGGGCGATCGGCTTCATCTTCCTGTTCACGGTTGGTGGCGTCACCGGCGTGCAGCTGGCCAATGCCGGCCTCGACCGCTCGCTGCATGACACCTACTACGTGGTTGCGCACTTCCACTACGTGCTGTCGCTGGGTGCCGTGTTCGCGATCTTCGCGGCCTGGTACTACTGGTTCCCGAAGATGACCGGCTATATGTACTCGTCGGTTATCGCCAACACGCACTTCTGGGTGACGTTCGTCGGCGTGAACCTGATTTTCTTCCCGCAGCACTTCCTTGGCCTCGCCGGCATGCCGCGCCGCTACATCGACTATCCGGATGCGTATGCAGGCTGGAACATGGTGTCGTCCTACGGCTCCTACATCTCGGCCGTCGGCGTGCTGATCTTCCTGTTCGGCGTCTTCGAAGCCTTCTCCAAGAAGCGCGTCGCTGGTGCCAACCCCTGGGGCGAGGGTGCGACCACTCTCGAATGGCAGCTGCCTTCGCCGCCGCCTTTCCACCAGTGGGAACAGCTGCCGAAGATCAAGTAAGGCACTGACTGAAAAACGAAGCCGCCGGTCAATCCGGCGGTTTCTGCCAAACGGAACGACTGGACGTAAGTACGCATGGCCCTTGTCCGAAACAGCTTTGAAGACCAGACCTTCCGCATGTCGGAAGCGACGGCAGGCGATTTCTTCGCCCTGCTGAAGCCGCGAGTCATGTCGCTGGTCGTCTTCACCGCGTTCGTCGGCATGGTGGCGGCGCCCAACACGATCAACCCGTTCCTCGCGGTGGTGGCGATCCTGGCGATCGCCATCGGCGCCGGCGCCTCGGGCGCGCTCAACATGTGGTATGACGCCGACATCGACAAGATCATGACCCGCACGGCCACCCGTCCGGTGCCGGCGGGCAGGGTCAAGCCGGGCGAAGCGCTGACCTTCGGTCTGGTCCTGTCGGTGCTTTCGGTGATGACGCTTGGCGTCCTCATCAACTGGCTGTCGGCCGCACTGCTTGCCTTCACCATCTTCTTCTACGCCGTCATCTACACGATGTGGCTGAAGCGCTGGACCCCGCAGAACATCGTCATCGGCGGCGCGGCGGGCGCGCTGCCGCCGATGATCGGCTGGGCTGCCGTCACCGGTTCGGTCAGCCTGGAGAGCTTCGTGCTCTTCCTCATCACTTTCCTCTGGACGCCGCCGCATTTCTGGGCGCTCGCTTTGTTCAAGTCGCAGGATTATGAACGCGCCGGCATCCCGATGATGCCGAACGTCGCGGGCGAGGCCTCGACGCGTCGTCAGATCTTCGCCTATTCGCTGCTGCTCGCCCCTGTTGGCGTGCTGCCCTGGATGCTCGGCTACACCACCATCGGCTACGGTATCGTTTCGCTCACCCTCGGCATCGGCTTCGTCTGGTATGCCTGGAAGGTGCTGCGCATGCCCGACAGTGATCGCGTGATGAAGCCGGCCAAGGCCCTGTTCGCCTATTCGCTGCTTTATCTGTTCGTGATCTTTGCAGCCTACCTGGCCGACAGTGTCATCGAGCGCGTCTTTGCGCTTGGAGGTGCATGAACATGACAAACAACGACCTGGTCACCATGACCGACAAGCAGAAGAAGGCGCGTCGCAGCCGTAACATCGCCATTGGCCTGGCGCTGGGCGCGCTCGTGATCATCTTCTACATCGCCACCATCGCCAAGTTCGGCCCATCCATCCTGGACCGTCCACTATGAGCGAAGGCATGACCCAGGAACAGCAGGACAAGCAGAAGCAGCGCTCCAACCGGATGGTTGCGGGCATGTGCGTTGCTTTTGTCGGCGGCATGGTCGGCATGGCTTATGCGGCGGTGCCGCTCTATGCCATGTTCTGCAAGATCACCGGATACGGTGGCACGACGCAGCGCGTCGAGCAGTATTCCGACAAGATTCTCGACCGCGAGATCACCATCCGCTTCGACGCCAACACCTCGGGCGGGCTGCCGTGGGATTTCAAGCCGGTGGCGCGCGAGGTCAAGATCAAGATCGGCGAAACCACGCAGGCGCACTACACTGCGAAGAATGTGTTCGACAAGCCGACTTCGGGCCGGGCGACGTTCAACGTCACCCCCGATCTGGCCGGCGCCTATTTCAACAAGGTCGAGTGCTTCTGCTTTACCGACAATACCCTCGAGGCGGGCGCCTCGATCGACATGCCGGTGGTCTTCTTTGTCGACCCGGAGATCATCAACGTGCCCGAACTCAAGGACATCAAGACGATCACCTTGTCCTATACCTTTTTCCCCATTGATGGGGCAAAGCCTGTAGCAGCCGCGCCCAAGTTCGGCGCCGATGCGACAATCGTTAATTCCGACGGAAAAGCCGGGGGCTGATATGGCAGACGCGCACGCCAAACCACAACACGACTATCACATCATCGATCCCAGCCCGTGGCCGTTCCTTGCCTCGGTGGGCGCGCTCCTCATGGCATTCGGCGGCGTCGCCTGGATGCAGCACATGAAGGGTTCGGTCTTCCCGGTGTTCGGCTACAACATCGCCAACGCCAACTACTGGATCTTCGCGATCGGCACCGCAATCGTGCTCTACACGATGTTTGGCTGGTGGCACGACACGATCAAGGAAGGCAACGAGGGCCATCACACCCGCGTCGTCTCGCTGCACCTGCGCTACGGCATGATCATGTTCATCGCCTCCGAGGTGATGTTCTTCGTTGCCTGGTTCTGGGCCTTCTTCGATGTCGCCCTGTTCCCGGCCGAGCCGCACCAGGTGCTGCGTAGCGAGTTTACCGGTGGTGTGTGGCCTCCGAAGAGCATCGAGGTTCTCGATCCCTTCCACCTGCCGCTCTACAACACCATCATCCTGCTGTTGTCGGGCACGGCCGTGACCTGGGCGCACCACGCCCTCCTGCACAACGACCGCAAGGGCCTGATCAACGGCCTCGCGCTGACCGTTGGCCTCGGTATCCTG
Source organism: Aminobacter sp. MET-1 (assembly GCF_026521175.1). NCBI lineage: Bacteria > Pseudomonadati > Pseudomonadota > Alphaproteobacteria > Hyphomicrobiales > Phyllobacteriaceae > Aminobacter > Aminobacter sp. MET-1. Next base: position 1,351 of record NZ_JAMSHL010000013.1, on the reverse strand, counting down.
TTCTCGTTCGTGCAGGCCTACGAGTACATCCACGCTCCGTTCGCGTTCAAGGACTCGATCTACGGTGCGACGTTCTTCATGGCGACCGGGTTCCACGGCTTCCACGTCATCGTCGGCACCATCTTCCTGCTGGTCTGCCTGTTCCGCGCCATGGCCGGCGGCTTCACCCCGAAGCAGCATTTCGGCTTCGAGGCGGCCGCTTGGTACTGGCATTTCGTCGACGTGGTCTGGCTGTTCCTGTTTGCGGCGATCTACATCTGGGGTTCGTCCGGCGGCACCATCGCAGCCGGCCACTGACACCGGCACTTTTTCGAGCAAGGCGGTCGCGGCAACGCGGCCGCCTTCTCTTTTTTGGCACTTTCTTGCGGCAAGCCTCCGCCATGCTGACCAGACGCTTCGTTCTTCCCGCCATCGCCATCTTCTGTTCCGTCGGCGGTGTCCGCGCCGAGCCTGTCGACCTGGTGAAGGTCGACAAATCGGAGCGCAGGCTTGAACTGATGGCGGGCGGCAAGGTCGTGCGAAGCTACGCAATGGCCCTCGGCGCCAACCCGGAAGGCCATAAGCTCCAGGAGGGCGACGAGCGCACGCCCGAAGGCCGTTATGTGCTCGACTGGCGCAATGCGGGCAGCGGCTACTATCGGTCGATCCACGTCTCCTATCCCGACGCCAACGACGAGGCTGCGGCAAAGAGGGCAGGTGTCGATCCCGGCGGAATGATTATGATCCACGGCCAACCGAACGGATATGGCTGGTGGTCGTGGCTGCTGCAGATGTTCGACTGGACGAACGGCTGCATCGCCGTTAGCGACGAGGACATGGCGGAGATCTGGCAGATGGTCGAAAACGGCACTCCTATCGAGATAAATCCATGAGCGGCGACAAGGCGATCTGGCCGCCCGTCGAGCCTGTTGCGGCCGGCTTGAAGGGACGTTGCCCCCGTTGCGGCGAGGGCAAGCTGTTCTCGGGCTTCCTGACGGTCGGCAAGCAATGCGGCGTCTGTCGCCTCGACTACTCTTTCGCCGATGCCGGCGACGGGCCAGCCGTCTTTGTCATCCTTATCATCGGCTTCATCGTCGTCGGGCTGGCGCTGTGGATGGAGGTGACGCTGTCGCCGCCGCTGTGGCTGCATCTGGTGCTGTGGATCCCGCTGACGGTGGTCCTGAGCCTTGGTGCGCTCCGGCTGATCAAGGGCGTGCTCATCACGCTGCAATACCGCAACAAGGCAGCCGAAGGGCGCCTGGACCAGGGCCAATGACCGAAGACAACGCCATGCCGGCGGGGGGGGGGGGGGGGGGGGGGGGGGGGGGGGGGGGGGGGGGGGGGGGGGGGGGGGGGGGGGGGGGGGGGGGGG
>NZ_JAMSHL010000137.1:0-257 GCF_026521175.1 Aminobacter sp. MET-1 | reverse complement strand
CCTGGATCCAGGCCGGCCTGTCGGCCGGCGTGCTCAACCTGGTCCAGGGCGGTCGCGAAACCCGCGTCGCGCTGGCCGCCCACCGAGGGCTCGACGGTCTGTTCTTCACCGGGTCCAGTCGCACCGGCAACCTGCTGCACAGCCAGTTTGGCGGCCAGCCGCAGAAAATCCTGGCGCTGGAGATGGGCGGCAACAACCCGCTGGTGGTGGAGGAGGTCGCCGACCTCGACGCCGCCGTCTACACCATCATCCCTGTC
>NZ_JAMSHL010000136.1:0-257 GCF_026521175.1 Aminobacter sp. MET-1 | reverse complement strand
CCATAAAGACGGGTGCAAGGCTTCCGGCGAGGCCATCAATTCGGAATGTTGCATAAGTTGTTATCTAACTGAAATCAAGATGAATACTGTATGCATATACAGTACTATCCAGCCCCGCTTTTGGCAAGGCTTATCTGCCAGATGGCGCGCCCGGGGCCGCTCCGCCATGTCCGAAAAACCCCGTTTTTGGCATCGATTGCTGTACCATAAGCACTCTCCTTACCGCCTGGCAAAGTACCAGTCGGCTTCCTCCGTCC
>NZ_JAMSHL010000135.1:0-258 GCF_026521175.1 Aminobacter sp. MET-1 | reverse complement strand
CCGGTATACCCCTCGTTGAACACCAGGTACAGCACCCGCCGAACCGTCGAGAGGTCACCCGGAGCGTCGAAACGGACGTCACGCACCGCCCGTTTGGCTCGGCTGATGCGCTGGGCCATGGTTTTCTCCGGCAGCAGATACGCCTGCGCAATCTGCCGCGTCGTCAGACCCCCGACGGCACGCAACGTCAGCGCTACCGCTGCTGCGGGTGTCAGCACCGGGTGCGCGCAGAGGAAGAACAACTGCAGTGTGTCGTCG
>NZ_JAMSHL010000134.1:0-258 GCF_026521175.1 Aminobacter sp. MET-1 | reverse complement strand
CAGCATGCGCGCCTGCATGTTCATGCTGCGAAAACCCTGGGCGACGACTTCGCCGGGCAGGTAGGCGCCAGGCTGCTGCGGGTCAGGGTGCAGCCGGCTGATGCGGCCGCTAAACGGCTGGTCCGCTGAACCTGAGCCGGCTTCGGCCAGCAACAGGCTGCCATCGGCTTGCAGGCAGACGCCACGTGGGTTGAGCAAACCTTCAGCGATGAAGGTGCTCGGGCGCAGGGCTTCAATAGGTTGAGCAGGGATATGCAG
>NZ_JAMSHL010000133.1:0-259 GCF_026521175.1 Aminobacter sp. MET-1 | reverse complement strand
AGGGTGCGCCGTGCGCACCGATGCCGCGGCTTTACTGTGATCAGAGTTTGGCCAGCAGGCTTTCCAGCGCCTTGGCCTGGTCCTCGGCCAGGTCGATGATATGAAAGCCCGCCCAGCAGTGCTGGCCGTCGGCGCCGGGGCGGCTCCACAGGCAGTCGGCGCCCAGGCGAACCTCCTGTATCTCCTCTTTTCCGGCAGTACAGACCAGGCGGCACTGCAGCACGGCATCGGCTGCATGCGGGGTGTCGCTGAACAGCAT
>NZ_JAMSHL010000132.1:0-259 GCF_026521175.1 Aminobacter sp. MET-1 | reverse complement strand
CCTTCCAGGCACCGATCTGCTCGCGCTGCAGCACTTTCAGGTAGTGGGCCAGACGGTTGACGATGAACATGTACGGCAGCTGGGTGCCCAGCTTGTAGTTCAGCTCGGCGGTCTTGCCTTCTTCGCTGATGCCGAAGAACTTCGGCTTCTGCGCCGAGTTGGCGGAGAAGAACGCGGCGTTGTCGCTGCCCTTGCGCATGGTCAGGGCGATAAAGCCTTCCTCGGCCAGCTCGTACTCGCGACGGTCGGAAACCAGCAC
>NZ_JAMSHL010000131.1:0-259 GCF_026521175.1 Aminobacter sp. MET-1 | reverse complement strand
AATGACGGTGGTTTACCCAATCTCGAAGTCGTGGCAAGCAGCATCTCCGAACTGAATATCGATGTCCTGCTTACCGGCGAAACCGGTTCTGGCAAGGACACACTTGCGCAATACCTGCACAAGCTGTCCGGACGCAAAGGCCCATTCGTGGCAATGAACTGCGCAGCAATTCCGGAATCTCTGTTCGAGAGCGAACTGTTCGGTGTGACCAGCGGCGCCTACACCGGCGCTGATCACTCCAGAATGGGCTATGTGGAAG
>NZ_JAMSHL010000130.1:0-260 GCF_026521175.1 Aminobacter sp. MET-1 | reverse complement strand
CGGTGTGCTCGAACACACCTTGCAGCGCCTGGCCGAAGAAGACCCGCTGACCGGCATCGCCAACCGCCAGGGCTTTCAGACCTTGCTGGCCGTGCGCCTGGCCGAAAGCGAAGGCCGCGGCATCGCCCTCGGGCATCTGGACCTGGACAACTTTCGCCACGCCAATGACGCCCTCGGCCATCAAGCGGGGGATCGCCTGATCCTGCAAGTGGTGGCCCGGCTCAAAAGTCAGCTGGAAGCGGGCGATCAGTTGGCCAGAC
>NZ_JAMSHL010000129.1:0-260 GCF_026521175.1 Aminobacter sp. MET-1 | reverse complement strand
ACGCAGGATATTGAGCTCCATGGTCATGCTTGGTTCGAATACGAATAAACCAATGGGTCAAACTAGGTTGTGCTTGTTGGAACGTGCATAAGCAGAGTTGTCGTTGTAGAAGCAAGGGCCTCGATAGTTATTTGAGTCTAGAACTTCCATAAGCCAAGTGACCTGATGCGTATGCACCATGCGATACACTTGGTATTAAGAGCCCTGCATTGGACCCGTCTGTTAGCGATGAAGTAAGTACGCATAGTCGCCAAGGATGC
>NZ_JAMSHL010000128.1:0-261 GCF_026521175.1 Aminobacter sp. MET-1 | reverse complement strand
TCCTTCGCCTGCTCGCCGAGGCCGACGGCGAGGGTATCGCCTTGCGCCTGTTCAACCAGGGGCCGGCGATTCCCGACTACGCCCTGGCGCGCCTCACCGAACGCTTCTACTCGCTGCCGCGCCCGGCCAGCGGGCGCAAGAGCACCGGGCTGGGACTGAACTTCGTCGCCGAGGTGGCGCAACTGCATGGCGGCCGGTTGCAGGTCGGCAACCGCGACGACGGCGTCGAGGCGCTGCTCTGGCTGCCGCGCGGCTGAGGCG
>NZ_JAMSHL010000012.1:0-175326 GCF_026521175.1 Aminobacter sp. MET-1 | reverse complement strand
CCCAGCATGGCCTTGGCTTCGCAAACGGCCCTGAACACCTGCCACTTGTTGGCACTGGCCCCAGCCGCGCAGCTTTCCGCGGCCCTTTGCCCTGCCATCATGGCACGCGTCAACGACCGCCGCCCAAAGGGCGTCGTCAAGATGTGCGTCTCCATTATTCCTTCGCCTTTCCATCAGGCAAAAGAAGTCAGCCCACCGAAGTCGATGCCGGGACTCTTGACAGTGATTCGTGGAAATGCGATTCTCTAGGTGTTCAAGCTATGAGAAGGGCTTCCACGACGGCAACGTTTGGGGGCCTTTTTCTTTTGCGATCAGTCTCCCGTTTCCTGCTTCCCAGACTCTCTGTACGCCTCATAAAGGCGCTCGAGATTCTCCGAAATCCAGCCACCGAAGCCGGCGGCGTCCTTGTCCTTGAGGGCAAGCGTATAGGTCTTTCCGGCAGCCTTTGCCGTCACGCTCACCATCTTGTCTGTCGCGACCCAGCGCTCAGCCTGGAAGCGCGTTGCCTCCTTGGCTGGTTTCTTTGCGAGCTCGGCAAACACCATCTGGAACCTGGCATCGCTCGACGCCTCCCTGATGTTGTCTTGCGTCAGCTGCACAAGAAGCGCCGGCACGGCCGGAAGCTTCATCAGCTCTGCGAGCTCCATCCAGCGGCGTCGGCCCACTTCGGGAGCCGGCCCGATCGCTTCGATCAGTTCGAGCGGGATTTCGCGCACGACGCTGATCAGCTTCGAAACCGCGGTTTTCTCGATGCCGAGGGCCGACATGATGACATCACGGGAAAAAGAGCGGTCTTCGAGGCGAGCTGCAAAGAGCGCACGCTCGATGAAGGACAGATTGGTTCGCGCATTGTTTTCCTGGCCCTGGCTCACGACCAGTTCGTCATCTGTCAGGTTTCGCACGACCGCACGGACCTTGAGCCCGAGCTGGGAGACAGCGGCCAACCGGCGATGCCCGTACGCTACCTGGAAACGCCCCTTGGTTTCGGGGTGCGGACGAACAAGGATAGGCACCTGTTGCCCATGGTCCCTGATCTGCTCGACCAACTGGCCAAGTTCAACCGGGTCCATGATGAGGCGGTCGCGCACAATGGAGGCATCAAGAAGTGCCGTATCGAGCTCGACGACCGTCTGCCCCTCGGCCATCTGGCGTTCGAGGTCGTGAGCGCGCTCCACTTTTTGCGTGATATTGCCAAGCGTCTTGGCAATGCCTCCAACTGGAGCATTGCCTCGTGGAGCAGGAGCAACCAACCCAGCGATCGGCCTTGAAGCCGCGAGCGGCTCAGCTGGCCTGAGGGCTGCAGTGCTTTCGGAGACTTCGATAAGGTTTTTCCGAGCCATTATTTCCGGCCCCATGTGCTCTTCAGGAGCCCCTCGATCTCCGAATTGACCTGATTGAGCGATTCCATCGCACGATCATAGGTGCCACGGGTGAACTGAGCCCTGTCAACTTCGTAGAGGGTCTGCTTGGTCACTCCGGCATCGGAGATAGCCGTCGACTTCAGCATCGGATACTGAAGCATACGATTCCCAAAGATTGCCCGCATAAAGCCGGTCATCTGGCTTTGTGGGCTGTCATTTGGCTCGAAGCGGGTAACGAGATAGCGCATCCAGTCATAGCTCGTGCGGCCGCCTGCGTTCTCGACAACGGCCATCAGTTCGCTGGTCATGGCCAGGAACTGGCTCATCGACATGACGTCGAGCATCTGGGGGTGCACTGTGATCAAAACAGAAGTCGCAGCGCACAGGGCCGACATTGTCAAAAAGCCCAGCTGCGGCGGGCAATCGATGACAACCACGTCGTAAAGGCCCTCGATGGGAGCAAGAGCCTCACCGATACGAGCAAAAAACATCGTTTCCGCGGTCCCGGACGCGATCGCTGTTGGCGTCTCGTGCTCGAACTCCATCAGTTCAAGGTTGCCCGGGATGATATGGAGGTTTGGTGTATAGGTCGCCCTGACGATATCGGCGATCGATCGCGGCTCGTCATATCGGATCGCACCGTACAGGGTCTCGCCCTCCCCGACATCCAGTTCGGGCTGATGGCCAAACAACGCAGAGAGCGACGCCTGCGGATCAAGATCGATCGCAAGCACTCGATATCCACGTATGGCCAGATATTGGGCAAGATGGGCGGAGGTCGTAGTCTTCGCTGAGCCGCCTTTAAAATTCATCACGGCTACGACCTGAAGCTTTTCGTCAGGCCGTCGCACAGGAACGTATTTTTGGGCACCGTTCTTTTCGTCGAGGCTCCTGCGGATTCTATCCATGTCTTCGGGGGAGTACATGCGCCGGCCATTGGCCAGGGGTTCTGGTCCATAGCCCTCGGATGCAACCTGCCGAAGATACCCCTCCCCTATCCCGATATAATATGCTGCCTCGGCAGGGGTGAACTGCCTGATCGACTTTTGGGAGGTAGGCGGAAAAATCTTCTGCTGATGGAGCTGCAGCTGCCGTGACAGCTCCTGCGAATCCGCAGACAACATCGACGGAAGGTGCTCTTGCTCTTGGTGTATCCTGCTCTGCAACATCCCTGAACCTTAAACTACGCATTTCGCGAAAGAAGAAGCTAAACTGCGCAGCTGCAATATGGCCCGATTCGTGAAGATTTGACAAACGCTTAACCATAAGAGCTCAACTAGCGAGTTGCCCGCGGGCAACTTATCTTCGCGACAGGATTTTCCTCGCGCACGAAGCGGCCCCGCCAAACCAATCTACGGCACATTCAAAAGCACCTTCCAAAATGGCCGACAGCAAAAAGTTACCGCAGGCAACTTCTTGCTGTCGCTCAAGCACAGGCTGCGGATTGGTCCATACGGCGCACAGCCGGCACCACAACGACCTGTCCACAACGGACAAACCTCCCGCCTTCTCAAAAGTTGCCCGCGGGCAACTTTATCGCTGTTAGGCAACAGCCACGGCTCCACGCTGCGTCAGCGTGGGTGCGCATGATCGTTGATGATCCAGTCTCATTCATCTCACCTCCCGATTGCCCCGGGCAATCGGGAGGTGAGATGGAGACACCGGTTCTCCCTGGAAAGTATACCACTTCCCTGCCGGAGAAAGTTGCCCGCGGGCAACTCGGCTAACCGGTTATTTGCACGTCACCATCACGGCCAAGCCAGACAAACGCCATCCTCAATTTTGACGATGAGCTTTCCGCGCGGAAGCTCCTATCTTGTGCGCCCTTCCAACCGGACTGGTGCGAGAATGTCAGGTCCGCTCTGCGCAACAGGCGACACCCAACACCCCAAAGCCGGCACAGGCCACGCAATCGGCCATCATGGAGAATTGCTCCAAGGGCGTATTTGTAGCCCGCGGCAAGCGTCTTGTTCGCGCACTGATAAACCTTGCCTCTGCCACTCTCAGGGCCGGTGCCCGCCTTTTCCTGTCGGGCAGCGGAACAGTCCGCGTCTAGCCACCGAGCAAGACAAAGGCTCGCCGTGCCGCAAAACTCGCATTGTAGAAGTTTGGCCGAAGGCAACTCGGCGGAGACCTCGTAATCGAAAGCACGATCCCGGTTGGCTTCGGGTACAGTTCGTCCACTGCCGATGTCGCAGCTTCGATACGGGCGGTAGCGTCCGTATGAGCAGCTGCGCTCGAGGACAATTGGAAGCCTGGCTGTAGCCACCGAATTTGCCAGTGACTCTACCTGCTGAGCCTGGGGCAGGCCCCTGCATCAACCTTACACACACTCAAGCTCCCAAGTCGCAACCGCCAGCGCGACTACTAGCCAGAGGTACGTGCCTCAGGCAGGCTTTGAAGCGGCGCTGGAGTTGAGCAAGCGCCATGGTGCCTGCAGCTCAACTATCCCATAGCGGATCATTTTTTGGCCTCCCGTTCGACGCGCAGCAGCCCAAAATGCGGGATCACTGTTGAATGCGGCACGTGATGCCTAAGCTGAAGACTTGGTGCGGCGGCCACCCACGGCATCCAGTCTGGTCGATGCATCTTTTGTGGAGCGGATCGGTCAGTTGGGCGCCTGATCGTCAGCGAAGATCCAACGGCCTCAGGCGATCAGCGCGGCCGCCTCCCCGTACTTGAACAGCACATGACTGCAAGACCAGGAAGCTATTGGCCAAGGCAATACGACAATCCCGACAATCCGGCCGCCTATGCCCAGCTCGCAGAGCGTGCCCGCCAATCTTCACCACAGCGAGATCGATGAAGTCCACCGGGTAGGGACTTTCATGGCGACCCGCAAGCTCTACCGTAGTCACGGGCCCCATGTGGGACCGACAAGCGGTGCTGCCGCATTGGTTGACCAATGGTACGCCAATCAGAACCCTTCAGCATCAATGGCCGTCATACTGCCGGACGAGGGAGCTCGCTACCAGCAGACGGTCTACGATGATGCGTGGCTCAGCGGCCTCTCCAGCTGGCCAGTTCCCCAGCTCCGCAGTCGTCATCTTCTGGACCAACTGCAAGAACACGGTGAAAGCACCTGGACCATGCTGAACTGGTGCCGGCGATCGCCGGGCTCACGTGTCTGATGGTGTCAGGAAAGGCGGTCCGAACCAAAGTTCCGCCAAGCAACCCCAGTCGACGCAAAAGGGGAGGGAAGTCTGACATGCGCGCTTATATCCAGATCCTTGAGGCCACCAGCGGTCAACACTGCCACCACTCGATCGGTGTGCTTGATGATTTCGCGCTTGCGAGCCCAGGCAATGGCCGTTACTGGCAAGACCGAAGCGAGCTCTGCAAAACACCTTCCTTCCAGGCAATGGTTTTCTGGAGTTCGATCACTCCCTCGTTGTCTATGGGGAGAGCTAGGCTTTGGGATTCACGAACCGCGCAAAGCGCCTGATATGTGCTTTACGGCGCGCCCGCGAACGCGAAGTTTTCAAATGGGCGTCTCGCGGCAAGACAGCATGGGAAATCTCCCAGATCCTTTCCATTGGAAAGCGCACGGTGAACACTCACCTTCGCAATTTCCCGGCACAAGCTCGACACCACGAATGTCGTGCACACCGTCGCTGAAGCAATGCAACGGGGATAGATCGAACTCTGAGCCTCAGGACCAATTCAATGCCGAGACCTCGACTGCCATTCGCCGTTCACGTCATTGATCGCTGTAACCGCAATGACTGCGCAAGCGAACTGGAACAACATTTCCGCATTCGCCACGACATCTATGTCGGGCACCGTCAGTGGACTGACTTTGCGCGTCCCGACGGACGGGAAGTCAATCCATTCGACAATGACGATGCGATCTATCTGCTTGGCCTCGAAGAGGGGAGGGGAGGGGTTGCCGGGAGCAGGTTCGTGCCAATCAAAAAACCGAACCTGCTCAAGAACCTGCTTCCGCATCTGGCCACAGATGGCGTGCCCGAGCGAGTTACTTGAATAGACCAGGTACTTCGTCGTTCCAGATCGCAGGCAAGCACATACCCTTGGCTGGCGGGCGCAACGGTTGCTGCATGAGACCGGTCGGATAATAGGTGTGCTCGCGCTTGCAATAGGCGCAGCCGACCGTGATGAGGTCGCGGGCAACGTTCAGCCTGAATAGCGGAAAAGGGTTCGGCTCGATGCCGCACTGGAACAAAATAGGAACATCCGCCTGCGGAGTCACATCACGCCAACGTATGGGCATGCCGACGAACAACCCTCAGCCTCAAACCGCGCGCCATCAGGCCTCTACGAGCAACTCTTGCGAACTGCAAGAAGGATGGCGGCTGGGGCTTCGCCACTGACAAGCAGGCGCCGCATTGGTTCTGCTACGAGCACACGGCCGATGGCGAGAAGTATGTCGCTTGAGGCAAACGAGCATTTGGTACAATTGCCGCAAGCAGTTGGCACGCATTAGGCGATTGAAATTATTGAAGACACCGCTAGGTTCGCCAGACTTTTTCTTGGGGGATTTCTGCGATGAAGGCGATTCTGCTAGCGAGCGTCCTGCTCGGTATTTCTGCTGGCCAAGCACTTGCAGCGGACGCGACGGCAACCGCTCCGGCAGCCTTTGTCTGGACTGGCGGGTATGTTGGTCTGCAAGCCGGCTATGCCTGGGGAACGTCAGATGCAGTATTGCGCAACCTTGGTACTCCGCAGTCGCACTTTCCGCTTGATCCAGACGGCAGACTGCTCGGCGTCTATGCCGGATACAACCATCAGTTTTCAAGCAGTGTCGTTCTAGGAGCTGAGGCCGACCTCACCTACGCGCGCATTCGAAGTGGCACGGTAGAGCTTTTCGACGACGCAAGCGGTGGAGTTATTGCAGGCAATACGGCCGACGCGGACCTCAAATGGACAGGCGCAATTCGTGCGCGAGCCGGATACGCCCTCGATCGCTTTTTGCCCTATGTAACAGCCGGCGTTGCATTTGGCCGCTACGAGGCGACACCAGACTACATGTCGACACCAGCATTACCAGGATCCAAGACGCAAACCGGTTGGACGATCGGTGCCGGCGTCGACCATGCAGTAACTGACAAGATAGTTGCCCGGCTAGACTATCGCTTTGTCGATCTCGGACACGCAACGTACGGTATTACAGGCTTCCCGAGCCACGATACACGCGTCGATCTGAAGACGCACGACTTCCGCCTCGGTGTCGCCTACAAATTCTAGGAATTGGGCTAGTCCTCGACAGGATCAAGAATGTCGAGCGTGTCGTTCTTCGGCGAGCCGATCTTCCACATCGTCATCGGACCCGAAGGGCGGCTTCAGGCGGCTGGCCATTCTCTAAATTCTTATGGAAGGATATGAGCAGCACGCCTCATCTGTGATCACGACGCGCTTGCAAAATCGGTCTTGAAACTGAAATTCTCGAACACATATCGAGGGCAGGCCGGTGCCGCTGTCGGCGCCAAGCCTATCCTAGAAACACACTTTCGTTAGACCTGGAGGATCTGATGAGCGATCGGATGTTCGACAGCCCGGTTTTTGTAAAATCCGGAAGCAATCTCATTGAGGAAATTGCCTGCCTGGAGGATGCACTCGAGTTTCTCTATGAGTGGCCCAGGAACCGCCGAGGCCCGATATACGGTACGGCGTTAAGGGCGTGTCAGCGCGCCTTTGATAGCGGCTATTCGCTCTCTGCTGCCAAGCAGGCTTTCACGGGCTTTGCCAAATCCGTCAACATACTGGAAGACGTCAGCATTCCACTACCTTGGATGGTGGGCGGCAAAACTGGCGCAAGCGGTGTCGGTGTTTGATCGGAAGGGCGACAGGATGTTTGCACAACCGTTTAGCAAACCCATCCGCGTATGGGTCGGCCTTGGATTCCCCCGTCAGCTGAACACGGTTGCCGACGCCTACCAGTTCGCAATGGATTGGTGCGGCAACAGTCCGGAGCAAAGGGCTGCCATCAGGGCCTGTCGCGCTGCTTTGGCAGGCGACATAGATGCCGAGACTGCGCGGGGTGTCCTTGTCGCTTTTGCGCGCAAAAAGGACATACTTGTTCAAGACGGCACCGCCCCGCCGCCGACCGGATCGGGGCAGATGAACCACGTCTGATCTAAGTCAAACAACGGGTGGCGACATAAAGCCGCCACCCACAGCAATTCATGGATATGCCACCTATTTCAAAAGACTTGGCGATCAAATCGCCGGAAAGTAACCTGAATTCGTTCACCTATGATGCCGAATGCCAAAGCGCACTGGTAGATCGCCTGGAAAGACTGCTGGATGATGCCCAAGCTGCCGGGTGGGATCGCAGCAAAGCTGCTGCTGCATTGATGTACCTCAGCGCAAAACGCCTGAGAGAACCGACTGAATAGCTTTGATGCGAGCTGGAACGAACTTCGGCCACCAGCCTCGCCTGTCGGACAGGCGTGGCATGTTTCTCGACCCTTGCCCGCATGGTCGGTCAGATCAAAGGCCCATACAACGACCAGAGGTAAACATGCTCCGATCTATAGCATGTGGTGGATGCCTCATCCGAACGTGCGGGCCTATCAGATGCGAATCTCCGACTGGAGACGTTGCGGTCTCTCTGATGCGGAAGGGTTTTGCCGAGCGCGGTTCTTCACTCGTCGAGCGAATCTGAGCTGGATTGCTAAACCCGATTTGCCGCGCCGTAGGTGATCCAGCCGGGTCGCGGTGCCGTATCAACCTGCGAGTGCACGTTTTCGAGAGGTTGGAGGCATGCGATGCGAAGCGGTAAATTTCGGCCTTGCAGGCTTGGCAATGACATTGTTGCTTGGCCTGGCACCTGCTGCCGCGGGCGACTTTTCGCTTGAAGCATATTTTGCCGGAAGAACATCCGCGATCGGCAGCTTCAGTGCGGTCAATGGCGTCAAGCGCAAGTTCACGGTCGATCTGCTGGGCAAGTGGAACGGCAAGACGTTGACGCTTGTGGAGGACTTCATTTACGACAATGGCGAACGCGAGCGGAAGACCTGGCGCTTCGAAAAGATCTCCAGAAACAAATATCGTGGCACACGCGAGGACGTGATCGGCGAGACGCTGGTGACGATCAGCGGCGGCACCGCCCGCTTCAGTTACCTTGTCGACCTAGACCCGAAAGGCAAGGGTAACCGTGTACGTTTTTATGACACCATGAAGCTGCGGGGCGACGGCACGGTGCTCAACAAGGCGATCGTGACCAAGTTCGGACTGCCTGTGGCGCTTACGCGTGTGGAATTCCAAACCCGCTGAGAGGCCGGTCCGCCAAGGCGGCCAAACCGGCATGAATGAAGCTGCATCAAGAAGGAGCTGATCATGTCAAATCCTGCGCAAAAAAGCCTCGTCATGCTCCTTTTGTCCGCGCTGTGCCTGACCAACGGGGCGGCCGCGGCCGACCAATTGGATGGCCCAAAGATCAAAAAACTGATTGCGGGAGAGACAGTGAGATTGAACACGCCATTCGGCATTGCTCTGCCTTTGCGCTATCGCACGGATGGCGTTGTTGTCGGCGATGTCACGGGCATTTCGGCGGCAAGAATGTTTACGCCAAAGGAGGAGGGCCGCTGGTGGATCGAGGACAACTCTCTCTGCCAGAAATGGCCAAGCTGGTACAAGGGGCGCCAATTCTGCTTCAAGATCACGTCGCTCGGCGACCGCAGGATTTCCTGGATCCGAGATGATGGCGCCAAGGGCACTGCCCGTGTCGGCGACTAGATGGGTAATCGAGACAAGCCCCTCCCGGAACATGCAGTGAAACTACTGTGCTATGCGTTGCCGGCGATACCCTTGGCAACGGTGGCTTTGCCAATTTATGTCGTGGTGCCGACCTTCTATGCTCAGAATCTCGGCCTGCCTATCGCTGACGTGGGAACGGTTCTGTTGCTGATCCGGCTGATCGATGCGGCAAGCGACCCGCTGATTGGCTGGCTCTGTGATCGCGTATTCACGAAATCCGGGCGCAGGCGAACTCTTTTTCTACTGTCGGTGCCTTTGACGGCCCTCGCCGCGTTCATGGTCTTCTGGCCACCTTCAGGCGCGAGCGTTGCCTATCTGGCGCTGTGGGGCACGCTGCTTTCGGTCGGCTATACCGGAACGCTGTTGCCCTACACTGCCTGGGGCGCGGAACTGGCAACGGACTATCGCGGGCGCTCGGTGGTTTCGGCCTTTCGCGAAGGGGCGACGCTCATCGGAACGCTGATTGCGGTCGTGCTGCCCTTTGCGGTCGGGCTCGACAGGAATAACGGCATCCACGGCCTCGCGGCCGTCGCCCTGCTTACACTTGTCTTGCTGCCGGCTGCCAGTGTGCTTGCCGTCAGGACCGTGCCGGAGCCGGCCAATCGTTCGACGACGCGACTGAACTTGGCGGACAGTCTGCGCTTCGTTGTCCGAAACAGGCCGTTCGTCCGACTTATCGTCGCGTTCCTGCTCAACGGCTTTGGCAACGCGATCCCGGCGACGCTGTTTCTCTATTTCGTCTCCGAACGGCTCGGTGCTGCCGAGCTTCGCGGTCCGCTGCTTTTCCTCTATTTCCTGTGCGGGATCCTAGGCGTGCCACTAGCCGTCTGGCTCGCGTCGAAAGCGGGCAAGCACCGCACCTGGTGCGGGGCGATGACCATCGCCTGCGCGGTGTTCGCTCTTGCCGGTTTCCTGGGTGCTGGCGACACCGTGGCGTTCGCCGTCATCTGCGCGACAACGGGCCTGCTTCTGGGCTTTGATCTCGCTTTGCCGCCAGCCATCCAGGCCGATGTCATCGACTACGACACGGCAAAATCAGGCGAACAGCGTTCGGGACTCTATTTCGCCGCATGGGGCCTAGCGACCAAGCTGTCGCTCGCACTCAGCGTCGGCCTGGTGTTCCCCATTCTTGCCTGGTCAGGTTTCGACACTGCCGCCGGCCAGACCATGCCGGAAACGGCCCTGAGCACGCTGTCCGCGCTATATGCCTGGTTACCCATTCTGCCCAAGGCCGCCGCCATAGCCGTGATGTGGAACTTTCCGCTCGACGAAGAAGCCCAACAGGCATTGCGAACACACATCGACGCCAACGCGTCATACGGCAAGGCATTTGGTGAAGAACCAAGCTCGCGTGCGGCCGTTGTCCCCTTGTCACCGTCGAGCGCCGATGGAAAGGAAGCCTGATGTCGAGAGCTTTCTCCCTTATCTTATTCGTGCTGGCGGTTGTCCTGATCGGCATGCTCATCGGCTACGCAACGCTGCCGGGGGAATGGTATGCGAGCTTGAACAAACCGTCATTTACGCCGCCAAACTGGATCTTTGCCCCTGTGTGGACGGTGCTCTACATCTCCATAGCGATTGCCGGCTGGCGGTGCTGGGTTCGCGATCGAAACAGCACGGCGATGAAACTCTGGTTCGTACAGATGTCGCTGAATTTTCTGTGGTCGCCGGTTTTCTTCGGGGCACAGCAACCGGGTATGGCATTGGTCGTCGTGATAGCAGCATTGGCGGCCGTGCTGACCTTCATAGCAGCGGCATGGAACAGTGACAGACTGGCAGCGGTGCTGTTTCTACCCTATGCGGCATGGACCGCATTTGCTACCGCGCTAACTGCGGGCGTCGTGTTCATGAATTAAGTTGACTGCCACAACCGGGACTTGGCCGTTTGTAGATGCTCCTGCCTTGCACCGATGCCCGCGCCGCCGGTGACGGTCAGCCGTCCTTTGCCACCATCAGGGCAGTGAAGAGGTATCCGCAAGTTGCCGCAGACGCGGTGAGCGCAATGCCCCAGATCATGTCGACGATGCTGACGGAAACCGACCAATTCTTCAGCGTAGCAAGGTTGGTCATATCGTAGGTGCCGTAGGCGACCAGCCCGAGCAGCGCGCCATTGAGCAGCGCTGTCGTCCAGTTCGCGCTATGCACCGCCGGTATCACCGCGAAATGCACGATTCCGGCGACATAGACGAGATAGAACAAGCCGGCAACGCCGAGATCGGGCTGGTCGAGGAGCAGGCTGCCGATCCGGTTGCGGTAGAAGCTGGTGGAAATTGTCGACAGCCACACGAAGTCAATACCGAAGAAAACCACGGCGGTGGCGGCATAAGCGATGGCGTAGCTGGCGAACATAGATGCGATGCTCTCGGCGGCTCGGGCGAGGGCGCCCGGTCAGATACCCAGGAAGGGCTGGATTGCACGGACGATCCAGCTGCGGAATTTGAGCGGCGCGTCCGTCACCGCAAGGCAGATGCAGTCGATGTCCGGCGTGGCGACGGGCTGGTGTGTCAGGCTGGCGTCAGCGTCCTCGAGATCACCGCGCGCGAAGACGTCGTTGCCGTCGACGAAGCTGCCGCTGAGCACCAGGGTCAGCTCGCGCCCGCCATGGCTGTGCTCCGGCACCGGCTTGCCGGCGGGGATGCGCAGCAGTCGCACCTTGGTCTCGCGATCCCCTGTTCTGATCGGGATCTGGTAGGCGCCGCGGCCAAGTGGCCGCCATTTGAGCGCCTCGATGTCGCCGCCGACATAGGAGCGCAGCGGCTCCGGCAAGCCGCCGCTGCGATGGCTTACGACAGGCGTTGCGCGGGTGGCGGATGAAGCCGCTTGCGGCTGCTGTTGCAGCCGGCTGCGCACGCTGGCCCATGCGTCATCGACCGAGCCATTGTCGGGAAGGGTCTCTAGCAGGTCGCCGCCGATGCCTTCGGCGACAGTCAGGCGCCGCCGGCAAGAGGGGCAGAGGGCAAGGTGCGTGGCGACCGCGATACTCCAGCCTTCGGCGAGGCTGCCTGCGGCATAGCTCAAGAGTAGGTCGTCGCTGATATGGTGACGGATGGTCACGATACGTCTCCCGAGCGGGCGAGGGCGGCCCGCAGTTTGTCGAAGGCGAGGCGCATGCGCGACTTTACCGTCCCAAGCGGGAGTTTGAGGCGCGTCGCGATCGCGCTGTGCGACTGGTCTTCGAAGAACGACAATCTCAGCAGTGCCGCCTGTTCCTCCGGCAGCGCTGCGATGGCCTGGTGCAGTTGCTCGGAGGCCTCGCGTGCGTCGAGTTCGGCATCGGCCGGAGCAACGTCCTCGGGCACAAACGCTGGATCGTTGGGGTCGAAATCCGGGCGCTTCTCGCGCCGGAACGCGTCTATGCGCAGGTTGCGCGCAATGGTGAAGATCCAGGTCGAGACCGCGCCCTTCGAGGGATCGAAGCGCTCGGCTTTATTCCAGACCGCGATCAGGGTTTCCTGCATCAGTTCCTCGGCCAGCTGGCTGTCGCCGCCCATCCGCGCCATGTAGGCCTTAACCCGCGGTGCGAAGTGGCGGAAAAGCGTCTCATATGCTTCTATGTCGCGCCGTGCGCCCACCGCGCAAAGCAGCTCGCGCATGTCTGGAACCTTGTCGGCATCAGTCTGGCGGCTCATACCCAAAATTCCCAATTCGCCACGCCTTGGCGCTGAGCGCCACCGCCCCACCACAGGGCGCTTGTGCCACGCCGGCGAGCTTATGGGAACGTTCGTGTCCATGCCGGTGATACGTGGCCGGCAAGGCGCCAGATCACCGATGCACGAAAATTTGACGCCCACCGATCCGGCGCGGCCGTGGTTGCGTATCAAAGCACAAGGCCATTGCAGGATCGGAAAGGCGTAAAGTGCGAAGTCATTCCAACAGGAAGTTGCCGGACCATGCTCGCCGCGTGGCGGTCGTCGGGTCTGGGATTTCGGGACTGTCGGCGGCATGGCTGCTCAGCCGCAGGCTGAGCGTCACCCTCTATGAAAGCGAAAAGCGCCTCGGCGGTCATTCAAACACGGTCATGGTTCCGACGAAGGACGGGACGATCCCCGTCGATACCGGCTTTATCGTCTACAACGAGCGCAACTATCCGAACCTGGTTGCTTTGTTCAAGGAAATCGGGGTGCCGACGGCAGCCTCCAACATGTCCTTTGCCGCCTCGCTCGAGGGTGGCAAGCTCGAATATTCCGGCTCCGGCCTCAACGGGCTGATCGGCCAGCGGGGCAATGTCGTGCGGCCGCGCTTCTGGCGGATGATGCGCGACATATTTCGCTTCTACCATGAGGCGCCGGCCCTGCTGCTTCGAACGGACCTCCACGGCATCAGCCTCGGCGAATATCTCGACCGCAACGACTATGCCCCGGCCTTCATCGAGGACCATCTGT
The DNA here is from genome assembly GCF_026521175.1 of Aminobacter sp. MET-1. Taxonomy (NCBI): domain Bacteria; kingdom Pseudomonadati; phylum Pseudomonadota; class Alphaproteobacteria; order Hyphomicrobiales; family Phyllobacteriaceae; genus Aminobacter; species Aminobacter sp. MET-1. The sequence goes on along the minus strand of NZ_JAMSHL010000012.1, from coordinate 161,864 downwards.
TGCCGATGGGGGCCGCGATCTGGTCTACCACGGCGCGCGAGATGCGCGCATATCCGCTGCTTGCCTTCGTCAGGTTCTTTGCCAGCCATGGCTTGCTTAGCCTTGCCGACCGCCCGAAGTGGCGAACCGTGCTTGGCGGCAGCCGCGAATACGTACGGCGCCTAAGCGGAAGCTCCATCGAAGGCGTACGGCTGGGCGTCGGGGTCCGCAGCATCTCGCGGGAAAACGGCCGCGTCGTCGTCACCGACACGACGGGTAATTCCGACACCTTCACCGACGTCGTCATTGCTACCCATGCCGACCAGGCGCTCGGCCTGTTGGTCGATGCCGATCATGAGGAGCGCAGCCTGCTCGGCGCCTTCCGCTACACCGACAATCTGGCCGTGCTGCATTCCGATGTAAACCTGATGCCCAGGCGCCGGCGTGTCTGGTCGAGCTGGAACTATATCGGCGAAAGCAGGGACGAAGGCGCCCAGCCGCTGTGCGTGACCTATTGGATGAACCGGCTGCAGAACCTCGACAGGCGTCATCCGCTCTTCGTCACGCTCAACCCGACCCGCGAGATCGCGCCGTCGAAAGTCATCGGGCGCTATGACTACACCCATCCCCTGTTCGACCAGCGCGCGCTCGACGCCCAGCAGCAGCTCTGGCGCCTGCAGGGCAGGCGCAACACCTGGTTCTGCGGTGCATATTTCGGGTTCGGCTTCCATGAGGACGGCTTGCAGGCCGGGCTGGCCGCGGCCGAGAGCGTCGCCGACGTGCGGCGGCCCTGGCAAGTGAGCGACGAATCCGGGCGCATTGGGCTGCAGCCACGACTGGAGGCCGCGGAATGAGCAGCCAGTCGGCTTTGTTCTGCGGCAAGGTCATGCACATGCGCGTGCGGCCGCGCCGGCACAAGCTCCGCTACCGCGTCTTTTCGCTGCTGCTCGATTTCGACGAGCTGGAGGCAGTGAGCGCGGCGTCCCGACTGTTCGGCTACAACCGCCCGGCCATGCTGAGCTTCTGGGACGCCGACCACGGCGACGGTAGCCCTGGTGGCCTGCGCGCCTGGATCGAAGCGCGTCTGCGCGAAGCCGGCAGGCTGGAGGAGGGCATGAGCATCCGCGTACTCTGCTATCCCCGCATCCTCGGCTACGTCTTCAATCCGCTGACGGTCTACTTTTGCTACGCCTCGGGCGGTACGCTGCGCGCCATCCTCTACGAGGTCTGCAATACCTTCGCCGAGCGACATACCTATGTCATCCCGGTCGAGGATGGCGCGACGGGGCCTGTGCGGCAGGGCTGCGCCAAGGAACTCTATGTCTCGCCCTTCATGCCGATGTCGTGCTTCTACCGTTTCCACATCGAGCCGCCAGGCGAAAACGTGCTCGTGCGCATCGATGAATCCGACGCCGGGGGGGCGCTTCTGGTCGCTTCGTTTTCCGGCCGGCGCCAACCGCTGACGGACCGCGCGCTTCTGCGTGCGCTGTTCCGCTACCCGCTGATGACGCTCAAGGTGACCCTGGGCATCCACTGGGAGGCGCTGCGCATCTGGTGGAAAGGCATTCCCGTACACCACCATAGCGCCGCAGCGAGCAGGGTCGCCACGACCGTCGTGGCGGGAAAAATTTCAGGACATACAAATTCATGAGCAATATTGAAGGAAAGTCGATCTCCGCGAGGAGCCTTCGCCGGCTGCTGTGGGCGCGACTTCTTTGCGGCTGGGCCGACAGGATCGCCGCCGGCAAACTCACCATCCGATTTCCGAATGGAGACACGCACTTTGCGCAAGGCGCCCTGCCAGGTCCGTCGGCAAGCCTCAATGCGCGTTCGGCCAAGCTGGTGTGGAAGCTGGCAAGCGGCGGCAGCCTGGGTTTTGCCCGCGCCTATCTCGACGGCGACTGGGACACACCCGACCTCGGCGCGTTGCTGCAGTTGGGTGCTGCAAATGAAGCTGCGTTCGCCACTCTCCTCGACGCACCGGGTGCGGCCAGGCTTTTCGCTTTCCTCAGGCATCGGCTTCGCGCCAACACACGCATTGGCAGCCGCCGCAACATCGCCTTCCACTACGATCTCGGCAACGACTTCTACCGGCTCTGGCTCGATGAGACGATGACCTATTCGTCGGCCATGTTCGAGCGCGATGACCAGCCTTTGGCCGATGGGCAGCGGGCCAAATATGCCCGCATCGTCGAAGTGCTGGAGCTTGGGCCGGATGATCATGTGCTGGAGATCGGCTGCGGCTGGGGCGGCTTTGCCGAATATGCGGCGGCCGAGACGGGCTGCAGGATAACGTGCCTTACGCTATCGCGCGAGCAGGCCGAGTTCGCGCGGGACCGCCTCGCCGCCGCCGATCTTTCGGACAGAGCAGAAATCAGGCTCCAGGATTATCGCGACTGCACCGGCCGGTTTGACAAGATCGTCTCGATCGAGATGTTCGAGGCCGTAGGTGAGGAAAACTGGCCAACCTATTTCGATACGCTGCGGGCGCTGTTGAAGCCAGGTGGCCGCGCCATGGTGCAGTCCATCACCATTGCCGAAGAACGTTTCGCCCAGTATCGCCGCAACGCCGACTTCATTCAGACCTACATCTTTCCCGGCGGAATGCTGCCGTCGCCGACCGCGTTCACGTCCGTGGCGAACCAACGCGGGCTCGAAGTGCTGAACCAAAAGTTCTTCGGGGCCGACTACGACAGGACGCTGCTTGCCTGGGACAGGGCGTTCGCCGCCGCCTGGAATCGCATCGAGCCGCTCGGCTTTGATACTCGCTTCAAGCGCATGTGGCGCTACTATCTGCACTATTGCGCAATTGGATTTCGCAGCGGCAGGATCGACGTCTGCCAGTTCCTCCTGGCTCGTGATTGACCGATTGGACGCGATCGTCAGTTACGCACCATGCGCCGCGTCACAGCAAGGCGCAACCATGCCGGCAGTGCCGCAAGGAGCTTCATCGATAGCGCCATCTTCCACGGAAAGGCAATCTCGAAATGCCGCGATATCAATCCAGCCATGATGTGGTCGACCGCCGCATCGGCCGATATCAGGAACGGCATCGGAAAGTCGTTCTTCTGCGTCAGCGGCGTGTCGACGAAGCCCGGATTGATCAGGCTGAGGCGCACGTTGCGGGCGGCGAGATCGGGGTGCAGCGCCTCGCACATGTTGATGAGGGCCGCCTTGGACGCGCCATAGGCGGCGGCGCCTGGCAGGCCGACATAGCCGGCAACCGAAGACACGACAGCGATGTGTCCCGACCCACGCGCCAGCATGCGCGGCATCAGCGCAGCCAGGCAATGGACAGTGCCCATCAGGTTGACCTCGACGGTAGCGCGAAAGGCGGCGGCGTCGAAGCGGATTGCGGAGTCGCGGGCGTAGGTGCCGGCATTCAGAACAGCAAGATCGAGCGGCCCAAGGTCATCTTCGATGCTGGCAACGGTCTCGCGCACGGCCTCAGCGTCCGTCACGTCGAGCGGAAAGGCATGGATGAGGTCAGGCTCATCAGCTGCAAGCGTGGCGAGGTCTCGTGCCGTCCTCGAGCTGACAGCGACTTGCCAGCCCTCATGGGCGAGGCGAACCACCAGGGCACGGCCGATGCCGGAACCGGCTCCCGTGACCCACGCCGTCCGTCCGGCCGGCCTGGCCCGGCCGCGCTTGTCTACGTCTATGTTTCCACGCATGTCGGCTCCCTTGCAAGATCGGGTCTTCACTCCTGTTACGTTGGAAGCAGGCGATTGGTTCAATGGGTGGTCCGTGTAACGGGCCGAACAGCATGCCCGGCATGTGCGCCCGAAGGGCAGGGGATTGCATAATGGTTGGTTCGCTGGTCTGGTTTCGCGACGACCTCAGGCTGGCCGACAATCCAGCGCTAGACGCCGCGGTCGCGCAGGGCGGTCGCATCACGGCCCTCTATGTGCTTGAGCAGGCCGCCGGCTTGCGGCCCCTCGGCGGCGCGGCTTCGTGGTGGCTCGGCAAAAGCCTCGCATCACTGGCCCAGAGCCTGGATGCTGTCGGCATCGATCTGCAGATCGAAACCGGAGACCCCCGCAAGATCGTGCCTGCCGCAGCCAAACGGCTCAGCGTTGCAAATGTTCTCTGGAACCGCCGCTATGCGCCTGGCGCGCGCGCGATCGACAGTGCGATCAAGACCACGCTGCAGGATGGTGGGATAAAGGCGATTTCCTTTCCCGGCAACGTGCTTGCCGAACCATGGAACATCAAGACCGGCAGCGGCGGCGCGTTCCAGGTTTACACGCCCTTCGCCAGGGTAGTCCGGCAATGGCCGATCGCGTTTCCGCTGCCAAATCCTGTCCCCAGAGATCGAGAACCCTCGGAGGACGGCGTCGCCACGTCGACCTTTCAGTCCAAATGGGCCAAGAAGCTAGAACATCACTGGTCGGTCGGCGAGACCGGCGCACTTTTATCGCTGCTGCGCTTTTTTGACGAGGCACTCGCTGATTACGTCGAGGATCGCGACCGTCCGGACCAGCCGGGCACGTCTGTCCTGTCGCCGCATCTGCGCTTCGGCGAGATCAGCGCCCGGCAGGTCTGGCATGCCACTCAGGCCGTTGCCGCAAACGATCCGGCCAAGGGCACGGCGGTCGAAAAGTTCCTGTCGGAACTGATCTGGCGCGATTTCAACTACCACCAACTCTACCATCGCCCCGACATTGCCAACATCGCCATGCGCGACACGCTCGCCGGGTTTGAGTGGCGCGACGACCAGCCCGCCTTCGCGGCCTGGAAGCTAGGGCGCACCGGCATTCCGATCATCGACGCCGGCATGCGCCAGCTTTGGGAGACCGGCTGGATGCACAACCGGGTGCGCATGCTGGTGGCGTCGTTCCTGACCAAGAACCTGCTCATCGACTGGAGGCGGGGCGAGCAATGGTTCTGGGTCACGCTGGTCGACGCGGACGTGGCGAGCAATCCCGGCAACTGGCAGTGGGTGGCCGGATGCGGCATGGACGCTGCACCCTATTTCCGTATCTTCAATCCCCTGCTGCAGGGTGAACGCTTCGATCCTACTGGTACCTACGTCCGGCAATGGCTGCCGGAGCTAGCCGGATTGCCGGATGCCTGGATACACCGTCCGTCAGAGGCGCCAAAAGACGTGCTCGCAAGCGCTGGGGTGGTCCTCGGCGAAACATATCCACGCCCGCTCGTCGATCTCAAGGCGTCGCAGCGGCGAGCGCGGGAAAGCTTCGCCTCGCTCAAAGCATAACCGCCGTCGGATCAGACTGACTGAGCACCGCGCCCTTTATGTTCCAGCAACTACACCCAGCATGGCTCTTGGGGGGGGGCGCCAACGGAGCGCTGCAAGAGATGAGTGACATGAATGGGCAGCGCGTCATCGTAACTGGCGCAGCACAAGGACTGAGAGCGGCTATTGCGCGTAGTTTTGCGCGGCTCGGCGCCCGTGTTGTGCTTATGGACCGAAATTTCATTTCCTGCCGCCCGCCCTCGTAAGATCGGCGAAAACTAAATAATATGACAAGCAAGGATTTCAATCGTTAACAATATTGGTGCTGCTGCTTTTGATTGGCCCGGCCGCGCGGAAAGGTCGGGCGACTGTAGAATTCCGCACTCCTTCCAAGACATGATTTGTGATGACTTCGCCCCATCCAAATGTTGGGACTGTGAGGGGTGATGCGGAGTGCAATAGATGGTTCGACTAAAGGACGAGCATGCCACTACTATGATTATTTGCAGGCACACAACTTCCATGCACCCAGGCGGCAATCTGTCGCTGCGACGCTGAACGAAAACGCGTGGTTCGAACCGACGCGTGGCCCACTGCAAGCGAGGCAGCGGGCTTTCCTTGGGGCAACACAGCGTCGCGTGGCGTGAGGTAGCCGACATGCCGCAACTTCGTTCCCATTCTCGCCTCATCCGCAAGCTGCAAGACGCACTCGGCCACGACCTTTGCGTTGCGCTCGACGATGGATCTGTCGTCGAGATCATGCTGAACCCCGACGGGCGGCTGTTCATCGAACGGATTGGCCACGGTACTTCACCAGCCGGCCAGATGGATGCAGCCGCTGCCGAGGTCGTTATCGGCAGCGTCGCACACGTACTGCACTCCGAGGCTGACGAGCGACACCCGATTATTTCCGGCGAATTGCCGATCGGAGGCCATCGTTTCGAAGGATTGCTGCCGCCTGTTGTCCCGGCCCCGACATTCACAATCCGCCGGCGCGCTTCCAGGCTGATCCGGCTTGCCGACTATGTCTCATGTAATCTCATGACCGAGAAGCAGGCATCCGTGATCCGCAACGCGATCACTTCGAGGCTGAACATCGTCATATCCGGCGGAACGGGTTCAGGCAAAACAACCCTGGCCAATGCTGTCATTGCCGAGATCGTCGAAACAGCGCCAAAGGACCGTTTGCTCATTCTCGAGGACACAACGGAGATACAATGCGCGGCCGAGAATGCGGTGGCGCTACATACCAGCGATATGGTCGACATGAGCCGTCTGCTCAAGAGCACGATGCGGCTGAGGCCAGACCGCATCATTGTCGGCGAGGTTCGTGACGGTGCGGCTCTGACGCTTCTGAAAGCCTGGAACACCGGCCATCCCGGCGGCGTGACCACGATCCACTCCAATACGGCAATGTCTGCGCTACGCCGCCTCGAACAGTTGACTGCGGAGGTCAGCCAGCAACCGATGCGAGAAGTGATCGGGGAAGCAGTAGACCTCGTCGTGTCGATCGAGCGAACGCCGAGAGGTCGACAGGTGCGCGATGTCATCCGCGTCGAGCGTTTCGCCGACACTCAGTACCACACGGAAACCTACGCTCAGGTCGAGGAACAGCGCCATGTCGCATGATCGTCAGTCCATTCTTGTATGCGGCGCATTGGCGCTGTCGCTTTCATTGATACTGACCGATCCGGCGCTTGCCAGTTCGGGAGGAGGTCTGCCGTGGGAGGGCCCGCTGCAACGGATCCAGCAATCGATCACCGGGCCTGTCGCAGGCTTCATTGCACTTGCGGCCGTTGCCATTGCAGGTGGCATGCTGATCTTTGGCGGAGAGCTCAACGATTTCGCGCGCAGGCTCATGTATGTAGTGCTTGTTGCCGGCATTCTCCTTGGCGCAACTCAGATTGTTGCCTTGTTCGGCGCTACCGGCGCGGTTCTCGGTGACGGCGAGGCCTCTGCTGTCCATACCGAGACTGGGGAGGGGAGGAATGGCTGACGCCGGCTCCAATCTCCAGCGCAACCGCATCCATCGAGCGCTGTCACGCCCTAACCTACTGATGGGCGCAGACCGCGAACTGGTGCTCCTCGCCGGCCTTGCCGCGGTGATCCTGATCTTTGTGGTGTTGACCATTCATTCCGCTGTGCTTGGCATCGCAGTGTGGATCTTGGTGGTTGCGGCGCTTCGAATGATGGCCAAAGCCGACCCGATGATGCGGCGCATCTACCTCAGGCACGTCTCTTATCGGTCGTACTACCGGCCTACCTCGACGCCTTGGCGCCGACACTGAGGACCATTGAACAATGGCCAAGCTGCGTTCTTTTCGCCATTCCGGACCGTCTTTTTCCGATCTTGTTCCCTATGCGGGACTGGTCGCCAATGGCGTCATCCTGCTCAAGGACGGGAGTTTGATGGCAGGCTGGTACTTCGCCGGTCCGGATTCGGAGAGCTCTACCGATACAGAGCGCAACGAGATTTCACGCCAGATCAATGCGATCCTTTCGCGCCTCGGCTCGGGCTGGATGATCCAGGTCGAGGCGGTACGCGTACCGACCGTTGCCTATCCCGCAGTTACAGAATGCCATTTCCCCGATCCCGTTACGCGCGCCATCGACGACGAACGACGCGCGCATTTCGAGCGGGAGAAAGGGCATTTTGAGAGCCGGCATGCGCTGATCCTGACCTATCGTCCGCCGGCGCGGCAACGTTCAGGCCTCACCCGCTACCTCTATTCGGACCCAGGGAGCCGAGCTGCAACCTATGCCGACACAGTGCTACAGACGTTTGAGACTGCAATACGCGAAGTCGAGCAGTATCTCGCCAACGTCTTGTCGATCAAACGGATGGTTACCCGACCGGTCGAGGAGCGAGGCGGCTTTGTGACCGCTCGCTATGACGAAATGTTCCAGTTCATCCGCTTCTGCGTCACCGGAGAGAACCATCCGGTGCGCCTGCCTGACATCCCGATGTATCTCGACTGGTTGGTGACGGCTGAGCTTCAGCATGGGCTGACCCCGGTCGTCGAAAACCGCTTTCTTGGGGTGGTTGCAATAGACGGATTGCCAGCAGAGAGCTGGCCCGGAATACTCAACTGCCTCGACCTGATGCCGCTTACCTATCGCTGGTCGTCGCGCTTCATGTTCCTCGATGACCAGGAAGCTCGCCAGAAGCTCGAGCGCACACGCAAGAAGTGGCAGCAGAAAGTCCGGCCGTTTTTCGATCAGCTTTTCCAGACGCAGTCCCGTGCGATCGACCAGGACGCCATGACCATGGTGGCAGAGACGGAGGATGCGATCGCGCAAGCTTCATCGCAGCTTGTCGCCTACGGCTACTACACCCCAGTGATAGTCCTGTTTGACGAAAGCAGCACCCGCCTTCGGGAGAATTGCGAGGCAATTCGGCGCATGGTCCAGGCTGAGGGTTTCGGCGCGAGGATCGAGACGCTCAACGCAACCGAGGCATTCCTTGGCTCGTTGCCTGGCAACTGGTACGCCAATGTCCGCGAGCCGCTGATCAACACGCGCAATCTTGCCGATCTCATCCCTCTGAACTCGATCTGGTCCGGAAACCCTGTTGCGCCATGCCCATTTTTTCCTCCGGCCTCGCCGCCACTGATCCAGGTTGCGTCGGGCTCGACACCTTTCCGACTGAACCTGCATGTCGACGACGTCGGCCACACGCTGGTCTTCGGGCCAACGGGGTCGGGCAAGTCGACACTCCTTGCCCTGATCGTCGCTCAGTTTCGACGCTACCCAGATGCCCAGATCTTCGTCTTCGACAAGGGCCGGTCGATGCTGCCGCTGACACTGGCGGCCGGCGGCGATCATTACGAGATCGGGGCAGACAGGGACGTTTCACCGGCAGGTGAAGTCAACTCCGGTAATGGGCTCGCTTTCTGCCCGCTCTCGGATCTTTCCACCGATGCCGACAAGGCCTTCGCGTCCGAATGGATCGAGACGCTGGTGGCCCTACAGGGTGTTTCCATCAAGCCGGATCACCGCAACGCGATCTCGCGGCAGGTCACACTTTTGGGGGAAGCCCGCGGCCGCTCGCTGTCGGACTTCGTTTCTGGCGTCCAGATGCGCGAGATCAAGGAAGCACTTCATCACTACACCGTCGACGGACCGATGGGGCAACTGATCGATGCCGAGAGCGACGGGCTGTCGCTTGGATCTTTCCAGACCTTCGAGATCGAGCAACTGATGAACATGGGCGAGCGCAACCTCGTCCCAGTCCTGGCCTACCTCTTCCGCAGGATCGAGAAACGCCTGAGTGGCGCGCCAAGTCTGATCGTCCTCGACGAGGCATGGCTGATGCTGGGTCACCCTACGTTTCGCAACAAGATCAGGGAATGGCTGAAGGTGTTGCGCAAAGCCAACTGCGCCGTGGTGCTCGCGACCCAGTCGATTTCCGATGCGGAGCGCTCAGGCATCGTCGATGTGCTCAAGGAATCCTGCCCGACCAAGATCTGTCTGCCCAATGGGGCGGCACGCGAGCCAGGCACTCGCGAATTCTATGAGCGAATTGGCTTCAACGAGCGCCAGATCGAGATCGTGGCCGCTGCTATCCCCAAGCGCGAATACTATGTCGCTTCACCTGAAGGCAGACGGCTGTTCGACATGTCGCTCGGACCAGTTGCCCTGTCCTTCGTCGGCGCATCCGGCAAAGACGATCTCAAACGCATCCTGGCACTCAAGCGAAAACACGGCCTGGAATGGCCGACCCATTGGCTTGAACAGAGAGGAGTTGGTCATGCCGCATCACGGCTTCCATCCACATAGGTTGCGGGCTGCCAGTGCCGCGGCCATGTTCATTTTCACGACAATCACGCCGGGGACCGGCCATGCCGGCGGCGTGACTGGCCAGGCAACCGAATGGACGCAGCTTCTCAACAACGCCGAGTTGATCGCGCTGGTCGGCAAGTCTGCTGAACAGGTCAACAACCAGGTCAAACAGATCACGCAGCTGGCTGAGCAGATTCAAAACCAGCTGAACATCTACAACAACCTGCTGCAGAACACCGCCCGGCTGCCCGATCACGTCTGGGGACAGGTCGAAGGCGACCTCAAGAAGCTGCAAGCGGTTGTCGGGCAGGGGCAGGGCGTCGCATTCTCGATGGGCAACGTCGATGACGTGCTCAAGCAACGCTTTCAGAGCTTCGCCGATTTCAAGACAGGCCTTGCCGAGGGCCAGACCTTTTCCGGCAATTACCAGAGCTGGTCGGCCACAAACCGCGACACGATTGCCGGCACGCTCAGGGCGGCGGGGCTGACGGCAGATCAATTCACCTCGGAGGAATCAACCATGAACTCGTTGCGTTCGATGTCGGAGACCGCCGACGGTCAAATGAAGGCGCTTCAGGTCGGTCATCAGATAGCGGCTCAGCAAGTTGCGCAGTTCCAGAAGCTGCGCGGGTTGGTCTCGCAACAGATGACGATGATGGGAACGTGGTTCCAATCCAGACAAGCAGACAAGGATTTGGCGCAAGCGCGTCGAGAAAGCTTCTTCAGCTCTACGTTACCCAGTGTGCGGGGCGGCCAAATGATGGAGCCGCGCTGGTGAGTTCCGCAACGGTCACGGCAATTGCGATCGGGATCGCCATCGGCCTCTGCGCGTGCAGCGCCATCTGGATGCTGCGGAAATCCGCGCCGACGGATGCAGCGCCAGCATCCGTGTCGGAAACCGCACGCCGAGAACATGCGGAAAAGTTCTTCGGCGGCGATCCGGAACGGACTCCGCGAGGCGGCCAGGAGATGCGGCCAAGATGGTAACTGCCAGACAATTCGCCAGCTGCCATCTCGCATGCGCAGTGATCGGTACAATTCTGCTTGCCAGCACGCCCGTACTCGCCCAGCAGGGCTCGGTGCTGACGACGCTGGAGAACCAGGTCGTTACGGCCGCGCGCGGTTGGCAGGCGACTGTGATGAACGCAGCCCGCTCATTGTTCTGGATCCTCGCCGGAATTGAAGTTGCGATCGCAGCAGTCTGGCTTGCCATAAACACCGCATCGCTCGACAGTTGGTTTGCCGAGCTGGTGCGCAGGATCATGTTCATCGGGCTCTTCGCATTCATCCTTGACCAAGGTCCGAGTTTCGCCAAGGCGATCGTCGACAGTCTGTTCCAGATCGGCGCCAGCGGTGGATCGGCATCTCCCGCCAACATCTTCGACGCCGGCATCCGCGTCGCCTCGAAGATGTCCCAGCAGGCAAAGTTCGGCCTGTTCGAAGACAACGCGCTGGCGATAGCCGCCGTCTTCGCCATGGTCGTGGTGGTCGTCTGTTTCAGCCTGGTCGCGGCGATCTTCGTTGCGGTCCTGGTCGAGATGTATGTCGGCCTTCTCGCCGGCATGATCATGCTCGGCCTGGGGGGATCGTCCTTCACCAAGGATTTTGCCGTTCGTTACCTGATCTACGCCTTTTCCGTTGGCATGAAGCTCATGGCGCTGGTGATGATCGCGCGGATCGGCTCGGAAGTGCTGATTGGACTGGCGGAAGCGCCAACGGCCAACTCCGAGAAATTCGTCACCACGCTCGCCATCGCCGGCATAGCCGTCGTCGTATTCATCATTGCCATGTATGTGCCGGCGATCCTCCAGGGGGTTGTGCAGGGAGCCTCTGTATCCGGCGGCATGGAGGCAATACGCCATGGCGGCCAGGCGGCGACCTTTGCGGCTGGTGGCGCCTTCCTTGGTGCAAGTGCCGCCACCAACGGCGCGTCCACAGCAAGTGCTGCCCGGGCGGCAGGCGCCTCCATGGCAGCCGCAGCCTTTCGCGGAATGGTTTCCGGCATTGGCAGTGCCGGATGGGCGGCTGGATCAGCCGCCAAGGACAAGGCGATCGCGTCACCAGGAGCCCATGCCGGCTCGCTGCTTGGGCTCGCCAATGCCAAGCTCGACCAAAGCAGGCCCTCGGGCAAAGCGGCACCCGCTCCGCTGCCTGCCAACGAAAACAAGTAATCGGAGATGAGCCTGCCATGGCCGAGCGCAACCCACCAGAAAACCCTTATCTCGCCGCCCGCCAGGAATGGAACGAGCGCTATGGCTCTTATGTAAGAGCGGCGGCCGGCTGGCGTGTGGTCGGCGTCACCGGGATGGCTATGGCGGTGATCGGCTTCTCCTATGCCCTGTTTCAGAGCACCCAGGTCAAGCTCGTCCCCTACATTGTCGAAGTCGACAAGCTTGGCTCGGCGGCTCATGCGGGGTTCCCCCAGCAAATTGAGTATGCCGACGCGCGCGTTGTGCGTGCGACCCTTGGCAGCTTTGTTTCCAACTTTCGAAGTGTGAGCCCGGATGCGGTCGTGCAAAAACAATACATTGACCGCACCTATGCCCTTTTGCGGACGTCAGACCCCGCGACCGAAAAGGTCAATGCGTGGTTCCGGTCGAATTCGCCGTTCGACAGGGCCAAGACTGCCACCGTCGCCATCGAGGTCAACAACATCGTGGCGCTCTCGGCGCAATCGTTCCAGATCGATTGGACCGAGTTTGAGCGCGATCGCAGGGGCAAGGAAACTGGCCTTCGCCGGTTCCGCGGCATCGCCACCGTGACGCTCACCGCGCCACAGGACGAGAGCGTCATCCGGCTCAACCCCATTGGTCTCTATCTCCGCGACTTCGACTGGACCGCGCAGCTGTGAAAGGCATGGCCCCGATGAATACGACCACCTCCAGCATTACTGCGCGCGCCCTCGCCATCGCGCTTGCCGCCACGTTCGCTGCGGCTCCGATCTTCTCATTGCGAGCCCGTGCCGAAGGCATGAGTGCCAACGAGCAAAAAGGCACCGGAATTTCCGGGCAGTGGCGTGGGAAAAGAGGTCTCGTCACCAAGGGCACCGATGGCAAGGTGATTTTTCTCTTTGGCGAGATCCAGCCGTCGGTCGTCTGCTCGCCCTTGCAGGTCTGCGATATCGAGCTTCAGCCTGGAGAGGCAGTACGCGACGTGCTGGTCGGCGATACTGTCCGCTGGAAGATTGAGCCTGCGACCTCCGGTGCGATCGGGGGACAGGCGATCCATCTGATCGTCAAGCCATCCGAGCCCGATCTTGTCACCTCAATGGTGGTGACAACCTCACGGCGCACCTACCATATCCAGCTCAAATCGCATCATAGCCAATACATGGCGCGTGTCGGCTTCGAGTATCCGGAAGATGTCACCTCGAAGCTGACTGACATGAACGCACGGCTCGAGGCGAGCATCATGCCAGGTGCGGCCGTTCCAGCCGAGCGGCTGAACTTTGGCTACACGGTCTCCGGTAATGCGCGCTGGCGGCCGACACGTGTATATTCCGATGGAACCAAGACCTACATCCAGTTTCCGCGATCAATCTCCGGGCAAGACGCTCCCGTGCTGTTCGTCGTCTCTGGAGGCGAGAACCGCGTCGTCAATTATCGGATGAAAGGCGATATGATGGTGGTCGACTATCACCTCGAACGCGCCGTTCTCATCTCAGGCGTGGGCTGGAGGCAGGAGAAGATCACCATAAGGCGAGGACGCTAAGATGCGCCACGTCCTGGCTGTTCTGTCGCTATGGTCTGCTGTTGCCGGTTGCCAAGCCCCTACAACCGATCGGCTTGTCGCCAGTTCGGCACCGCCCGAAATTTCTGGGTCCGCTGCCAGCGCTATTGCGGGCGACATGGTTACGAAACTTGCCGAACAGATAGGGCCCGGAAACAACACCATCATATTGAAACCCGATAGCTCACCGTTCGGTCAGGCACTCGAGACCGCGCTGAAAAGCTGGGGTTATGCGGTCGCCACCGATCAGAAGACGGAGGGCAAGACGATCCCGCTCGCCTATGTCATGGACATCTATGAAGGCCAGGTCCTGGTACGCATGTCGACAACTAACGTCGAACTCGGACGTGCCTACGAGGCAACAATGTCAGGCGCGTCCCCGGCAAGTCCGCTCTCTGTCATGCGTCGTGGATAGGGGAGGGACAAACATGGTGCAATCCTTAAAACTCGGCGGTACGCCAAACCAGGAGAACGGCTCCGGCATTCAGCGCCTCAACAGGTTGCCGGTGGTTGCCGCAGTCGTACTCGTCCTGCTCTTCTTCGCCGTCATCATCTTTGGATTGACGTCGCGTGGCCTGCTCTTTCGCAGCGACGATGGCATCGACGCTGCCTCGAACAACCCGGCATCGACATATGCCGAGCAGCTGAAGCGCGGGGTGTCGGATGGCATTATTGGAGACTCCGCCGAGGTGAACACGCCCCCACCGGCGCCACCAGTGCCGGCTCAAGTAGTAGCACAGGTGGCCGAGAACCCTTTCGAAACAAGGCACGATCGCCAAGATCAATCGTCTGAGCAGGGTGAACCCGAGAAAGCCTGGAAAGCCCGTTTAGAACGTGAACAGCGAGAGCAGTACATTCGTGAACGCCATCGCCAGAAAATGGCTCGCCTGCAGGCCAGTGATGCTGCCTACGACTCGCCTCTTGCCGTCAGCCTGAACAATCTCGAAGCACCCGATGCAAACGACAAACAGAACACCGGAAACGCATCGGCAATATCAGCCGGACCTGCCGCGGCCGGCGATCTCTATGCTGCAGCCATTCAGGCAGGTATCGGCGGCCAGAACCTCGATCCGAACGGCCAGCGTGCCAAGACTGATTTCTTCAATGCTGACATGAGAGATCTCGGCTACCTGCCGAACAGGCTGGTTCATCAGCAATCTGTCTATGAGCTGAAACGCGGCTCGGTGATACCCGCAACGTTGATCACCGGGATCAATTCCGACCTGCCGGGCCGCATCACCGCCCAGGTCAGCCAAAACGTCTATGACAGCGCCACCGGCCACCGTCTGCTCGTTCCACAAGGCACGAAGCTATTTGGCCGCTATGACAGCAATGTTTCATTCGGCCAGTCGCGCGTGCTCGCAGTCTGGACCGACATCATCTTTCCGAACGGGGCAACATTGCAGATCGGCGGCATGGCGGGCACGGATGCGCAAGGCAATGGTGGATTCAAGGACAAGGTCGACAACCACTATTTCAAGACATTCGGCTCGGCGATCCTGCTCGCAATCATCGGCACTGGCATCGACATGGCAGTTCCGCAATCATCTACAAGCTCAAACCAGAACAATGCATCAGATGCAGCGCGCCGGAATTTCGCCGAGACCTTTGGGCGGCTGGCAGAGCGCACCATCAGCAAGAACCTCGACGTGCAGCCGACCCTCGAAATCCGACCGGGTTACAAGTTCAACATCCTTGTTGACCAGGACATAGTCTTTCCTGGGGCCTATCGAGGCTGAGATCCGCGGCCGCAAATCAAAAGTGGCTGTCCTTGCAAATTCCCATTTGGAAGAGAGCTAAGCCCGCCCTATGCGCCTCAGGCCATCACTTCTCCCAGCACATCCCATGGTATGGGCCAACTATTCGGGACGATCATCAATCCTCAAATTGTGCGATTGCATAGCTTTTTCTATCCGGTACCTCGGTTGTTGCTGAAATTCGTTACCCGCGCAACGCAACAATCTCTGATCCCGGAGAATTCATTTGGACGGACAGATCACGGCGCTTATCGATGCGCTTGACATTTCGAAGGATCAGCGATCGATCCGCGGAGCGTTAAAGTCATTCTCGCTTGCATGCGGCTACGAACGCTTTGCCTACTTCGAGATAACGTCAAAGGAGATTTCAACGATCAACAGCTATCCGCTTGAGTGGCAGCATGACTATCTGCGGAACCAGTTTGCACGTATCGATCCAGTCGTAACGACCGCCAAGCGCCTTATGCAAGTGTTCACCTGGTCCGTCCAGGACTGGCCAAGTCGCTGTCTGACGACCGAGGAAAAGCGGTTTCGTTCCATGGCCAAGGAGTACGGACTATGCTCAGGATTGTCTATTCCGGTGCTTGGCAGCTACGGCAGCATCCTGATGCTGTCACTCACCTCTGCGAGGCAGAAAAGCCTGCTTCCCACGTCTGCCAATGTAGCGCGCGCGGAACAGGCAGTTCTTTACGTTCACCATCGGCTTCGAGCCATCAGCGACAGCGATCTCATGAGTTGCTCGCTGACCCTTACATCTCAAGAGGCGGTATGCTTGAAGTGGGCAGCGAAGGGTAAGTACATGCGAGAAATCTCGATAATCACAAACCTTCAATACCGAACAGTTCAGTTTTATCTCGACAATGCCCGCAAGAAACTTGATGCGGCCAATTTGGTACAGGCCGTTTCGATCGCAAAAGATAAGGGAATTATCTGACGATATGCACGCTGCGTCGGCATATACGGGCCTGATTTACGTAATTCATTACCCACGCAGTGAACCAGAAAATTTGGAAGGCAGAAACTGAACTGGCGGTCCTGGCCATCGCATCAGGCTTAGTGAGGTTGCATTTGCATTCACTAGCTCAAGGACATTCTTCCTGACGTGTTGACTCTATTTGCCACTCGTTCGAGTAATGCGCTGTCAAACGAGGGCGGTACAAATGGCTGACGAGAACAATACACCGGCTGCGGCCGGCGAACCCACTGAGGGAACTGCTGCTGCAAAGCAGAAGACACCGAGACGCAAGAAAACTGCGGCCGCGACCATTCATGCTGCACCGAAAGCAGCACCAGCAAAAACGCAGAGCACCAAACGCAAGATATACAGCGAAAGTCAGAAAGCCGATCTACTCAAGGCAATCAGCGCACAAATCGCTGAAGGCAAGGGCCCGCTGCGAGAGGTAGTCAAGGGCGCAGGAATCTCAATGCAGACCTACTATCTGTGGCAGCGCCATGAAAAGCCTGTCGCCAAGAAAAATGGGAAACCCGCTGCTTCAAAGGTTGCAAAGGTTTCTTCAGGCGGCCACGAGCTGGCCGAGCTGGTTCAGCTCGAAGCGGAAAACCAGCGGCTTCGTTTACTTCTGGCCGAAAAGTTGCGGGCGGAAAATCTCGAGTTGCGCAAAAGGCTCGGAATGAACTAGAGCGTTCGCGACTAGCTTATTGAGTTGCGGCGTCTTTTGACGACGCGGAGCAACTTTGGTGAGTGGCACTGCCATTTACGCTGTCCGCTACCGCGGACAGCCGCCTGCTGTATGTCCAAATCAGGTGGCAAGGCGCTGACGAGCGGTTGCCAATTTGGAAAGTTACCTGGAATTGATCATGAAGACGCCACAGCGGAAATTCGTTGTCGAGTTCAAATCGCCTCGGCGCCGGACAAATGCACAGACAAACTCGATTTGGGACGACACTGATCTGAAGGCGTTGACCAGGGAAGTCGAAGATCTGCACCCCAATCTGGCTCTTCCGGGCCACGAGCCCGATACCGCCATCGCAGGTGCAGTGACGTTACCCGAAGCGTTCGAGGCTGCAGACGAAGCAGACGCTGCCGCTGACGTTGTTCAAACTACCAGCACAGCAACTGGTATTTTGGCGACTGACGGGTTGCCCGACGCTGATACCGAACATCCCGAGGCTGCATCGTTGGCGGCAGTGCAAGAAAATGTACGCTCAACGAAACCTCGTTTGAAATCGCAGGGTCCTGCTAAAAGGCGTGTCGAACGCAGCCAACGGTCGAAGCGAGCCAGCGATTATCAGAGCGCAAAAACCACGCCTGTCGCAGGATCAGTTTCGTCGGATGAACTTGCAGCTCTTGAGGTAGAGAACAAGCGCCTGAGAGAACTGCTGGCCGAGCACCTTCGATTCCAGAACGTACAACTCACGCAGATGCTGTCACGGTTTGGTCCCAGCTAAGCTCTGCCATGAGCCTTATATGACCGTTGCGGCGCCGGTGGTCGCGAAATAAAAAACTGCCGGTTTGCAGCGGGAAAGGGGTGCAGGAAATCATTTGAAATACGCCTGATTTAGCCGCTGCAAGAGTCGTCACGGCGATGGATCTTACCCCCATCATAGTGACGAAGACCTCCGCTTTTGGCCACCATCGCATAGTCGTCTATTCTGAAAGTCCGGCAATCGCCAAATGTGGCGAGTGACGTGTACGCTTTCCTCGATCAAATTCTTCATCCAGCTCGATGTTGCGATGGAGAAGAGTGATGACAGGGCTCGCGAAATCGTATCCCGACCCGATTCAGCCAAATGTTGTCCAACACGACGGAAAGGGTCGGGCCTGTGCACATCACGGCGAACTGATTCAGGGCGTATTCCAGGATGAAACGGGACGGCTGCACCGCGGACTGGTCACGCTTCCACTGCGCAACATGGGCTCTCACGCAATCTTTCAGAGAGCTGACCGGCAAGGGGTCAGCGTGGTTCCGCCGGAAAAGACCAAGGCGGCAAAGGCAGCGCTCCTCACTCTGAGGCATTTGGACCGCCAAAATCAGGGCGGCCTTCTCACGGTGGAAGGCACAATTCCTCTAGGCCATGGATATGGCTCCTCCACGGCCGATGTCGTTGCATCGATACGCGCTGTTGCCGATGCATTTACGACGATGCTTCGACCTTCGGTTGTCTCACGTTTGGCGGTCGAAGCCGAGAGAGCAAGCGACGCCATAGCCTATGAGGACCAGGCTGTTCTGTTTGCCCAGCGCGAAGGCACGGTGATCGAGCATTTCGGTGACGCCTTGCCGCCGCTCTGGGTCATAGGCTTCAAGGCGAATGGCGGGCAACCGGTCGATACGCTCGTTTTGCCTCCCGCTCGCTATTCAGGCGAAGAGATCCAGACTTTTGCAATGTTGAGAGGGTTGGCAGCCCGCGCAATAAGGCATCAGGACCCATATCTGTTGGGTCAGGCAGCCAGCCTCAGTGCAAAGATCAGTCAACGTCATCTCGCCAAGGACCAATTCGAAACTGCCATTGGCATTGCGAACGCGTATCGGGCCTGCGGAGTGCAAGTCGCCCATAGCGGATCTCTCATCGGTATTCTCCTGGACGCTACGGCATACGGCCTGGCCGACGCTAGCCGCAACATTGCAGAAGCAGCCGTCGCAGTCGGTTTCAGAGACGTTTCAGTGCAGCCGATCTACCCGAGAGGAGGGGCAGATGAGCATTGACGCAGACTATTTCAGGGCGCTCGAGACGCCCCGAATGGCCCGGTTGGCCGACAACCTTGTCGCGGCAGCCTTTCCGTTGATGAAACTGATGCCAGCCCGTTTCATCCTCGACCGGGCTGAAGCAGCAGGCGAGCTCAAAAGCGGAGCGCATGTAGTCGAAACAACATCGGGCACATTTGGCA
Organism: Aminobacter sp. MET-1; assembly: GCF_026521175.1. Taxonomy (NCBI): domain Bacteria; kingdom Pseudomonadati; phylum Pseudomonadota; class Alphaproteobacteria; order Hyphomicrobiales; family Phyllobacteriaceae; genus Aminobacter; species Aminobacter sp. MET-1. The sequence continues at coordinate 142,573 of NZ_JAMSHL010000012.1, read as the reverse complement.
TGGCGGTGGCGCTTCTCGCCGCAGCCCGCGGCTATCGACTGACATTGGTCACCGCCTCAAGCCTGATGGACCCTAAGTACCAGGCGCGACTTCAGCGCCTTGGTTCTGAAGTCATCGCCCTCGACGATCCCCGTGGCGATGGCAATCAGACCGGTCGGCTCGAAAGTCTGAACACCATACTGCGAAAGGAGACGGACGCCTTCTGGACCCGCCAGTATGACAGCGACGGGAACTGGCTCGCATACGCGCGTCTAGCCGATCTTTTTGTGCGCGCAATGGGCCAGATAGACTGCCTTGTCGGATGCATCGGTACCGGAGGGTCACTTTGCGGTACCGGCACGTTCTTGCGATCTGTGTTTCCGGATCTCAAGATCATAGGCGTCGACACGCATCGCAGCATCCTGTTTGGACAGCCGCTCGGAAAACGCGTTCTCAGGGGCCTGGGAAACAGCGTTCTTCCCAGGAATGTTCGCCACGAGCTCATAGACGAGATCCACTGGGTTGGGGCTTACCCGGCATTTCATGCTGCTCACCGTCTGTTTCGACAGCATGGAATGTTCATGGGCCCAACCAGCGGTGCCGCAGCCCTTGTCGGTCAGTGGGTGAGCAAAACCTCTCCCGATGCGCGGGTCGCCGTGATCTTGCCGGATGAAGGCCATCGGCATGCAGACACAGTTTACAGCGACATTTGGCTCGCCACCTTGCCTGGTTGGAGGACCCCAGCATCCAGCGCGCCCACAAGAATCTCCAGGATCGAACCCAGACCAGAGACTGCGTGGACACGTTTTGACTGGGGGCGGCGCAGCCTTGATGACGTGTTGCGCCTCCAGCAGACCGACGGCTGACAATGTGCGGGGCCCCGGCAGCTCAAGGCAATTAGCCTCAGGCCATTCCGTGGCCCTTCAGGAACCAGTTCCAGGCATCCTCAGTTGTGTTGAATGCGCCATAGTCTGCCCCAGGGTCGGTCGACCGATCGAGATCCTTGAGGCCGCCAGCAGTAACAACTGCAACGACGCTATCGGTTGCGGCAATTATCCTGCGATCAGTCAGGGCCCTTATCGCCATGAGAGGGGTAACGGACGCCAGTTCTGCAAAAATTCCTTCGCTTCTGGCGAGGCGTGACTGCATGTCGACCAGGCCTTCGTTGGATACCTGAACCGCATGGCCTGACGATTCTCGAAGTGCCCGGAGCGCCTGATAGGTACTACGCGACGTGCCGATCGAAACGGCGATTGAGGCGAAACTGGCTTCCTGTTCCGCAACTTGATCCGTCCTGTCGGCGAGTGCGGCCGTCAGGGAACCGTGGACCTCCGCTGCCACCATTTTCGGGAGGCAGTCTATGAGACCGGCGTGGAAAAGTTCCTTGAACCCGGCCCACACGCCAGAGAGTGCGTCGCCATAGCAGACCGGCATGACACACCAGTCTGGAACATTGCCTGATCTCTGTTCGACAATCTCGTATGCGATCGTCTTATAGCCCTCGATGGCAAGTGGATGACTACCCACCACAGGTGCGCTGAAAGGAGAGGTAACAAACCAGCCAAACCGGTCCTGCGCTTCGGCAAGGATCTTCCACCTGTCAACCTTGTTGGCCAGCGTAAGGACAATGGCCCCATGCTTCCTGATCTGGGACAGCATCGGACCGGCAGTGCCCGCAAACGTCGCCACGACACAATCCATGTCCGCTTTTGCGGCGTAGGCTGCAAGAGAAGCGCCTGCATTGCCCGATGATGCCGTGGCAACTACCTTCGCGCCCTGCGCCCGCGCAATCGAGACCGCTACCGTCGAGAACCTATCCTTGTACGACCAAGTCGGATTACGGCTCTCATCCTTTATGGCAAAGTTGGGCACGCCCAATGATGAACCTATCCGGGAACAAGGGGTCAGAGGTGTCTGGCCTTCACCCAGGCTAACGATGTCCTTGGATGCACAAGGTAGCCTTTGGATATATTTCCACAACGACGAACCACCGGCTTGCTCCCCTGAAAAGGCCCGGCCGACGTCTGACTGCTCACCATATATCGGCGCCAGGTTGGCAGGTGCGACCGGCGCACAAAGCGGACAACCCCTCGAGTCAATCGCCAGTGTTGCGGGATAACGCGCGTCGCACCTTATGCAGGCATAGCCCGTTACGCTTGTCACGAGCGAGCCTCCGGGAAAGACTTGGCGCTGCTGGTGGCTCCCCACACCAGGGCCAGTGGAGTAAACCGGATAGCCGTTCTGTACGATTTCTCGAAACGCACTTCAGAATTGATAAGCTTGACCATCAAATTCTGAGAAAACTGCTTCATCTCAACTCTCACCATAGCGAGTTCATGCCACTCGACTTCAATCAGGCATGTCGGTTGAAGTCAATCAAAATGACTCCTAAAGTGTGCCATCCTATAATGAACAATGGAGAGGTTGCACCGTATGGACCTGCGACATCGACTGGGCCTTAACGTACGCCGGCTGCGGAGAGACAGAGAGCTGTCGCAAGAGCGCCTCTCGCTTCTGTCGGGTCTCTCGCGGGCCTATGTAAGCAGCGTTGAGACAGGTCGCCGAAATGCAACACTGGATACGTTGGAGATCCTGGCACGGACACTTGGCGTCGACGGCTGGGAACTGATTGCCGTCCCCACTGAGCTCGACACTGAAGCCGCGCCGATCGCAGCGGCAAAGAAAACAGCTGATAATTTTGAGGATTCTTAAAAAGAATCCCCTAAGACAAATTTAGGCTATTGACCAACCCTTCTGCAAAGACCTCTAGTTATTAGATACCTTCCTTTCAATAGTACCTTCGTTACATTGCATTTTCGGCCGTCAAAAATATGATTTCTTACACCATTCTGTCCACGATTCGGGAGGCCCACGATACGTCTCGACGAAGAAAGACTAATCCTTGAACTGGTCCAGGCGGCCCATGACCTCTCGCAGGTCAATGCAACTTCCGATGTCCTGAAAGCCCTCAAAGGCCATCTGGCGCGCTTTGGCTTCACTGATCTCCTGATCACTGGCCTGCCGGTACCCCAGGATCGACAGTGGCACCGCGAAATACTTTGCGATGGCTGGCGCCAGGAGTGGTTTCGTCGTTATGTCGAAGAGGGGCATTTTCAGCATGACCCTTGTGTCGCTCGATGCAGGCATCGAGCCTTCCCCTTTCTTTGGAGCGACTTGCAGTTCGAGCCCATGTCACCGCGCGCAAAGCTGGTGATGGATGAAGCCCGGGCTTTCGCCATGAAAGACGGACTTTGCGTTCCGATCCACATCCCTTTCCGGGGGCCTGCCGTCGTGACCGCAGCCGGGGAAAGACTAGAACTGTCTCAAGTGGCGCGCCCCCTGGTTGAAGTCCTCTGCGTGAAAGCCTTTCAAACGATCTGTCGGCTGGAAGGGCTGCTTGACGTCGAATGCGGACCAATACTGGGACCTCGCGAAGCCGAGGTTCTCCAATGGAATGCCGCGGGCAAGACCGCTGAGGAAATCGGGATTATCCTGAACGTATCGACATTCACAGTGCAATCGCATCTCCGCCACATCCGCGAAAAGCTCGGCGCAAACAACGTCTCGCGAGCCGTTTCCAAGGCAATCGTCCTTGGCGAAATCCAGGCAGGCAATGACAAGATCTGGCGATAGCGACTAACCCGCCGGCCAAATACAAACGAGGCAGGAGGTCGCCATGCGCCGCGTATTCGTTGTCGACTGGTCAAACAGGAAGCTGTTTCAGCAACAGATGGAACAGCATTTTCGGCTGCGTCATGAAATCTACGTCGTCGAACGACAGTGGCAGTCAATTGCACGCCCCATCGATATCGAGATGGACGCATTTGATACCGAGCATGCAATTTATCTGCTTGCTCTGGATAGTTCTGGCGATGTCATAGGAGGATCAAGGCTAATCCCATCAACCCGACCACATCTCCTTGGCGACGTGTTTCCCCATCTCGCCAAGGGCAATCCGCCCCGCGCTCCCGCCATCTACGAATGGACCCGCTTCTTCATTGCATTTCCGCACCGTGCCACAGGCAAATCCGCGCGCCTGGCAGGCGAAGTGCTTTGCGGCTTGCTGGAAGCCAGCCTGCAATTGGGAGTTAGGCAGATCAGCGTCGTGTGTGAGGCATTCTGGCCAGCCAGGCTGCGGACGCTGGGTTGGACAGTGGAGGTTCTGGGCGAACAACTCGCGCTCGACGATAGCGAGATAGTCGCAGCACTCATCGAGGTCACTGAGGCGGCGCTGGAAGGCACCCGGCGCTTTTACAGCATAGAAGGGCCAGTGCTCCATCCATCGGTCGTTCTTGAACCTGTTCGCGCGACTGAGGCCGCGGGCCATACACATTAGGAGGCGCCGCAGATGCAGTTGCACCTCCGGGCGCTCCTACTGTCCGACGAGCATCTCGTCGCAGGGCTACATCTCGACGCAGATCAGCGGGAGTTTTCGGGCGGACATGTCAGGGAGATTTTCGACCGCCTTCGTAACAGCCCGTATCCGGAAGCTCTTTACCCTTTCATCGTGCATCACGGCGACGATGCAATTGGCTTCTTCGTTCTCAGAGAGGCGCCGGCGCTCCCTGTCTGGGCGTCTTTAGATGTGATGACACTGCACAATTTTCGTATTGGCAGACAGTTCCAGCGCCGGGGCTTTGGCGCAACAAGTGTCAGGCAGGCAGCGCACTGGGTGGCTGAAAACCGTCCGAATATCTTGCAGTTGATGTTGTCAGTGAACCCTCAGAACGAATCAGCTTGCGCTCTCTATCTGAGCTGCGGGTTCCGTAGCACCGGCGCCTTCCACCAGGGGCGCATTGGCCCCGAAACGATAATGACGGGCGAGATTGCCATCCTCTGCGCCTCATAGGTGGCAAGCGGAAGCATTCGCGGCACCACCATCGGAAAAGCAAGCTCACCCTGACTTGGAGCCTCCGGACCATATCTCAATCAGATCCAAGGATTGTGGATAGCGGCGTGTCCACCACGAGCTTGAACAGGCAGTCCCCAGGCTCTGTAAGGGCAAGGGCCCGCTGACAAGCGACAACACCCGACTGGCCGAAGTGCACCGATCTTGGCGCTGTTGCTGGCTCCGCAACAGAATGAATGATGCCGGCGAGGTCTCCAGTCTGGATCTCGTCGCCCAGAGCCACCGCCGGCTCGAATATGCCCCCAACCGGCGCATAGGTGAACGCTTGCCTGCCATCGACCCGCATGGATCGGGTTTTCGCGGCCGGCTCGACGATGGCGTCGGGCAAGATGGCCATGTGCTTCAGCACACGCAGGATCCCGTTGCGCGCGAGGGCTTCCCCTTGCCGGGACATTGACGCTCCTCCGCCGAGTTCAGTGGTCAGTGCCGGAATGCCAAGCATCTGTGCCGTCGCCGAGAGTGTCGTGGCGCCGCCGCCGCCCGAACCATCGCTGATCGAGCCGATGGACGCGCCAAAGACATGCATAAGTTCAACGAGCCTTGCCGTCTCGGCTTCGGTCTTGCCGACCCGGATCAGACAGCAGGGGAGGTAAAGCAGCGAGGTGCCGCCCGAGTGCAGGTCGATGACGATGTCGGCAAGCGGCAGCAACACCGTCGAGACGTAATGGGCAATCATCCGCGTCGGTGAGCCATTGGCGTCGCCTGGAAACATCCTGTTGAGATTGCCTTCATCGAGCGGCGACACCCGTCTGCCTGCGTCCACGGCAGGATAGTTCAATGCCGGAAGGAGGATAATCCGGCCACGGAGATCGCGCTCATCAAGCTGCCGGGCGAGCTTGCCCAAGGCAACCTGACCCTCATACTCATCGCCATGATTGCCAGCGATCAGCAGTGCGGTTGGTCCATCGCCGTTTCTGATGCAGATAATCGGGATTGGAATGGTGCCATAAGCTGAACGGTCGCTCGAAAACGGCAGCCGCAGGCAACTGACCTGCTTGCCGTCCCTGCGGAAATCGACGTCCGTCCAGATGCGTGTCTCGTTCGCCAATGTCGCCTCCACCCTCAGTGCAACAGCGTGTTGAGGAAAGACCGGGCGCGGGGGTGGTTCGGCGTCGAAAAGAACGCTGTCGGCTCGGCCTGCTCGACAATGCTGCCCTGATCCATGAACACTACCTGGTCGGCCACCTCGCGGGCAAAACCCATTTCGTGGGTGACGCAGATCATGGTCATGCCCTCGTGAGCCAGCCCGGTCATGACGTCGAGCACCTCCTTGACCATTTCCGGATCGAGAGCGGAGGTTGGCTCATCAAACAGCATCAGGCGCGGGTTCATGCAGAGCGCACGCGCAATCGCCACCCGCTGCTGCTGCCCGCCCGACAGCTGTGCAGGATATTTGTTGGCCTGCTCGGGAATGCGGACCTTTTCGAGGAAATGGAGAGCCAGGCTCTCGGCTTCGTTGCGCGGCATGCAAAGCACCCGCCGTAGTGCGAGAGTACAATTCGACAATACAGTCAGATGCGGAAACAGGTTAAAGCTCTGGAACACCATTCCGGTCTGCCGACGAGCGAGTGCTGTCTGCTTGCTGTTGGCGCCGACTTCGATCATCCCGAGTGTCACCGTTCCCTGCTGATAGGCCTCAAGCCCGTTAAGACAGCGGATGAGGGTGGACTTGCCCGAACCGGAAGGCCCGCAGATGACGACGCGGGATCCGTTAGGGATGACGAGGCTGACCTCCTTCAACACGTGGAAGGCGCCATACCATTTGTTGAGCGATGATATCTGGGCGGCAGGCTTATCGACTGTCTGGGTCATGGATTTTCTCTGCAGTTCGCCTGAAAGGAGCGAGCTAGGTCTATGATTTAGCTAAGATGTTGCCGGCGGCTGGGTTGCCAGACGGTGGGCTATCTGCCTGTCGGCCCAAGCAGGCGGACTTCAAGCCGTTTGATGACCTGGGAAATCAGGAGTGCAAGCCCGAGGAAGATGAGACCGGCAACCATCAGCGGCTCGGCATAACGATAGGTGTCGGATGCAATGTCGAAGGCACGACCCAGCATCTCCGGCACCGCGAGCACCGCAAGATAAGGTGTCGCCTTCAGGATCGAGACGAAGTAGTTGCCCATGGGCGCTGCAATGTTGCGCAACATCTGCGGCGCAACGACAAAGATGGTTGCATCGATCCTGCCGAGACCGAGCGCCTTGGCGGCTTCCGCCTGACCGTTGGGGATAGCGTCGATACCCGCCTTGAACACCTCGGCGAGATAACCACTGTAATAGAGGCTGAGCCCGATCATGCCTGTGGTTAGCGCGCCGAGGCGAATGCCGTAGAAGGGCAGAATGAAGTACAGGCAGTAGAGCCAGACCAGCACCGGCGTTGCCCGGATGAAGTCGATGACGAACCCGATGAACAGGCCTCCCACACCACCCGAACGCCTGACGAGCTCGAAGCCGAAACCGATAGCGGAGGCGCCAAGACAGCTGACCGCTGCCACCAGCAGCGTCATGCCGATGGCGCCGAGGATGGTTGGCGCCGTCGAAAGCGCAAAGGCGGGATCAAACTGCACGAAGCGCCTCCCTTGCGGGGTTGATACGCCGTTCCACCCATCGACCGAACAGCGCAATCGGATAGCAGACGATGAAGTAGGCCAGCAGCAGCGAGGTGTAGATCGGCGCCGGGTCGTATTCGATCTGTGAGATCTCCTTGGCGCGAAAGGTCATGTCGGTCAGCGTGACCAATGAAACAAGCGATGTCGCCTTCACCAGCTGGATGATGTGGTTGATGAAGGTCGGGCTCATCGCCACCAGCGCCTGCGGCAGCTCGATGCACAGGAGGATGGTGGACCGCGACAAACCCAATGCCTGGCCAGCCTCCTTCTGCCCGCGGTCCAGCGCCTGCAGGCCGGCTCGAACCGCCTGGCTCGCATAGCCGCCAATGTTGAGGCCCAGCACCATGGCGCTGACTGTCATTGCCGACAGTGCCAGACCGGCGATGGGCAGGGCGTAATAGAATACAAAGAGCAGGATGATGACGGCGGAGCTGCGCCAGAATTCGATGATCGATGTCACCACGAAGCGCGCCAGGCCCTTGGTCAGATATTGGGCGACGCCGAAAACGAGGCCGAAGGGGATGGCAAAGACAAGGCCATAGAGCGTCACCAGAGCGGTGACGCGAAACCCCTGCAGGATGCCGAGCCAAATTTCTAGGATGCTCATTTTGCGGCACCAGCCATGCTGCCACCGCAGAGCTTCTCAACGGTGACGGTTTCTGGAACGATCTCGGTCTCGCCAAAGCCATATCTGGCCATGACCTTGCGGGCCGTGCCATCTTTCGTCAGTGCCGCAAGCCGTTCATCCCACAGCGCCCTGAGATCCTGATCCTCGGTGCGAAAGGCGACCGCTGCATAGGTGGCCTGTTCATCCGTCGTCACGAAGGGAGTGGCGCTTTCCAGACCCTCAAGCTTACCGCTCGAAAACAGCCCGATCGCGGTAGGAGAAGACAGCACCGTCACATCGATGCGGCCGGAGCGCAGGGCAGAGATGTTCGCCTCAATGTCGGGGAACAGCAGCATGCGGCTTTCCGGAACGCCGGCTGCGGTCGCATTCCTGACTGACACACTGCCGCGGCCCGCACCCATGATGATGTCTTGCCGCACGATATCGTCGAAGCCATGGATCCGCTTTGGATTGCCGGCCAGCACGATCGCCGCGTCATGGACCTTCAGATCAGGAGATCCGAAGGCGACCTGCCTGCAGCGCTCCGGCGTGATGGAAAGACCGGAAGCCACCGCATCGAAGCGACCGGCCAGCAGCCCCGGGATAAGGGCGCCAAACTCGGTTACCCTGATATCGAGTTCCTTGACGCCAAGTTCGGAGAAGGCAGCTCTCAACAGGTCCGGATGCCATCCTTTGGCTTCGCCAGTGGCCTCATCGCGAAAGCCCCATGGGGTCCGGTTGTGAATGCCGATGACGATCTTCCCCTCGCGCATGACACGCTCCTTCGTCGTCTCGGCCAAGGCCGCGCCGCAAGAAAGGGCGAAGGTCAACGCCAGCAATGCCCTCCACATCGGCGCAAGCCGCTGAAGCACAGAACTCCCAAAAGTCATTTTCTCTCTCCCATTCTTGTCAAAAAGGTTGCTTCGGCGGCGAATGCGAGGACGCCTGGCATCTGGCCGTGCAACATCGCGGTGTCGCCTCCCGCGATCCCGAGAGCGCTCAGCCTCGCCGTGGATGGTGTTTGGTGGCCTTTTTGGCGGCGGACACGGATGGGCGAAGACCGGAGGTCTCTGCGTCCACCTCGCTTTCGCCCAATGCCTTTAGATCCGCCAAGGTCGACTGGATTTGCGGCCAGGGGAACGCCGATGTGTCCGCCATGGTCTCGCCACCGCCGACAATGATCTTCAGTTTTGCGATCACCCCGGCGATTGACTGGGCGGGTGTGTCGGCAACAGCGTCGACAATCTCTTCTTCAGCCTCGATGGCCTGCGCCTCGGCGGCACGGGCTCGCGAGTATCCGATCTCGCGATCGAGGTCGTCCCAACGTGTCTGACGATCTGTCGGTACGGATGCTTGCGGCGGGCGCTGCTGGTCGTTTTGGAGCCCGCCTTCGGTTTCCGAGGAAGCCAGGGCATTCCTGATCCTTATCTCCAGACGCTGCTGCAGCCGGCACAAAACCATGGCCATGTGGTGTGCCTGTTCCCAATCCTGCAGCAGGACAACACAAGGATCCAATGGCGTAAGGAAATCCGCGCGGCGCCGCTCGGCATGTGCCACGCCATTACTTCTCGCTTCGTCATCCACAGCACAGCCCTTCTTTCGTCCTCCTTGGATGACGAAAGGCAAAGCTGTGGTATTGTCGGAATCAGCCATGATCCGAGCTCCAACCAGCTTGGGTTTGGTCAGGCTGGCCAGGATGTTCGCGCATCACGGTCAGCCGCTCTGGGTGGCGGCCCCGGTTTTGCCGTGCGCCCTCAGAGGATTGATAGAAAAAATATCAATAAGCCCTTTTGGATGTCAATAGAAAAACTATCAAATTACAAAATCACTACTCGGCAAGTGAAGGCCGCGAGGGCGCTCCTCGGATGGTCTCAGGGAGACCTTGCCAATCATTCTGGGGTTTCAGAACCGACTATCGCTCGTCTGGAGGCAGAGGACGGTGTTTTTGGTGGTCGCCCAGATACCACTGCCAAAATATTCAATGCCCTCGTAATTGCTGGCATAGTGTTCATCCCTGAAAACGGTGGTGGAATGGGTGTAAGGCTCGTCCGCGCGCCCAGTCCCTGACAGGCGCCTCGAACTTGTGGAAGGTAAGAGGCGGCCGCTACAAGCAATATCAGCCTTTGTCTAACCCCTCGGCCTCGCAAGCGGTAGCATTGGTGCGCATCCAGCCGCTCCTAGTCGACGCCCCCTTGCGGCAGCCACGCTTCGCAACCACGAATCCGATATCTCAGGCTGCCCAACTCGGAGCCGAAAGCTGTACGCCTAGCTACCGGTTTGCCTTTCGTGCATCCCGCTTTGCTTGCAAGCTTCTTTTTGGGCAGGCTTGCGGCCGGGTCCAAAGCTCTTGGCTACCTCAGAGCGACGAAGCGAATAGTTTCGGCGCAACCATGGGATGATCCCTGGGGAGCCGCCGCTTGGCACGATATTGTTCTGGCGTGAGCCCATGAAGCGAAAGGTGGCGCTTGAGCATCCTGTTCGGCTTGCGCCAGCATCGAAACCCAGCTTTCCGGGAACATTGATGCACGAAAGTCCACCTCGATCAGGCGGGGAGGGGAGGTGACTCCAATTCAGAGACGGCCAACCCGTGCGGTCGACAAGCGACTTGGATTTCCAGGCTGGCTGAAGGCAGCTGTATGGCAGCTATGCGCCCGCATTTCAGTCGTCGGTCGTTGTGTGCACACTTCCTGGAAGCGGACGTTGCCAGTAGGAACAGTGGTGTATCCCCTTCTCGCCCTCGAATTGCGTCCGCTAGTGGCTTAGCAAGATTAGCTGCACTCGGCGACAAGCGCGCGCAGCCGCTTCACAATCTCGGTGCTCGGCAGTCCGAGATCGATAGTTGAAAACCGCAGATCGTGCCCCTGTATTCTAACCGTTTCGTCCAACTCGCTTTCGACCGACGGGTGGATGAACATCCCTGAAGCTGACGACGAGAGCGGGTCCTCTTCCCGCTCCTGGCTGCGGATGTAAGTGTAGAGCTGATAGATGTAGCCGCTCTTGAGGATCTCAGCTCGATGTTGAGAGGCGCCGAAGACTGAGGTGAACTTCGTGTCGATTATGATGCGCCGGTGTTGGCTGGAGTGCTCAAGGATGATGTCCGAGGTCATGCCAGGCATTATTGCGGCAATACCAGATGTGGCGTTTTCGATCTGCCACGACAGGCGTTTCCCTTGCGACACCTTCCACCCCAATGCCGGCAGCTCAGCGGCGTAGAAGTTCCCAATTGCCTTCTCGAACAATCGACGAACGAGGAAAAGATCCTTTTCGACCCGAGTGAGTGCGTTTCTGCCAGCGTCCTCGGTTGGCAACACCAAGTCGAAGACTATGCGCGCGAGGGTGACCATGAGCAAGTCATCGGCGTCGTGTCTGCCGATCCGATCAGCGCTGAGTTCTGCGCGACTGGGCCTTGCGCCATCAACGCCATGCCGCCCGAGATCACCGGCAAGCCACGCACATTGATGAGCAAGAAGCCCATCATTTATGCGGTTCGCCAGGGCATCGAGAGCGGCCCTGACGAGCCGGTTGCGGGGCGTGTCGAACGTCAATTCCTCAAACCGACAGGCAATCATGCCCTTTCTGAGCAGATCACCAGAAAAGGTTTCCAGGATGTCGATACGCCCGCGCACCCGCGTCAGTGCATCACGCCGTTGAACGTAGCCGCGGCTGAGATTTCGGCGAAGGCGGCGTTCCACCGCATAACAAAGGATACGCGCCACCAGCGACGGGAAGTCCGGGGACTCCTCCACCTCTGCGGCATGTTGGCCATAAAATTTTGCAAGGTTATGGGCGTAGAGAAACAGCAGCCAAATGTTGCGCACTGGGATGCGGCCAATCAACTGGCTAGATGGCGCCAGTGGCTCGTCATTCCCTGCATGCAGCATCAGAACCCCGCCAGCAGCTTCTGCTTTGCAGCCTTCACCTTGTCTGGAGCGTCGAACCAATACTCCTCGAGAAGTGGCACGATTTCGGTGCGAACCACATCACTAAACCAACTCTCAGCCTTCTCGGCCATGAGCCCGGCCGGCGGCGTGACGTAGCTGTGACCAACCCGATACTGCGGACCCAGCGATCGGTCGTTCTCTATTTCGTCATTTAGTTCATCGAGGCGGTGCTTGACGAGTGTTATCGCGTCCGCTGGCATCCCGCTCCTTTCGCCGCACCATGCGCGCCAAAGTTCATTGAGCGTCGGCTCGAGTGTCACGAATGCGAACCTTCGACGAAGCGCAAGATCGACCAGCGCCAAAGAGCGGTCAGCGATGTTCATAGTGCCAATGACATGAAGATTTTTCGGTACGAACACGCGCTCTCCGGGTTCGCGCCTATAGGCGAGCTCCATTGCTTCGTCCCGGCTGCGCTTGGTGTCCTCGAGCAGGGTCAGGATTTCGCCAAAGATCTGGGCGGGGTTTCCACGGTTTATCTCCTCGATCACCAGTACGAATGGCCGGTCGGGCTCGGCTTTTGCTGCCTCGACAATCTCAAGAAACAGGCCATCTATAAGCTCGAGTTTGCCAGCGACAGACGGCCGCCATCCCCGGACAAAATCCTCGTACGACAGAGACGGGTGAAACTGGACCACGCGCAGTCGATCTCGTGTAACCTTGGGGTCTCTTGATCCGATCATCGCATAGGCAAGACGTTTGGCCAGCCAGGTCTTTCCAGTACCGGGAGGTCCCTGCAGGACAAGATTCTTTTTGCTTTGGATGCGGCCAAAGATGTCCGCAAGCTGTTCGGGCGCTAGGAAACAGCCATCTTCGGCGATATTTTCAATGGTATAGGAGGGCGCCGCCGCTTCCTCCTCCGTTTCTGTCTCCTCGTCTGCTAGCAAGTCCTCGTCGTTGGCAGGCCGAGCGACCGGGCCGTACTTTTTTGCGAAGTACGGGACCTCATTGATCCAGAAATCGTAATCCTGCTTTCGTCCGGCGAATGTGAAGGCGATCAGCTTGCGGGCAAGCTCATCATTTCGATCAGCTTCAACAAGGGTCACGCGGTAAGTGTAGAAGAACCAGTCTCGGGGCGGATCGAGCGCCTCCCAGGAGACCCTGACAGTTTTCCCATCTCCGACATTGTCGGTGATTGTCCCAATCGCCTTGATCCTCATACAGGAGACGGACTTCCCGAGATTGTCGAATGGGAGATTGTTCTTTCTGACGAAGGCCGCCTTGATGGCGATCTTGTCGCCTGGCTTCATGTTCTTGACCTCGTCCGCGAATTTGTTGTGGAAGCCATTCTGCCAGATGCCATCGGACAAAAAACGCGGCGTCTGGTCATCTGTGCCGCCCCAGGCAGCGCCCACGAACCAGAACCGTCGATCGGGATCGGCGAACAGCTCCTCAGTCGAAATCAGGTCGGGTGCTTCCTCCTCATCATTTGCGGATGTTTTGAACTGGCTCTGGATGCGCCGGAATATCTGGAGCGCGTCGGTATGGCTGAGGGTCGTATTGACCCCTTCGGGAGTCAGAGCCCAGACGCCGCGCTTGGAGGCGTCAATGAGTCCGGCTTTGGCCAGATAGAAACGTGCCCAAGCGACCTTGTTATGGAACTTGGACTGCCCCCCCTTATTGACCCCCTCCAGTTCTTCGACGGGAACCTGGACTTGACCGCGAATCCAATCATACACGCTCTCTGGTGCAGCCGATCCACCAAGCGAACGGAGCGCATCGAGAACCGGATTGAAATAATGCACGAAGCGAGGTCCAGCCGAGCCGTTTGGGGGGGCGACTGACCCATCTGAGAGATGCTCAGGCGCGCTATCCGCCCAAGCGAACACAGCCTGTTGCTGCTGCTTTAGAAAGGCTTTTGGGTCCTCAACAGGGATACCGATCTTCTCGATAGCAGCGAGGAAGCCGGCAAGAGACTCCCCGGCGAGTTCGCCCGTCTCGACATTTTCTTTGTTGACGACAATTGCCGAGAGGAGCGGCCAGCCGCGTTCGTGCGAAATCTTTACGAGTTGGTCGAGGTGTTGAGGAATGGGACGCCGCGCTTTGTTCCACTCGACACCGCTCGCGGCCGCAACCTCACCATAGGTCAAAAAGCGCTTTTGCTTCGCAGCTGCGCGGATCGCTTCGTAAGTCTTGCCGATATTCAGGGTCATAGTGCCTCCCTCTGACCTCTATTGTTCGATCGGCGGAAGCACCCTGCAAGCACTACTTCAAAGTGAGCGCCGATGGGCAGTGCCACTCCACTCGCTGCCCTGCGAAACGGATAGCCAGGCGTTATAAGAAGATGCAAGGATAGTGAGAATTGTAGAACCCTAACCGAGCGCTTCTTCTATTGCCTTTTCCACCAGCTCTGGCGTCAATTTGAACCATTCGGTTGCACTGAAGGATCGTCCATCCGGGCCCGTCACCCTTAGAGCGACGTGATACGTTCGAAGCGCTCGGTGGATAAGCTGTTCAGCTTCCTTCGCCGAGTGCCCCACCAATTCGAACGTTACCAGAATGTCCACCGGTGCAAACAAGAACGTGGCCTGCGTTTCAGCATGCGCGATGCGATCCTCAACTGCTCCCGATGTGGTACCCACCTTTAGCAGCCCCTGAACTTCGGGTTTGTCCGATCGGGAACGCAGCACGTAAACGAAGCCGGTCCGCGCGCCCTCGAACATTGGGCCGGCATTTGTGGCACCGATGCGTCGCGCATCCTTATCTTCGTAGAGCCGCCGCACAAGCGATGACATCAGCAGGTTCGATTCTGTTCCGTTATCGAAAATGACGCGCAGGCGAGCGTCCGGCTTGCCGTTGCGCCGATGCTCGTCGCGAAGATCCGCAACATGGACGAGTTGCCCCTTGAGAACGAAGAACTCGCCCAGTTCGACGCGCTCCTGCCGAAAAGGCTGGGGTCTGCGCGTCCCTTCGTCGACAGCCTTGCGTATGCTATCAAACAGCAGCCCGAAACGTTCGAAATCCGGGCATGGGCGCCGGTCGGCGACGAAGTCGGGTCGTGCCATCGGCTTCAGTTCGTCGCGCACCTCGAAGATATCGAGGCCGTCGGAAAGCAACGGATCATCGAGAGGATCGACGACGGTCGCCCCACCGAATACAAGGTGACCCGTGTCGTAATATGCGAGCCCCTCTAAGTCCGCTTTCGATGCCCGCAGCCCCGCTAGTTCATTAGCAAGCATGCGTTCTCGTACACTGCGCCCTGGCTCAGAGACCGGCTCGACACCCGTCTCATCGACAAAGGCGTTGATGCGCTCGATTACCTCGACGGCACGGGCGAGGAGGGGCGTTCGCGCTGCCTTAGGCTTTTCGTCAGGTGTGAGTAGAAGTTCGTCGGTGAGATAGTCGATCTTCTCAGGCATCGATCTGTCCTACGTCCGCGCCCGCCATGGCAGCACGTTTCTCCCGCGAAAGTTTGCGCATGAAGGCCAGAGCTTCTGCCAGCCTGACTTCGCGACCATTGGGAGAATTCAGGTTGGGTTCGCGGCCCTCGCGCTGGATGAATTCCTTGATGCGGGCATAGAGCTTTTCAGCCTCATCCTGCGTCATGCTTACCTTCAACGCACGAACCTCGCCGTGAAGGCGCGCGAGCAACTCCTCGGAAAGTTCCTTGGACAGCAGCTCGTAAGCATCATCAAAGTCGCGCCGACCGCCGAGTAAATCAACCTGCAACTCCCGCACGTTTATGAACCGCTTGGCTTGCTGCACAAACCTGTCGCCGGCGCTCGATGCCCTCGGGGCATTCTCGTCAGTGCCATTTTGTGGCTCGGCAAAGAGAGACTGTTCTCCCTCGGAGATGCCGGGCGTTTGGATAATGCTCGGGTCCTTAGCCACTTCGCGACCTAGTCCGGCGCGCACGCCGAAGAGGCCCACCGCGTCCCGGACCTGATCATCTGAGAAGCTTGGATACCGTTTCTTGATAACGTCCGTGACCACGAGGTCGTACATCACGTCCGTGTGGTGATCGTCGGGGTTGATCATGACCGTAAGCGTGCGCGAGTCGTTCTGCACATCTGCAAACAGGTCATTGAAGTCATTTTCGATCGCCTCGACGGCCTTCTCGTCTATTTCCGGCATGCCGACGATTTCAATCTCGCCCGCATTGGTCACCGGCTCCAGCTTCGAGACGTCGCTCGGCGAGCCGTCGAATTGGTCTGCACCTTTGTGCGTGCGAAACTTGAAGACCGGCGCCATTACCTGCTCCATCAGCAGCGATACCGATATGGCTTTGAGCATATCATTGACGGCGCGGCTGACTGCCTCGTCCTTCGCGAAGGGGGCGGAAACTAGGTTGGTGAACTGCGCCTGCCTCTTTCCAGGCGCATCCCGCGTCGCTCGACCGATGATCTGCACCACTTCGGTCAGCGAGCCCCGGTATCCGACCGTGAGCACGTGCTCGCACCACACCCAGTCGAAGCCCTCCTTGGCCATGCCGAGCGCAATGATGATATCGACGTCCTCGCGGTCCTTTACGGCGCGAAGGCTCGCCAGCACCTTCTCTCGATCGGCGCTGTCGTCCACGAGGTTCGCGATCTTGAGTGTATGGCCGTCCGCCGTGAGATGCACAAAGCCCGTCGCGGAGTCGACACTGGTCTTGGGGGTCTTGCCCAAGCGGTCGCCAATCGCATCCACGATAGCGTCCACCGCGAACATTTTATTGACCCCGCTGCCCTCGGAAGAGCCAACATGAGGGATATGCACGATCGTCTTCATGTGCGGGTCAAGGGCATCGCCAATCGCGTCTAGGTATTTGCCCTGGTAGAAGCGGAAGTTGATCCGCAAAGTCTTCAGGTATTCATAGCCATTGAGTTGTTCGTAGTAGGTGTAGATTACCTTCTCGAAACGGGCCTCGTCCTGCGGATGGAGCACCGCCGTGCCGTCGCCACGGAAGTACGACCCAGTCATGGCGAGGATATGCGCAGCGTCAGGACCCACCTCGCCAGCCCGGTCGACCAAACCGCGTAACAGGTTGCCGAGCCTACTGTTCTCGTCCGACGAAGCGTGGTGCAGTTCGTCCACACTGACGAGCGCACGGTCAAACAAGGTCACGTCATCGGTCTTGGCATACGCGGCGCGCAAGGTAGAGTGCGTGCACAGCGCCGTTTGCCCGCCACTCTCGCCGCGCAGGAACCCAATCAGCTCTTCCACCTTACGGCCCGTCTCGGAGCCGACGGTGCAGAGGTCGAGGTCAAGCCGCCAGTCCGAGTGGAAACCGTCTGCCGCAAGGCCTGTGTCTCGGAATGAGGCACCGATGGATCGCTCGGGCACCGAGATCACCACGCGGTCGACCGCTTTGGTGCGCAGCTTCTCCAGCCCCACGAACATTGCCGCACGCGACTTGCCTGAGGCAGGTGGCGACTTTACCAATAGGTGCTGCGCGTCCCGCTTGTCCCAGACCCGCGCCTGCATGACGCGCATGCCGAGATGGTTAGTTGCTTTGGACGCGCCCGTACCGTCGTAGTTGAGCGTAATGGAGCCGAGACCGTTCTCGCCCGCCTTGTTCTCCACCTCGCTCATACGCTGACCTCCTGCTTGATATTGGACGGTTTCCCATCTTCCAGCGCCATACGCTCGTAAAGTTGCAGCATGTGTTCGATCCGGTCAGCATCCGAGCGGTAGCGGCGCGAACCGAAGATCGTCTCCATAGTCTCGTCCAGCTCCTCATGTGCGCGGCGAAGTGGGCGCGGCATGGTGCCGGGGGTGTATAGATTGCCGAGAGTGCGGCCGAATCCCGCTTCCTTGCGCGCCTCATAGATTGCCCACCAATGCTCTTCCAGTTCCGCTTTGCGGCGTTCTGAGAGGGACGGAAGGGGAAACGTATTCCACACCAGCGTGTTTGAGTACCGTGGGTCCTCCTTAAGCCGCCCGCCCACTGTTTCTAACCACAGCCGGTGAAGGCGCGAGGACAAGATGGCAGCTTGCCATAGAGCGCCGTCGTAGAGGGCAAATGCCTCGCTGGACGTGATGTTCGTCTGGTCCATTAAATCCACAGGCAGGTAATCCCGGTCTTTACTGGCGGGACGCGGCACCATGATCGTATGCGAGGTCGCTTCGGTCTGAGGATCAAAAGCCCAAGGTGTTGCCGCCAAACGAACCGTCTGTGGCCGCGGGCTCTCTAATCGAAGCGCTCGCACTCGCTCAAACCGCTCGGCCAGCGCCGGGATGGCTTTGGCCGCCTCCACCTGGTCCTGCCGCACCCACAAACACCATCGCTCAATGCCCTTCATCAACTCCTGCGATCCGTATAGCCGTCGCGCAAATCTAGCTGCCTCCGGGTGTGCCTCGATCAGCGCGTCGCGCTCGTTTCGGTCGAGAAGCAGAGCTTCGCCGTTGTTGGGCATGTTTCCAAACACCATCGGCTCGAAGTCGAGCGCAAGAGGCTTGCGGCGCTTGTCCACGATCGTTGTAGTTCCGGGCGCCAGGTACGGGCCTATCACGTCAACGTCGCGCACTGTGTCACCGTCGAAGAGTCGCTTTGGCTTGTCGCTAGGCGCATCCATGCCGACGATCACGCAGGTAACGCCCGCATTGTGCGCAGCGAGGTTCGACCACTTAAACGAGCGGTGCGCGAAGCGAATTTCGAGTCCATCCATAAGGTAGGGCCACAAGGTCGGCACCGCCGCACCCTGTACAATCGAGTTCGTGGAGACGAACGCGAAAGGCGCACCCGTGTTGCGCGCGTATTCGGCCCCCTTCAGGAACCAGATGGCTACGTAATCCAGTTCGCCCCAGTTCGGCACGCGGCCTGCGAACACCGCTTTCATATCCGCGCGCTGTGGTTTAGTTTGGTACTTGGAGCCTTTGAACTGCGGGTTCCCAACCACGATCGTCTCCGACTCCGGATTCTGGGGGCAAACTTCTAGCCAGTCGATCTCGGCCGCATTGCCTTTTACAATCACACCAGCCTTCTGGAGTGGCAAGAAGTCAGTGCGTTGGCCAAGGTCAAGTTCCAGCTGCTGGTCGCACTGGTATTTGGCGATCCAAAGGCCCAGCCGTGCCGCTTGGCAGGCGAAGTCGTCGATCTCAATTCCAAAGAACTGCTCCAGCGCAATGCCCGACAGGCGCGGCATGGCGAGTCTGCGCAAGGCCTCGGTTTCTAGGGTCCGCAGTTCCTTGTAGGCTAGGATCAGAAAGTTGCCAGAGCCACAGGCCGGGTCGAACACGCGGATGCGGCCGAGCCGTTCAAGAAAGTCGCGCAGCCGCCCTTTATTCGCTCCAGCCCGCTCCAGCTCCGCCTGCAGCGGATCGAGCAGGATGGGCTCCAACACCTTCATGATGTTAGCTGGCGAGGTATAGTGCATTCCCAGTTCGCCGCGCTTCTCAACGTCGACGACAGCCTGAAGCATAGAACCGAAAATGTCAGGATTGATGAGCTTCCAATTCAACCCTGCACAGTCTAGCAGCAGCTTGCGGCAACGCCCATCCAGCGCCGGCATTGGCACGTTTTCTTCGAACAAGGAGCCGTTTACGTATTTCAGCTTGGACCAAGGACGGGTCTCCGGCAATCGCCTCTCTGGCGGCGTGTCCATATGTTTGAAGGCGTTCTCGAGAAACGCGGCAAGGTCGCTGCCGTCCACGTTCGACTGCCGCATAGCGGTCTCGAATACGTCTTTGTCGAAGATGCCGACATCGTCAGAAAATAGGCAAAACAGGATGCGCGCCATGAATATATTGAGCGCGTGGCGCTCCGCTTCTGTCGTCCAGCCGGGATTGGCGTCGCGCACCGCGTCATGGAAGCGCGAAATGAATCGCGTCGCCCGCACATCGGCCATGCGCTCCTTTTTAGGAACGTATCTCTCGTGCCCGCCAAGCGGAAAAAAAACGTCGCCCTCCAGCGAGAGCATATCGAGGCCGACGCGCAGCGGCTCCTCGTCGAACTTCGGGCTCGTATCATAGGCAGCGATCCGCTCGCCGTCATAGGCGAGGAGTATGCGCGGACGACGTCCTTTTGGCGAAGCCGCAGCTGCTGCACGCATCCGATCCAGCGCAGCGTCCGCTCCTCCCGGTCCTGTGGCTTCGAAGCGGAGCATTCGTGCCCACAAGAATGCCCCGTCTTTTGCGGTATCGCGCAGTTTCGTGATCGTGGCACGCGGCGCGCCTACTGCCTCCATCAACGCCAAACCGAACTCGCCTCCTGCTGGAGGTTTCGCGGCGAGGTCGTCAAGATTGGAGTATATTTCCCCAGGGGTCAGCATGTTCTTCGAACTCGTTCCTAGCCTTACTACACTTCGCGAATCGGTCCCGTACCCCTGCCGAATCGATTGACGACCGGTGCCGGAACTGCTTCCATTTTGAGATTAGTGCATTCTTCGGCAGCACTCGACCAGTCAACAGCCAATCACAGGCGCGGTGGGTCCATCACTTAAGTTTCGGGCCGCTCGACCTCATCCTAGTTGACGTTCATCTGCTGCCGATCTCCGCAGCAAATCTCGGCCGTGATCCCTCATACTTCAGCTTCAGCAGACAGCCACTCATTCACCTGACTGTCCGAAGCGGCCCCTTTCAGACGAGAATTGATTTTCGCCGCGATCAGACCGCCTCTTGGCGTTGGTCCTGAGCTTCATGTGCAAGTGTACGTAGCCAAAATGGACCAAGCGGTGCGGCTTGGAACCTTGGCACTGAGCCCGGCCCGACAGGGCGCGCCCCGACCAGCCTTACTCCGCAGCCTCGGCCTGCACTTCTTGCAGCTCTTCAGCCACATCCTTCTTCTTGCGCTTTTTCTTCCTGCCATCGGCGGCGACGGCTTGGTCAGCGATGAAGACCACGCTTCCCGGTACGTCCATCAGCTGCAGCGCCTTCATGCCGCGCATCAGGCTGATGCGGGAGAATAGCGGCAGGTTCAGCGATCTGCCGGCGGGGTCCTTGCGTGTCACAATGCCAAAGACGACACGGTACTTGCGATCCCGTACGAGGGCCACCAGTGCATCAGGGTCGCCGCCAGCCAGAAGGGTGCGGACAAGCGTCTCCAGCTTATCCACCGCTTGCGATTCCAGCCGCATGAGTTCGATCGCGTTCACCCCCTGATTGAAAAGATGGCTTAGCTGGGCCGACAGGGTCGAGACCTTGACGTGGTAGAAAGCAGCCACGCCGTCACGAACCGTCAGCAGGTCGCAGGGTTCGACGACGGTCTGCCCGTCCGGGCTGATGTTCTGCGTATCAAGGCAGACGATGGCGGCATCGGCGGCAGCAACGGCCGCGTTGTACTCCCCTTCGCTTGCATGGGTGTAGGCGGGCAGATCGCTGGGGGCGAACAGCGGGTCGAGATAATCGCTTAGACGCGCGATATAGGCGTTTTCGATACGGTACCAATTGCCTTCGCACAGATGGAACGTTTCACCCTCGGCGCCATCGAGCGTCGTGTCGAAGACAAGGCTCTTGTAGATGCTGTAGCGGTCGCGGCTGTTTCCGTCCTCGTCCGTCAGGATCAGCGCGTGCCGCCGTAGATCGTCTATGCCCATCTCGTTGAAATCGACCTCGTGCTCGTCGAGATAGGCGAAGTATCGCCCGATATAGACATCGTCGTAGACGAGGCTGCGTCCCGCGCCGGCGAAGGTGACGTAAACATTGTCGCTGTAATTGATGATTTCCGGGACCGTTAGGTTGAGGTCGGGATCGCGCGCGCGAAAGGCTTCAAGCAGTCGTCCGTTAAGCGCCTCGATCTGAGC
Organism: Aminobacter sp. MET-1; assembly: GCF_026521175.1. NCBI lineage: Bacteria > Pseudomonadati > Pseudomonadota > Alphaproteobacteria > Hyphomicrobiales > Phyllobacteriaceae > Aminobacter > Aminobacter sp. MET-1. Next base: position 120,875 of record NZ_JAMSHL010000012.1, on the reverse strand, counting down.
CGGGTCTCGCACTGGAACGATGTTCTGAATTTCCGGAAAGGCTGCCTTGTAGGCATCGCTCTGATACAGCGCGAGGAGCTTTACGCATAGGTCCGGCAGCTCGTCCGCCTCGACATCCGTACTGATACGCAGATTGCTGGCGCCGGTCGCGTGCCGGAACAAGTCTTTATGCTCGTCGCGCACCTTCCCCGTCAGGCTGCGCAGGATCGTGCTGTCGCGGTCAAAATCGAACAGCGTCAGCTCGGATTCGATCGGCAACTGCGTGCGCTGGCGCTTGGCCGCGCCGGGATCGAGCGTGTCGGTGCTCTTGAGTTTGCGCGGGTCGAGGCTGTTGAGCGTGACCCGCAGCCCGAAATCATACTCGTAGCTGGAATCGACCAAACTATGGGAAACATGCCCGAACGACAGCGCAAAACACCTTCCCCCGACCGGCAGGAAGATCAGCGCGCCCTTCGTGACCTGGGTCAACTCGGCCTCAATGGTGAAATATGCCTTCCACCAGGGCGGGCGCGGCGCGCTGTCCAGCACGAACAGTGAAGCGTTCTCGGGCAGCCCCTGCGCCCTGACGTTATCGGCGAGCGCATGATCTTCCCGCAGCGCGTTCGCTGCGTCATAGTCTTCTTTCAGAAGGTAGATCGAAAATCCTCTGCTTTTCGCCATACTGCCCCCCGGCATCTGCGAAATGTAGTTATTCGTTCCTTATTCAGATATAGTCGCGCAGAATTGTCAACTTGATATGTCCGCGTGTTGTGCGCATCTCGGGAAGCATCAAAGCAACGCTGCAAGAACGTGCCGCGGTCTGGGCCCAACATGTACTGCAGCAATTCTGGCTGCCATCGGTTGCATTGAACCTCACTAGCGGTAAACGGGGCTAAATCGCCTTCACCGTTTGGGTCGATGCAGGCGCGGGCGAAACCCCTTTGACATCGCAGAGCGCGGCGCGGCGGCAAGCGCACATCGCACTCGCGAAGCCAGAAAAAGAAGGTTGGAATAAGCTGCCGTTCGCTTTCAGTGAAACTGTAGCGCCATCGTTTCGACCGCCTTAGGGTCGGTTGCTGAACGGCAGCTTGTTGCGAAACCCAGCCGTTACCGGACAGTTCGCTTCCGGCCCCAATCACGCCGAGAATCGGCCTCTGAACGTACGGCAGGTTTCGGTCAGCGGCAGTGCCAATCGGAACATGCGAATTGAAGGCCGACCGCGGAATGGCCGCTTTCAAGCGGCCTCGTTCGGCCTCTGCTCGTCTCGATCGATAAACGCCAATGCGCCGTCGAAGCACGGCGCAATCTGCGACACACTTTCCAACAGGTCGATACTGGCCATGTCGAAGGCGACGAGCTGATAAGATTGGCTTTCGCGCAGATGCCGCGCCGTCAGGCGGCACGCAGGCTGCCGACGATCAGCTTCACGAACACCGTCCTGGCTTCGGTGTCGGTTACCTTACCTGCCTGCAGTTCGCGCGCGATGGCCTCTGCCGCGCCCAACAGGCCAGTGCACAGGAGACGAAGCTTGTCGCCGGAAACAGGAGTGAAGGGTTGCAGCGCCAGGGCGACGATGGTGACGTATTCCCCCAGCATGCGCGACTGCTGGAGCGCTATGTCAGGGCTGCCCTGAAGGGCCGCGAAGATGGCAGGCCCTTCCTGGCCCATGTTGGACAGGCAGCCAAAATAGGCTGCGGCAATAGCGTCGGCCACGGCGGCAGGCTGGCCCGGCATTTCACTCAGCTCCTGGCGCAGCTGCTTTACATAATTGTCCTCCAGCCGCTGAAACAAGGCAAGCAGCAGGCCGGCGCGCGTTGAAAAATGGTCGTAGACGATCGGCCGGCTGACATCGGCTCGCAGGGCGAGCGTGCCCAGAGTGAGTTCATCGGCGCCCCGCTCCCGAACGATCTCAAGGGCCGTATCAAGCAGTTGGCTGCGGCGGCCATCTCTCGGCAGCTTCATATTTTTGCCCTCTCCTTGACGCCTACAATTTGTAGGTTACATTTTGTAAGTTCGCAGTCAAGCAGGAGATGGACATGGGTGACGTCACGGTAATCGGCCTGGGCGCGATGGGCACCGCATTGGCGCGCGCGTTCCTTTCCGCCGGCAAAACGACTGTTGTCTGGAACCGGACCTCGGCAAAGGCCGAAGCTCTGGGAGATGAAGGGGCCGCGGTCGCCCTGAGCGCCGCGGAAGCGGTCGCCGCCAGCCCGGTTCTCGTCATGTGCCTGTCGGACTATGCGGCGACGCGCGGCATTCTCGAAGACAAAGCCGTGGCCGAGATCGTCGGTGGGCGGCTTGTCGTGCAATTGGCCTCCGGCACATCGAGGGAAGCCCGAGCCATGGCGGCATGGGCGGCAAAGCGCGGTGCGGACTATCTCGACGGCGCAATTTCCGCGTGGCCGAGCCAGATCGGAGGAGCTGATGCCGCAATTCTGATTGCCGGTCCCGAGACGATTTTTGCCTCGGTCAGCCCCCTTCTTCAGGCGTTGGCCGGCAGCCTGGTGCATGTCGGCCCCGATGCGGGCCATGCCAAGGCGCTGTTTGGCGCTGCCCTGGCCTATTACGCCGCCCATTGGATCGGCTTCAGTCACGGCGCAGTCATCTGTGAAGCCGAAGGGCTCGATCCTGCTGGGTTCGGGGAGTTGTTGGCGGGCTCGGCACCGTTCTTCGCAGACGACATGCGTCGCATGGGCCGGGTCATCGCCACACAAAGCTTCAGCGCGCCTGAAAGCACGATCGGGTCCGTGCGCGCCGATATCGCGCGTCTCGTCGAAGTATCCGACAATCTGGAGATTGGCGCCGATTTTCCGAACTTCGCGGCCTCGGTTTTCCAGCGCGCGGTGGACGCGGGTTATGGCGCCGAAGAACACTGCGCGGTCACAAAGGTGTTGCGCGGCACCGTATGAGCCACGGTCGCCTGTGGTTGTTCCAAGTGCTGGCGCGTCCTCGGAATGCATCACAAAGGGGCTCTCCTTGTCGCGCTGCCAGACGTTTCGACTGAGATTGAGGCCTTGCGTCACGATATCGGGGCGGCGCAAAAAAACAGGTTGCATAATGCAATCAGATTTGTGACGTTGTGAGAATGCCAGCCCGGCATGCCGAAGCCCAAGGACATCAGGTGCAGGCCCCTCGGTCGTCGCCTGGTGTCCCGATCGTCTGCGGGCCGACTGAGACGCCGCGGCCACCAACCGCGGATCCCCCCGGAGAAGGACACGAAACCATGCCCAGGTTCATCACAATCGGATATGGCGATGCTGCCGGCTACGACCGCACAGCCCAGTCTGTCAGGGACGCTGCCCATGCACAGGACGCGAAACTGCGGTCGGAAGGCGCTGTCATAGGCATTGCCGGCAACCCGGTCCAGGTCCGCAATCCAGAGGCCCGCGACCTGCAAACGCGCGACGGACCGTTCATGTCGTCGGCTTTGCCGATCGCGGGCTTCGCCATCATCGAGGCGACCGATCTCGCCGCCGCCATCGCAAAGGTTTCGCAGGTACCCTGCGCGGTGGCGCATGGCGTCGTTGAAGTCTGGCCCCTGAAAGAGACAGGCTGATCGGCTCTCGCGACCGCCTACCATAGAGAGGCCTTCAGCCGGGACGTCACCTCGGCGCACTGCCGGTTTCCAACCGACGACCATCATGAGGTCCGCTGCCGAAGGCCGTCTCATGTTGCGCCGTTCGACTACTGGCTGTCTCGACCGATAAACGTAATCGCTTTCCCAGTTCGGCCGTGTTGACGCGATCGCATCAATTTCGCAGGATTTTCTCCATCGCCTTGCCCTTGGCCAGTTCGTCGATCAGCTTGTCCAGGTAACGGATTTCCCGCATTGTCGGCTGTTCGATGTCTTCGACCCTGACGCCGCAGATCACGCCTGTAATCAGAGATCGTGCGGGATTCAGTTGAGGCGCGGCGGCAATGAAATCCTCGCAGCTTGACTGCTTTTCGACCTGAGCATTCAGCCCTTCCTGAGTGTAGCCCGTCAACCAACGGATGATCTCGTCGACTTCCGCCTTGGTGCGTCCCTTTTTCTCCGCCTTGGCAATATAGAGCGGATAGACGCTGGCGAAGCTCATTGAATATATTTGAGGCTTGGTCATCGGGCTTCCTCAGTGCTGTTGCGTGAACAGCCCTCGCAAACTTAGACGAGATTCAGCTGCCAGGTGATGCCGAAACGATCGGCGACCCAGCCAAACCGGCGGCTGAAGCCATAGTCGCCGAGCGGCATCAAGGCGCTGCCACCGTCCGACAGGGCGGCAAACAAGCGCTCGACCTCTTCCTCCGTGTCACATTCCACGAACAGCGACATCGAGGGTGTGAAATTGAAGGCATGCGGGAGCGAATTCTCGCTGGCCATGAAACGACGCCCATTGAGGACAAAGATCGCGGTCTTAACCGTGCCCTCGGCCTGGCCCTCGCCGGGTTCCCAGAGATCGATCCGTTCGATACGGGCTTGGGGAAAAAGTGAGACGTAGAAGTCGACGGCTTGTCTTGCTTTGCCGTGGTTCTCTCCCGAGAACATCAGGAAGGTGAGGATGTCTTTCACGACGGATCTCCTTCAGTGACAATGAATATGCCGACGTATCCGGCAGTTGCGGATGTGGGCGGAAGTGACGTCAGGCTGTCTCGACAAGGGACTTGAGGCGGTCCAGCGCGCGGTCCCAGCCAGTTGCGATCGCAGTAAGGAACGCGCGCGCCTCTTTGATGCGGTGGGGGTCGAGTCCGTATCGCACTTCCCGGCCGTGGCGCTCATGCACCACCAGCTTCGCGGCTTCCAGCACTTGCAGGTGCTTCACGATCGCCTGTCGGGAGATGGCCTGCCCGTCCGCCAGGGTGGTAGCCGACAAGGCGCCGGCGGCCAGAAGCCGAGTGACAAGGGCAAGGCGGGTCGCGTCTCCCAACGCGGCGAACACACTCGCTAAGTCGTGTTCAGATCCGTTCGACATAGCGCCTGAGGTTCCCGATCTGCGCACTCCAGCCGCCCTCGTTCATCATGAAGGCGCGCTTGCGACGATGCGGCGGCACGCCTTCGAAGCCAGTTTCCGTAACTGTCAGCCGTGTGCCTTCGGCAACCGGTTTCAGACGAAACTCAACGAGGGTGGTGGATTCTTTCGCAGGATCATACGCCGCATCGATGCCATAGGGAATCCAGCGGAAGCTGAAAAGGCTCGGGGCTTCCATGCGTTCGACTGTACAAAAGACGGTATTCGGTTGAGGCAGACGTATGGCCGTCGGTTCAAGGCCGAACGAAACTTGGCATCGCATGACATATGCCTCGTCAAATCCACCCTCGAATGTGCCGGTTATTGTCTTACCCGGAGCAAAGTTCTGATTCAGTTTGATACCGAACCACTGTGCAAACTCATCAATGTTGGTGATGGCCTGCCAGACACGTTCGATGGGCGCCCGCAGCACGATCTCCTTCTCGATGCGATCGAATGTGTTCACTGCGCCTCCCATCGCGCCATCGTGCAACGAATTGGTTGCACCATACAAAGCCGGCCAGGATAGTGCAATCAAAGAGTTGCACATTCTGGATCGGGTCGGCGATCACGGCTTCCTTCAAGACGCGCAACTTGCCAGCATGGCAGGCGATACAATCCAGGAGGGCTTTAGAGCGCGATAGAGGAGATTTAGTTGTCATCATCGCTCGGCGCGGCGCGCCGGGCGAGATTCGAACCTGCTATCTGTCTCGAACGCAAACGCATGTCAGCTTTCCTTGTTCGCTCCCGGAGGGAGACCGTCTGTTTGCGGCCCCCTCGACGGACAATTCCGATCGGTGCCGCAGCTTGCAGCGACCCAAAAGCAGCGCATAAATGGAAGATATCGGCACGTCTGAAAAGACGACAATGCCGGGTCGATGGTTGCGGCCGATCTGGGCCTTGCCGTCTCTACCGCGACCGGGGAACGCGCATGACACAAGTGAGACATCATAAGAGCGGAAATTGGTTAGCCCGTCATCTCCAATATATGCTCCTATATGACCGTAGGCGATATATAAGCGTATATGGCGAAAGGTGATATATGAACGCATATTGACAGGAGTCATATACGAACATATATTGACCATATTCTGCATCGCGTGAGCGCCATGAAGATAAGAACAGCTCGTGACATTGGTATCCTGATAAAGGAGGCTCGCACCCGGCAAGGCCTGTCACAGGCTGCCTTGGCCAGGATGATCAATACCACGCAGACGTGGATTTCGTGGGTCGAGAATGGCAAGCCGAGCGCCGAGATCGGCAACGTACTGCTGGCGCTGACCACACTTGGCGTGGAGCTGGACTTTCAGATCCCGTCGGCGCCGACGTCGGCTGCTGGTCATCATCAAAATGCCGATGAACCGCATGTCGATGATGACGACCTCGAGCCCCCCTACAAGCTCTGAGCGACGATGATCATGGTGAACCAGATCGACGTCCTCGACGTCTACATCGCCGGCAGACCGGTTGGCGAGCTCCACCACCTGCAGAGCGGCAAGCTTTCATTCTCCTATCATGAGGCATGGATGGAAGGCCGAGTGGCGATCCCGCTCTCCCTGTCCATGCCCACCATCACGAGGACCTACGCGGGCAAGGTCATCGAGGCATTCCTCTGGGGCCTGCTGCCAGATAATGAGCAGACCCTCTCCAGATGGGCGCAAAGGTTCCAGGTCTCCGCCCGAAACCCCTTTGCCCTGCTCAAGAATGTGGGCCGCGACTGCGCCGGCGCCGTCCAGTTCCTTCCGCATGGCGACCCGCTTACCCGCGGCGAGGACGTGGTGTTGCTTAGCGAAGCGCAGATCGGCGAACGCCTGCGCGACCTGCGCAGGGACGGTGCAGCGACCCGGCGCATCGGCGATCCAGGTCAGTTCAGCCTCGCTGGAGCACAGGCAAAAACGGCCTTCCACTACGACAAGGACAATAATCGCTGGGGGATACCTCTTGGCGACACGCCCACCACCCACATCTTCAAGCCGCCTATGCCGCACCTGCACGGGCATACCGAGAACGAACATTTCTGCTTGCAGCTCGCAAACAAGCTCGGCATGGACGCTGCACACAGTCAGGTTCGCGACTTCGCAGGCGAAAAGGCGATCGTTGTCGAGCGTTACGACCGCCGCAACATCGACGGTAAGACCATTCGCATCCATCAGGAAGACATGTGCCAGGCCCTGTCGGTGATGCCGACGCTCAAATACGAGAACCAGGGTGGGCCGGGTGTCACGACTATCTCCAACAAGGTGATTTCGGCCTCACTGAACCCTGTCGGTGACCGTCAGAGCTTTATGGCGGCGAACGTTTTCAACTGGATCATCGCGGGCACGGACGCACACGCAAAGAACTACTCGATGCTGCTTGGTGCTCAGGGCGAGGCCCGCCTTGCTCCACTTTACGACATCTCCTCCATTCTCCCGCACCTTGGCGAAGGAGAAGTTCAGGCTGAGATGCGCGACCTCAAGCTGGCTATGAAGATCGACAGAACCTACCTTATTGACGAAATCATGCCGCGCCACTGGGAGCGCTGTGCGTCCTCGGCAAAGGTCAACGGCGAGTACACGATGCAGACAATCCGCCACCAGCTGGCGGTGACGCCCGATCTGTCATCGGACTGCGCCCAAGAGCTGCGCAAGGAGGGGATCATGCATGAGGTCGTCGATCGTCTCGTCGACGCGATCGCGACGCGCATCAAGAGTTTGTCCCGGATCTATGGAGAGGAGGCCGCCGCCGAGCCTGTGGAAGTGAGAGCAGGGCGGTGATAGCGGATCCAGGCACGGGGCCGGTAAAACAGCTACCCCGCTCTCGGTATTGAGAACCCCGCCCTGCCCAAGGGATTTTCGCTCAGACGGCCCGGACCGGCCAACTGGCCGACAACAGAGGCAGTGGGAAGGCAACTTGGATAGAAGCTGAAGGTGCTTCCTTCTATGCCTGATTTCATCGCGGACAGGCAGGCGGGTGAAGCGATGGAATACGGTCGTTGTGAGTACTTTCGCCGTCCAAGGCTCAAGGCATTGCGCACTCGCCTTATTGTCCGCTTCCGCACCCAGCCGAGCGAAACCGGCAGCTCTGCAGCCGGCCCCGGCAGGGCCGATCGTGTGATGCCCGAACGTTGATAAACTGCAGCGATTGGACTGTATCCCCAGCATACGGGAACACATTCGCCTCGCCATACCAAGATACATAGCCGTCGGCTTGCGTAACAAAGCTGGCCGGCGCCAAGACTGCGCCGGCAAATTTGACCGTTCGTCGGAGGTGATCTGCCCCGGTTCCCGCTCACGCGGCGCTATGCTGAACCTCCTTAGGTCACCTTGTTGACCGATCGAGCCGGACGCGAATTTGCTTCGACATCGTCCCGGCATGTCCGTCTGGCGGACGTGCCGATGTCTGCGCTTTATGCGCTGCTCTTTTTCAGGGTTATCGAACGACCGCGACGTTTTCGAAATGTTGCCTTGCCCTAGGGCAAGCACAGACCTGCAGGAGTAACTCGCGTCCGCCCTTCTGGCATAGACACGTCGGCCAAGGAACTAACTGCCCTTCTCCGGCTCGAGCAATTCTCGCCGACGCCGCATGGCGGCCCTCCTGGTGCGTCATTATTTCTCGCTCACTATCGTGTCTAAGATGCTGTAAAAAATAGATATTTTTCCGGATCGTTTCAGGCTTGCTCATCTTTTATCCGCACAAAGCTTGCTCAGAATCTTGAGCTAAAAGTGCGCAAAGACCAACCTCAGCCAGACCCAATTTTCGCTTTGCGCATGCAACGCCGACAGCCACCCTGATGAGAGGATGGCAACCGGAGGCGAATAGCCGATTATCTGCGTAATGCCGAGGGCGACGATGGCGGCGGTCGGCGTACGCTCGGAAGTCATATGGATTTCAGGCTCACTCGCTTCTCCAGCTTGGCAAGGCTTTCCTTGCGCTCGCTGTAGCGGTCGGTGAGATGGTCCGAGATGCCACGGGTCAGCAGCGTGAACTTCATCAGTTCTTCCATCACATCGACGACCCGGTCGTAGAAGGAGAATGGCTTCATGCGCCCGCCTTCGTCGAATTCCTGCCACGCCTTGGCGACGGAGGATTGGTTCGGGATGGTCACCATGCGCATCCACCGACCGAGGATTCGCATCTGGTTCACGGCATTGAAGGACTGCGAGCCGCCGGAAACCTGCATGAGTGCCAAGGTCCGTCCCTGTGTTGGCCGGATGGCCCCGCCCGGCAGAGGTATCCAGTCTATTTGGGACTTCATGACTGCACTCATGGCCCATGCCGCTCAGGGCTGGTCCACACCTGGCCCTCCGACCAGAGCATTGCTTCCCGCAATTCCTGAACCTTGGGGTGCTCGGCGGGCGCATCGTCGGGAAGGGGTAGGCCATTCGGATGATAGATGCGTGTTTCCGCGCCCATCGCATCCAGCAAACGCTGGGCCTCGAGTGTCAGGAACCTGCTGTAGGAACGCTCCCGGTTCGAACCGTAGAGCAGGAGTATGCGGGGCTTGTGGGTTGGGAAGGCAGCCTTCAGCGCATCGGCATCGGGCATGCGGAACGCATGGCGCTCCAGATTGGGCAAATCCATTTCAGCTGCGGTCTCTATCGTATGCGACGACTTCGCCGTCTTCCTTGGTGAAGGTGGCAACCGGATTGTCGAGGAGGTCGAGGACCGCTTCGGACGGCCGGCAAAGCCGGGTGCCTGCAGGCGTTTCCACGATCGGGCGGTTGATCAGGATCGGGTGTGCCATCATAAAGTCGGTCAGCTGCTCATCGGTCCATTTGGGATCGGACAGCCCGAGCTCGCCATAGGGCGTACCCCTTTCCCGCAACAGCGCCCTTGGCGACATTTCCATCGCAGCCAGCAACGACACCAGCTTCTCACGGGTGGGAGGCGACTTCAGGTATTCGATGACTACGGGGTCCTCGCCACTGGCGCGGAGCAGTTCGAGCGCGTTGCGGGACGTGCCGCAGCCCGGGTTGTGATAGATCGTGACGGTCATTGGACGCTCCCGGTTTCTATGGATGGCTTGGGGTCGATGCCGCGCTCGTACCAGCCCTTCGACCGGTTCACGATCCACACGACCGACAGCATGACTGGCACTTCGACGAGTACGCCCACGACGGTGGCGAGCGCAGCACCGGAGCTGAACCCAAACAGGCTGATGGCTGCGGCTACGGCCAGTTCGAAGAAGTTGGATGCACCGATCAGGGCGGATGGTCCGGCCACGCAGTGCTGCTCACCGGAAATCCGATTGAGCAGGTAGGCGAGCCCCGAATTGAAGTAGACCTGGATCAGGATCGGCACCGCCAACATCGCGATGACCAGCGGCTGGGCGATGATCTGCTCGCCCTGGAAGCCGAACAACAGCACCAGTGTCGCGAGAAGCGAGACGAGTGACATCGGCTGCAGGACGTGTAGCACGCGGTCGAGTGCTTTCTGGCCGCCGCGGGCAAAGAGGCTTCGCCTGAAAAGCTGGGCGATGACGACAGGGATGACGATATAGAGAACGACCGACAGGACCAGCGTGTCCCACGGAACGGTAATGGCGGAGAGCCCGAGCAACAGGCCGACGATCGGAGCGAAGGCCACGACCATAATGGCATCGTTGAGCGCCACCTGGGACAAGGTGAAATGCGGCTCGCCTTTGGTCAGGTTCGACCAAACGAAGACCATGGCTGTACATGGTGCCGCTGCCAAGATGATCAGGCCGGCAATGTAGGAGTCGATCTGGTCGGCAGGCAGATGGGGGCGAAACAGCCAGCCGATGAAGAGCCAACCTAGCAGCGCCATGGAGAATGGCTTCACTGCCCAGTTGATGAACAGGGTCACGCCGATCCCGCGCCAATGCTGGCCGACTTCACGCATGGCCGAGAAGTCGATCCTGAGGAGCATTGGAATGATCATCAGCCAGATCAGCAAGGCCACCGGTATGTTGACCTTGGCAATCTCGGCCGTACCGATCGCGTGGAAGATGCCGGGGAAGAGGTGGCCGAGCGCAACGCCCGCGACAATACATAGCGCGACCCAAAGGGTCAGATAACGTTCGAATATGGACATTGGGTCAGACCTGGAGCTGCTTGGTCAGGACGGTCGCGGAGGCCGGGCACAGGGATGCTGCCTGCCTGGTCTTAAGGATCGCGTTCGGCACGGAAGCGCGATCGACGGGAACAAAACCCAGCCACTCGAAGAACGCCGCTGCTGATGTCGTGAGAAGATAGGCCTGCCGGGCACCGCCTTGGCGGGCTTTCTCCATGAGTAGGTTGGTGGCGCTCTCGCCTATACCATGGCCTTTCAGCGACGGCAGCACGACGATCGAGCGCAGCAGAACGTTTTCGCCAACGGCTTCATATCCGCAGAAGCCGACGGTCGAGTCACCTCTCACGACACGGAAGATAGGTGCGCTCGCTCATTGAGTGCGTTCCTTCGCCGGAGTGCAGCAAGCAGCAGCGTTGACGACTGGCGAGCAGATCTCGGGGCGGCCGGAGCAGCAATCTTCCATCAGGAAGCGAATCAGGCCGCTGATAGCATCGTACTCGGCGTTGTAGATCATCGAGCGTGAATCCCGCCGGCCGGCGACAAGTCCAGCCCGTTCCAGCTCCTTCAGGTGAAAGCTGACGTTAGAGGCAGAGACTTCTGCATTCTCCGCGATCGTGCCGGCTGCAAGGCCGTCTGGGCCGGCGACGACCAGCATGCGCAGGATGCGAAGCCTGGTTTCCTGAGACAGTGCCCCGAAGGCGGTGAGGGCTTGACGTTCATCCATATTTCCATAATCCTAGAAATGTCAAAATGAGGAGTAGCCGACATGAACGCGCTTGGCAAGGATGATGTTGTAGCCACAGTTTTGCCGGACCCGGGCGAGGCGACGATCGGGAGCCTTCTGGGCTTCTTTGCCAGTCACCCGAAGCATCGCGTGACCTTCAGGTATGACGGCAGGACTGCCCGGCCTGGCTATCACGTGACCGAAGTCAAGGCCGGCGCGTTTGCCGCGCTCGACTGCGGGGCAAACCCCGAATCCTGGGACGAGATCTTCGTTCAACTCTGGGATGTCGACGACTCGCCCGAACAAATGACCGCGGGCAAGTTCTCAGCGATCGTCCGCAAGGTGACCGAACACGTTGCCCTCGACATGGATGCGAGGCTGACATTCGAGGTCAGCGATGGAATCCTGCCAATGCAGCTTCATCGGGCTGCCGCGCCAGAGGCAGTGGAAGACGAAATCGTCGTCGAGCTTTCCGCGCGCCCGGCGAGCTGCAAGCCGAGGGACCGGTGGCTTGCTGAGCAGAGCAAGTCGGCATCGGGATGCTGCGGTTCCGTCAGCGCGAAATGCTGCCAATAGGCGTTCAGTTGATGGCTATGCCCGTTGCTGGTACCAATAGTCGATCAGGAGATATCGGCTAGAAACGGATGCCCAGACCTCCAAGAAGACCCGGTTACGACCGCTGTGACGCGGAATGCGGCGCTGAACGCTAGGCCGTTCACCGCATTCGCTGTCGTAACCACTTCTGGAGTTTGCCATCATGCGCCGTTCGCTGCGCTTACCTCCTGCTGCCCTCTTGGTTGTTGCTTGCGCCCTTTGGGGGGCGGCAACCGTCTTGAATAAGGCGCTTCTCGGGTCGATCAACCCTGTTACGCTGCTCGTCCTTCAATTGGCTCCAAGCGCCCTCGTGCTCTGGCTGGCCGTTCGCTGGATGAGCTGCCCATCCCCTAGGCGGTCTCTTCTGCTGCCGCTGATCGCACTTGGCGTTCTCAATCCGGGCATTTCCTACACGCTGAGCTTGATGGGACTTGCACGGACTTCGGCGAGCGTGTCGTCGCTGCTGTGGGCCGCCGAACCTTTGATGATCCTGGGGTTGGCTGCCTTGATCCTCGGAGAGCGTGTCACCAGGCAGTTGGTGCTGGTGATGTTGCTCGGCGCATTCGGGGTTTTGCTTGTTGCCAACATTGGCGGGGCTGTCGGAACCGTTGTCGATATCGGAGGCATCCTGCTGCTGTTGGGAGCGGTGTTCTGCTGTGCCCTGTACACGGTGTTCTCTCGCAGGGTGGGCGAGCACGTGGATCCAGTGGTTGTCGTCGCCGTACAGCAATCCGCCGGATTGGGTTGGGCTCTTACAATATTGATGTCCAATACGCCGTTTGGTTCGGTTGAAGACATCCCTGCCATTCCCGGTGGGATGTTGGTAGCCTCGGCGGTTTCAGGGCTTCTCTATTACGCGGCCGCCTACTGGCTCTACATTGCGGCCCTTCGCTCGGTTCCTGCCGCAGTGGCCGGCAGCTACTTCAATGTCATTCCGATATTCGGCATCGCGCTTGCCTACGCCTTCCTTGGCGAAACGTTGGACCCCATCCAATGGCTTGGAGCGGGCGCAATTCTCGTATCGGCCTACATGCTGGTCCGGCTCACCAACGGCATCGGAGCCGAACGACCAGCAGAATGATGAAAGGCGGACTTTCGGCGCGGGCATTTCAAAAGAGGTGTCCGCGCCTTGCCACTATCCGACAACAGGTTCCCAGGGTGCGAGGTGCTTCATGAAATAGACGGAGGCCTTCGGCGTTCCGAAAGGGTCAACGAAGTGGTTCGGAACGACACCGATTTCGTCCCAACCCAGCCGGCGGTAGAGCCGTTCGCTCGTCCCACCTTGAACCGTGTCAAGGATCAGAAGCGAGCGGCTCCGCCGGCGTGCTTCTAATTCGAGTGCCTCCATCAGTGCTGAGGCAACGCCGCGTCGCTGGAACTCTCGATGGACAAGAAGCTTGTAGACCTCCGCTCTGTGTAGGGCATTGGGTTCCGGCGAAAGGTAGAGCTGCACGGTTCCTATGACCTGACCATCGGCAATTGCACAAATCAGCAGTCGCTCGCCATCGGCCACGGACCTAAAGGTGCTTGCCCAGTACGGCCGTGCCTGATCTCTAGAGAACGGGAGGACGAAGCTTATGAGCGCGCCGTCCTTCACGCTTCCGATCAGGATTTCCTCAAGCCTATGCTGATGCTTTCTCGCTTCAGCCGCAGTTAGAATCTCGATTGTGAAGCTCATTCCATAACGAGTCCCTGAAGACATGGCGCTGCCAAGCTACGCGGCCCATCTACGTCCGTAGCCGCTACTTCCACATCGAACGCATCTTGCCTTTGATGTCGACTGACGTTCGGGGCCTAGCGCCTTGATCTTGACGATACGATTGGCTCGTCCACGACGTTGACTTGAAGTGTTCGAGCAAATGCGCCGGAATGAAACGGGTCCGAGAGGCATAAACATGCCTGTCGCCGCGCGCGACTTGGCCTGAGGTGTAGAAGCGCTGCGGTGTGATGAGATGCAGTGAGTCCTTAGGACAATTGGACCCGGCAGGAGTGTGGGGGCGGCGCGCACGATCGACGGGATGGTAGGCGACGGCCAAGCTGCCGGCGAGCTTCCGGCGAGCCCTGCCGACCGCCGCGCCGTATTGCATGAATTATAGATCATAAATTGCTCAGAAAATGTATCTTGAATCATCATTTCATTCTCCGTGCAGGCTTGACATTATGTATTTAAAATCATATTTAGGTAAAAATATGAATTAAGAATCATGAGGTTGGCATGATCGCGTCGTTCCTAAAACAGGTGAAGCCTTTGAGAAGGGCTGCGTCGATGTCTCAGCGCGATCTGGGAGAGCTGATTGGCCTGGACCAGGGTTATGTCTCTCGCCTTGAGCGAGGGGCCATCAACCCGGAAGCTGCTACTTTACAGGCTGTGGCCGAAGCACTGCAGATGCAGATCGTATTCGTACCCAACCGGGCAGTCAGTCGCGTCAATGCGATCATCTCAGAGTACCTAGCTCCGCCATCCGGTCCTCACAAACCCTACGAAGGTTCAGTGCTGGAAGAAGTGTTCATCCCTGATGGGTATGATGGGGAAGACGACGAAACACCCACAGGGGGCGCGCCGGGGGCATTGCGATGAGCAATACACTGTCCGTCGTTCTGAGAACCGGTAAAACAGATTCTCAGGTTGGAACTTTGATCAGGGAACGAAGCGGGCTAATGCGCTTTGTTGTCGACGGAGCCTACCTCGCGCTTGGTGAAAACAGGCCTATCCTCAGCTCGTCAGTGCGCTTTATCGGAGACGAAGAGCGAACCGTCCGAATGCTGACCTCCGGTCCCATCACGCAACCAGGGCGCGACCTGCATCCCTGGTTCTCCAACCTGTTGCCAGAAGGTGCGCTTCGGGACCTCGTCTTGCGAGGACTTCCGACCGGGGCCACAACTGATTTTGACGTTCTAGCACATCTTGGCCATGATCTGCCGGGAGCTGTAGTGGTCCGAGCAGAGGACGAGCCTGCTGCGGCTGTTCCCGAACCCGTCCCTGCCGATCAGGTTGAGGCACCAAACCAGATCCGCTTCTCTCTGGCAGGCGTACAGCTCAAGATGAGCATGCTGAAGCAGGACGAGCGCCTCACGTTTCCGGCCACAGGGATAAACGGCAACATAATCGCGAAGCTACCCAGCGAACGCTACGCGATGCTCCCTGAGCTTGAGTATTCGTCAATGAAGCTCGCAGAAGCGGCAGGAGTGACAATCCCTCACTGCGAGTTGGTCCCGAGCAGCTCGGTGGTGGGCATTGAGCCCGAGATACTAAAGGGGGAGTACGTTCTGGCGGTCAAAAGGTTTGACCGCACCGCTGACGGTGCACGCGTTCATATGGAGGATTTTTGTCAGGTGATGCAGGCGCCAAAGGAACGAAAGTATACCGCGGCCAACGAAGAGACCGTCATGAACCTTGCCAAACGCTTCGGCCGAGGCACCAAGGACTATCTGGAGATCGTCCGTCGTACCACGGTCAACATATTGCTCGGAAACGGCGACGCGCATCTCAAAAACCACTCGCTGATTTATGAAGATGGGGTCAACGGCGCTCTCAGCCCAGCCTACGATATCGTCGCCACGATCGTCTATGACGGCAGCAACGAGCTTGCCTTGAAATTTCGGGACAGCCACGATTCGCTGAACATCGGACTGGCACGTTTCCAGCGGGCGGCCGATTTGGCTGGGGTTCCCGCGAACGTCGTCAAGAAAGAGGTCACCCGTACAGTCGAAAAGGCTGCGGACACCTGGGGCGAGATGATGGACAATCTACCATTATCAGGCCAACACGCACGGATAATCATGGATCGAGTGAAGACACTTCGACTCATCGAGGACACGAAAGTCGCGTTCTAGCCTCACGACTGACGCTGGACGCAAGAAGCCGCCAGTGCCAAGTGCTGTGCCATGACCGAGAGCGCTCCAGCAGACGAGCCTACGCCAACTATCGGGGCACTCGTGCTGCTCTGTTCTTCGGGGCCAAAGCCCCCCTGGGTCGACTGCAAGCGATTGATTGTGGGACCCGCCAAACGCAAACAGCCCGGACATCTGTACGTCCGGGCTGTTTGCGTCACTTATCTAGGTGAGCCGACTTCGAGTGTCGGGTGAGCCATCTATGTTGACGCTGAGCAAGATACGGTGACGCGTCAGGGCCCTGCATATGAGGGCAACACAAGAATAGTGGTTGAGACCATACAGCCCCGTCATTGTTGGCAGACACCGCAGCGCGCAGCCCAAGCCCGACGGTGATCGGCGCAAATAGGACCCCCACACTGACCAGGCACTTCAGCGGAGCCCACCTGTCGAAGGTTGAATTCTGTTGGTCAGTTATGAATCGTGTGCCGGATCAGCAATGCGATTTCCGGCTCCCGCGTATAAAGCTGACTTCGCAACTGCCTGGCGGCAAGCGTGTCATCAGCCGAACCTAGGTGTGGCGAGGTCTTCGAGTGGCAGGGCGGTCTTGTACTTGACCTGTTTGAGGGCAAAGCTCGACCGGATATTGGCGACGCCGCGGGTCTTGGACAGTCGATCGACGATGAAGTGCTGCAGCGCGACTGTGTCGCGCACGACTACGCGCAGCAGATAATCAGAGTCGCCAGTCATCAAATAGCACTCCATGACCTCGGGAAAGCGCGACATCGCGGCCTCGAATACCTCGAGCAGTGCCTCGATCTGCTTTTCCAGTGTGACCTGTATGAAGACACTGACATTGGCCCCCAGCATCACCGGATCAAGCAGGGCGACGCGGCGGGTGATGATGCCGGAGTCTTCAAGTGCACGCACGCGAGCAAGGCATGGGGAGGCTGACAGGCCAATACGTCTGGCAAGCTCCGCATTGCTCAGGCTGGCGTCCTCCTGAATCGCCGAGAGGATGCGGATGTCTATCGCGTCGAGGTTCATCTGCAGCATGTCCTGCTGAAACTGATGTTTGTTTCAGCAGTAGCTGCTGCAACTGGCGAAATCTACAACATCTTCAGCAGAAAATGCTGGAGCCTTGCCGCTATCCTTGCGCCCAAGTGGAAACTCAAGGAGCTCGAGCGCGATCATGCTCACGAAGACCCCGTCCGCCCCCATCAATGAAGCCAACGCCGTAAATGATAGCGACCCGCAGGAGACGGCCGACTGGTTGGCTTCCCTTGAATCTTTGTTACTCAGTTCTGGCGGCACACGGGCCGAGTACATCTTGGGTGAACTCGACCGCAAGGCGAAGGAACTCGGCATCGTGCATGAGGCCCTGCCGTTCTCGCCTTATCGCAACAGCATATCGCTGGAAAAGCAGCCGCCATTCCCCGGCGACCTCGCCATGGAGGAGCGCATCACCGCAATGATCCGCTGGAACGCGCTGGCGATGGTGGTGAAGGCCAACAAGGCCTATGGCGAGCTCGGTGGACACATTGGCAGCTATGCCTCCGCAGCGGAGATCTTCGAGGTCGGCTTCAACCACTTCTTCCGGGCCGACACCGGTGCGGGCGACGGCGACGTCGTGTTCTTCCAGCCGCATTCGGCGCCTGGCGTCTATGCCCGCGCCTATCTCGAAGGGCGGCTTTCGCAAGAGCATCTCCAGCATTACCGCCAGGAGATCGGCGGTACCGGCCTGTGCTCCTATCCGCATCCCTGGCTGATGCCTGGCTTCTGGCAGGTGCCGACGGGGTCGATGGGCATCGGCCCGATCAGCGCAGTCTACCAGGCCCGCTTCATGCGCTATCTCAACGATCGGGGCCTCGCCGATACCGAGGGCCGCCATGTCTGGGGCGTGTTCGGCGACGGCGAGATGGACGAGCCGGAATCGGTCGCTGGTCTGTCGATCGCGGCACGTGAAAAGCTCGACAACCTGACCTTTGTCATCAACTGCAACCTGCAGCGCCTCGACGGTCCGGTGCGTGGCAACGGCCAGATCATCCAGGAACTGGAGAGTACCTTCCGCGGTGCCGGCTGGAACGTCATCAAGGTGCTGTGGGGATCGGAGTGGGACGCGCTGTTTGCGCGCGACACCAATCACGCACTGTTGCGCCGTTTCGCCGCCACCGTCGACGGCAAATACCAGACGCTCGGCGCCAAGGACGGCGCCTACAACCTGGCGCATTTCTTCGAGGAGGATCCCGAGGTCAAGGCGCTGGTCGCCCACATGTCCGACAGCGACATCGACGCCCTGAAGCGCGGGGGCCACGATTTCCGCAAGCTGTTTGCCGCCTTCGAGGCTGCCAAGGCTACCAAAGGGCGGCCTACCGTCATCCTTGCCAAGACCAAGAAGGGCTATGGCATGGGTGCTGCGGGCGAGTCGCGCATGACGGTGCACCAGTCCAAGAAGCTCGACGTTGAGGCGCTCCTGGCGTTCCGCGACCGCTTTGCCTTGCCGATCAGCAACGAGCAGGCAGAGCAGGTCGCATTCTACAAGCCGGCCGAAGACAGCGCCGAACTCACCTATCTCCGGTCGCGCCGCGAAGCGCTCGGTGGCTACCTGCCGGCACGCCGCCGCACGGCAGACCCTGTAACTATTCCGCCGCTCCGGAGCTACGCCGACTTTGCGCTCACTGCTCAAGGCAAGGAGATGTCGACGACCATGGCCGCGGTCCGGTTGCTCGGCAACATGATCAAGGACAAGGAGATCGGACCACGGATCGTGCCGATCGTCGCCGACGAGGCACGGACCTTTGGCATGGCCAATCTGTTCCGCCAGGTCGGCATCTACTCGCCGGTCGGCCAGCTTTACGAGCCAGAAGATGCCGGCTCGATGCTCTACTACAAGGAAAGCACGAACGGACAGTTGCTCGAGGAGGGCATCACCGAGGCGGGTGCCATCTCATCCTGGGTGGCGGCGGCGACGTCCTACAGCGTGCACAACCTCGCAATGCTACCGGTCTACATCTACTACTCGATGTTCGGCTTCCAGCGTGTCGGCGACCTGATCTGGGCGGCGGCCGATCAGCGCTCGCGCGGCTTCCTGATCGGGGCGACCGCGGGCCGGACGACGCTGGCGGGCGAGGGCCTGCAGCATCAGGACGGGTCGAGCCTGCTGATCGCGTCGACCGTTCCGAACTGCCGCTCATACGATCCGACCTTTGCCTATGAGCTGGCGGTCATTCTCGACCACGGCGCACGCGCCATGATGGAAGAGGGCAAGGACGAGTTTTACTACATCACCGCGATGAACGAGAACTACGCCCAGCCGTCGATGCCGGCAGGTGCCGAGGCCGACATCATCAAGGGGCTGTATCAGATCGCCAGCCACACGCCGAAGAAGTGTGTCGGTCTCGTCCGGCTGCTCGGTTCAGGCACCATCCTCCCGCAAGTGATTGAGGCGGCGCAGATGCTCGCCAACGACTGGGGCGTCGCCTCGGAGGTGTGGAGTGCGACCAGCTTTTCCGAGCTGTCGCGCGATGCACGGGAGGCGGAGCGTCACAACCGCTACAACCCGCTTGCCGAGCCGGTGGCCAGCCACCTCGCCAACTGCCTGCCGGGCAAGGCGCCGATCATTGCTGCCACCGACTACGTCCGTGCCTATCCGCAGCTGATCGCGTCCCATGTCGAGGCGCCATTCGCCGCGCTCGGTACCGACGGCTTCGGTCGTAGCGACACGCGCGCGGCGTTGCGCGACTTCTTCGAGGTCGATCATCGCCACATCTCCTTGGCAGCGCTCTCGTCACTCGCCGCCGAAGGGTCGGTGACACGCAAGACGGTGGCAGATGCCATCGCCCGCTACGGCCTCGACGTCGCAGCCGATGCGCCCTGGCTGCGCTGATCCAGGTCGAGTTCCAGTTCCGAAAGAGTTGATATGAGCCAGCATATGGAAGTCAGGTTGCCGGACATCGGCGACTACAAGAATGTCCCTTTGGTCGAGTTCCTGGTGAAGCCGGGAGACGTCGTGGCCGTCGAAGACCCGCTGATGACGGTGGAGTCCGACAAGGCGACGATGGAAATCCCGTCCCCGTTCGCGGGAACGGTCAGGGAATTTGCAGTGTCGATCGGCTCCCGCGTTTCGCAGGGTGCGCTGCTGCTGACGATCGAGACAGGCGAACCGGTACGTGCGGACCCAGAGGCCGGGAACGCCGAGGCTGCCTCCGCACCACTGCCTGCCAAGGCCGAGCCATTGGCTCAACTGCAGGCGCCGTCCGCGCCGGCGGCCCCGGCGCCAACGAGCAACGCCTCCGCAGTCGTCATGACCTCTGCTGACGCCCATGCGACCCCGTCGGTGCGCGCATTTGCACGCGAACTCGGCGTTGATCTTGGCGCGGTGAAGCCTACCGGTGCCAAGGGCAGGATATTGCGCGAAGATGTCGCCTCTCACATTAAGGAGCGACTTGCAGGGGCGTCATCGGTGCAGGTGTCAGGCTCCGGTATCGGCACTGGGCTTCCTGGCTGGCCCATGGTCGACTACGAGAAGTTCGGTCCAGTCGAACGCCAGCCTCTTTCGCGTATCCAGAAGATCTCGGGCGGCAATCTCACCCGCAACTGGTTGACCATTCCGCATGTCACCAACTTCGACAAGGCCGACGTGACTGGCCTGGAGGAGTTCCGTAAGGAACTCAATACAGCGAACAAGGACGCCAAGGTGACGATGGTCACCTTCCTGATCAAGGCGTCGGCGTTGGCGTTGAGGGCTTATCCTCGCTTCAACGCGTCGCTCGATAGCGAGGACCTCGTACTCAAGAAATACGTCCATGTCGGCTTTGCCGCAGACACGCCGAAGGGGCTGATGGTTCCAGTGATCCGCGATTGCGACCGCAAGGGCGTGCTCGAGATCGCAACCGAAATGCGGACCCTAGCCGACAAAGCGCGCGAGGGCGGACTGTCGGCGGTAGACATGCAGGGCGGTTGTTTCTCGGTGTCGTCGCTCGGCGGCATTGGCGGGGCAGGCTTTACGCCGATCATCAATGCGCCCGAAGTGGCGATCCTCGGCGCCGGCCGTTCGGCGATGCAGGCCATCTGGGACGGCAATGCCTTCCAGCCGAGGCTGATCATGCCGGTTTCCCTGTCGTGGGATCACCGCGTCATCGACGGCGTTGCCGCGGCCAGGTTCCTTGGTCACATCGCGGCCCTTCTGGGCGATTTCCGCCGCGCGATCATTTGAGGCGAAGATGAGCATTACCGAAATCAGGGTGCCCGAAATGGGCGACTTCAAGGAAGTCGCCGTCATCGAATTGCACATCAAGCCGGGTGACGACGTCGCCCTCGATCAGACGCTGATCGTGCTCGAATCCGACAAGGCCTCGATCGACGTGCCTTCGCCGTTCTCCGGTCGCATCGCCTCGGTCGAACTGGCCATCGGCCAGCGCGTATCCAAAGGCGCGCTGATTGCTACCATGGAAGCGGCAGCGGGCGGAAGCGAAGCCAAGCAAGCGGCCATTCATGAAGCGTCGGCCGCCGCTGCGAAGCCGATTGTGGCAGCCACGCCATTACCTGCCGCAGCTGCAGCGCCCGATTGCGACGTGCTGGTGATCGGCGGCGGGCCGGGCGGCTATTCCGCCGCCTTCCGCGCCGCCGATCTCGGACAACGCGTGATCCTGGTCGAGCGCGACGCCACTCTCGGTGGCGTCTGCCTCAATGTCGGCTGTATTCCCTCCAAGGCGCTGTTGCATGTCGCGGCGGTCAAGGAAGAGGCCGAGCGCCTGGCAGATCATGGGGTCGCGTTTGGCACGCCGACCCTTGATCTCGATAAGCTGCGCAGCTTCAAGACCGGTGTGGTTGCCAAGCTCACCGAGGGACTGAAAGGCATGGCCCGGCTGCGCAAGGTCGAGGTGGTCAAGGGCACGGCGACGTTTGCCGATGCCAACGCGGTCGATGTCGCGCTCTCTGACGGCACAAGCCGCAGGATCGTCTTCGCCAAGGCGATCGTCGCCCCAGGCTCGATACCGGTCAGGTTGCCGTTCCTGCCCGACGATCCGCGCATTGTCGATTCCACAGGTGCGCTCGAGCTGCCTTTCATCCCCGACCGCATGCTGGTCATTGGGGCTGGCATCATCGGGTCGGAGATGGCCACAGTCTACAGTGCGCTCGGCGCACGTGTCGACGTGGTCGAGCAACTCGACACGCTGCTGCCCGATGTCGACCGCGATGTGGTCGAGATCTGGCGCAAGCGCAACGCCCATCGCTTCGATGCCTTTCTCTTGGGTGCGCGCGTCGAAAGTGTCGTTGCTGAAGAAGATGCCCTTGTTGTCACAACGAGCGGGGAGGGGGCTGGTGTCAGACGCTACGACCTTGTCCTGCAGGCGGCAGGTCGACGGCCGGCCGCCGATGCGCTGCACCTTGGTGCAGCGGGTGTCAGCATCGATACGAGAGGTTTCATCGAGGTCGATGCGCAGATGCGCACGCGCAACCAGAACGTCTTTGCTGTCGGCGATGTCACTGGCAATCCGATGCTGGCGCACAAGGCGGTCCACCAAGGCCATGTCGCTGCCGAAGCGGCTTCAGGGCTCAAGAGTTTCATGGACGCGAAGGTCGTGCCGTCAGTCGCCTATACCGATCCGGAGATTGCCTGGGTCGGTGTGACCGAGGATGCGGCCTGGGCCGCGGGTCGCATGGTTGAGACTGGCAAGTTCCCGTGGGCCGCATCCGGTCGGGCCATCGCCAACGGTGCCGATTACGGCCTGACCAAGCTGGTGTTCGACAAGGAGACGCATCGCATCATCGGCGGTGCAATCGTCGGCCCGTCCGCCGGCGACATGATCGGCGAGATCTGCCTGGCGATCGAGATGGGAGCGGATGCGGTCGATATCGGCAAGACCATCCATCCGCATCCTACACTCGTCGAGACTATCGGGATGGCCGCCGAAGTTGCCGAGGGCGTTTGCACCGACCTGCCGTCCATGACAAAAAAAGCCCGCCGAGCGAGCTGATCCGGCGCCGATGTCCGGCCTGGGCTGCGAGCCTCGGCGGGCCTGGAGAGTGAGAGCATGAA
This sequence comes from Aminobacter sp. MET-1, assembly GCF_026521175.1. Lineage (NCBI taxonomy): Bacteria > Pseudomonadati > Pseudomonadota > Alphaproteobacteria > Hyphomicrobiales > Phyllobacteriaceae > Aminobacter > Aminobacter sp. MET-1. The sequence continues at coordinate 97,708 of NZ_JAMSHL010000012.1, read as the reverse complement.
TCGGGGTTCCATGACAGGTTGAGTGTCGAGAGAGAGGCTCTCGGCGCCTGTCATGGAGTTTGCCTCATGGACATGCAGGTTCTCGACGTCTGCCGCGAAATCAGCGGCGGCTACAAGGTGGATGTCAGCCGCGGCGAGCGGATCGGCCGCGTTTCCTCGGAGTGGTTCTCGCGCCCGGATGACGAGCGTTACCTGTCTCTGTCGGAGTTGGCGGATACGGTGCGCAGTCGGTCGGAACACAGCCGGACACGCGTGGTGGAAACTGCGCTGATCCATGTCGAGGCGAGCCGGACCGATCCCGAACGGCTGTCCCTCATCCTGCCGGGCTCTGACACGCCCGTCGTGCCAACACACTGGAGCTTCGGTCAGCTTGCCAGCCAGGTCGGCGCTCCGGCTGCCTATCTGCGCCAACTCCCGGCCGCACTGGCGGGCATCAATCTGCAATTCGGTCTGACCTCGCATCGGGCCGAGCAGATCAAGGCGCTCGAAACCGACAACGGCAGGATCGAGCTGCGCGCCGTCACCGGCCCCGACTATGGCCGGATTTACGACCACGAGCTGGTCGAGGCGGTGCAACGCATTGCGGGCAACGGCACGGGCGATACGAGATGGAAGGTGCCCGGCGTGCTCGACTGGTCGACCGGCGTTTACAATCCGCGCGTCGACATCACGAAGGACACGACGACACTCTATGCGTCCGATCGCGATGTGTTCCTCTTTCTCGTGGACGATCTGAACCCCATCGAAGCCGGCCGGCTCGCTGACGGCTCGCCCGACCTGTACTTCCGCGGCTTTTACTGCTGGAATTCCGAGGTCGGCGCCAAGACGCTCGGCATGGCCAGTTTCTATCTCCGCGCGGTCTGCCAGAACCGCAATTTGTGGGGCGTGGAAGATTTCGAGGAAATCACCATCCGCCACAGCAAATACGCGGCGTCCCGTTTCGCTCACGAAGCTGCGCCGGCACTGCTGAATTTCGCGAACTCCTCGCCGATGCCTTTCATCAACGGCATCGAGGCCGCGCGGGAGCGGATCGTTGCGAAGTCGGACGAGGACCGCTCGGAATTCTTGCGCAAACGCGGATTTTCGAAGGCGGAGACCGGCAAGATCATCGAGACGGTCCTGGCCGAAGAAGGTCGCCCGCCCGAATCGATTTTCGATTTCGTTGCGGGCATCACCGCCGTCGCCCGCGAAAAGACCAATCAGGACGCCCGGCTCGAACTGGAGGGCAAGGCCAAGAAGCTGCTCGACCGCGCCGCCTGACTTCCGTGAAGCCGGAGATCTGCTTCTCCCTGCTGTTCCGTTTTCCCTATGTCCTGGCACTGCCCTCCAAGAGTGAGAGGGCAGTGCTTCGCTTCGTGACGAGTTTAGGTTCGAGAGAGAGGCTCTCGGTGCTCGTCGCGGAGTAACGAAAATGGCAACTGCCATTCAGAAGATCACGCTATCGTCGTCGCGCGACATTCCTTTTAACAAGCTGGTGCTTAGCCAAGCCAACGTCCGGCGCGTGAAGGCCGGTGTCTCGATCGAGGAGTTGGCCGAGTCGATCGCGCGGCGCGGCCTGATCCAGGGCCTTCATGTGCGACCCGTCCTCAATGGCGAGGGCCAGGAAACCGGCATGTTCGAGGTGCCCGCCGGTGGCCGCCGCTACCGCGCGCTGGAAATGCTCGCCAAGCAGAAGCGCCTCAACAAGGCCACGCCGGTCCCCTGCGTCGTATCTGCCGCCAATGCCACTATCCTGATTGACGAGGTTTCGCTGGCCGAAAATATCGAGCGCGCGCCGCTTCATCCACTCGACCAGTATCGCGCCTTCCAGGCCATGCGCGACAAGGGCATGACCGAGGAAGACATCGCTGCGGCATTCTTTGTTGACGTCAATATCGTCAAGCAGCGGCTGCGCCTCGCGTCGGTCTCGCCGGCGCTGCTCGACATCTATGCCGAGGACGGCATGGAGCTGAAGCACCTCATGGCCTTCACCGTCTCGCACGACCATGCCCGCCAGGAGCAGGTCTGGGAGCAAATCCGCAATAGCTGGCAGAAGGAGCCGTACCACATCCGCCGCATGCTGACCGAGACGACGGTGCGCGCCTCCGACAAGCGGGTCGTCTTCGTCGGTATCGACGTCTACGAGGCGGCCGGTGGCATCGTGATGCGCGACCTTTTCGAATCCGACGACGGCGGCTGGCTTCAGGATGTCGGGCTTCTGGATCGCCTTGTTTCCGAGAAGCTCACGACCATCGCCGACGAGATCGCGACCCACGGCTGGAAATGGGTCGAGGCTGCCATCAGCATTCCCTACGGCGTCACCCATGGCATGCGTGCGATCAAGGGCGTTCCGCTCGACATCACGGAGGAAGACCTGGTGGCGCGAGATGCTCTGCAGGAGGAACTCGACCGCCTGACCGCCGAATACGAGGAGGCCGATGAGCTTCCAGACGAAGTGGATGCCCGCCTGGGCGAGATCGAGGCGGCGATCAAAGCGATCGACAACCGTCCAGTCGGCTATGATCTGGATGAGATCGCCATCGCTGGCGTCTTCGTCAGCATCGATGCCGAAGGATCACTCTTTGTCGATCGTGGCTATGTCCGTTCCGAGGACGAGCCAGTCGAGCTTGCTGATGAAACGGCGCAGGAGGACGACGTCGATCCTAAAACCGGCGAGATCCGCCCCCCTGCAATCCAGCGCGCCGTCATCAGCATTGGCGGGCAGTCGGTTCAAGCTGAGGATGAGGAAGGCGACGGCATCAGGCCTTTGCCCGATCGCCTCGTCATGGAGCTGACCGCGCATCGCACGCTCGCGCTACGAGACGCCGTGGCGAACAATCCCCGTGTCGCAATGACTGCTCTTCTGCACAAACTGGTGACGGATGCCTTCCTGCATCACGCCGCGGCAGGTTGCCTGGACGCCAACGTCCGTCACATCTTCTTCCCAGCGCAGGCGGACGAGCTGAAGGATAGCTCGTCCGCGAAATCCGTCACTGACCGCCACCAGCGATGGAGCGATCAGATCCCGGCCGATGACGAAGGGCTGTGGGACTGGCTCACCGAACTCGATGACGGCGTCCGAATGGATCTGCTGGCGCATTGCGTCAGCTACGGCGTCAATTCGCTCTACGAAAAGGTGAACCCCTACGGCGGCTCGGGCGTGAGCGAGCATGGCCTGAAGGTGCGCCTGACACAGGCCAGCCGCCTCGCCAGGGCAACCGGCATGAACATGGTGGAAGCCGGCTGGCGTCCGACAGTCGGCAACTATCTCGGCCGCGTCACCAAGGCCCGCATCCTTGAGGCCGTCCGCGAAGGCGCCGGCGAACAGGCCGCCCAGCTCATCGACCATATGAAGAAGGGCGACATGGCCAAGGAAGCGGAACGCCTGCTGGCCGACACCGGTTGGCTGCCGGAGCCGCTGCGCGCGATCGAGCCCGAGGCAGAGGCTTCGCTAGAACGAGCCGACGAAAATCGGCCTGCATTCCTCGCTGGCGACGACGCAATCGTCGAACCGAAAGACAAGCACTGCGCGATGATCGCTGCAGAGTAGCGTGTCGATGCGGGGCGGTTTTCCCAGCCCGTCCAGCGTACCCGGGCCGTCTTCAAAGCGCCCCGCCACACGGCCGGGCGCTTTTTTTCATTCCAGCCTTCGAGAGTGCGAGGTCCGCCGGGACGAGATGAGTTCGGGCGGTTTTGAGAGAGAGCGCCGGCCGAGCTTGTCCGTTACCGCTCTCCCGAGGATCTTCCTATGACTGTCTTGTTGCCCATGGCCGTACCGGCCGTGCCCCTGGCGCTCGCGCCTGCCATCCTCTCGGCTGCCCACATTGTGCTCGGCCGTCTCGAACGCGGCGAGCGCGTTGAGGCTTCCATCTTGCGCGCTGCGATGGAGACCGCATTCGGTGCCTCCGACGCCAGCGGAGCCTGGGACTGGAAAACCGCCTACGAGGCCTGCGAAGCCGCCACCGTCCTGTTCCTACGGAAATACGGACGTGCGCTCTTCCGCAAATCCGTATCACCGACAGCCCGGCTCTCCACCCTATCGAAAATCACCGGGCTCCTGCCGACCCACACTCGCCGCTCGGAAGAAAGCCAGGCGCTTCAGCAATTCTCGACGCCGGTCCCCCTTGGCCTTGCAGTGATGACCGCCGCGGCGATCACGCCTGATGACATCGTGCTGGAGCCTTCAGCAGGCACCGGCCTGCTCGCCATCCTGGCATCGATGGCGGGCGGTTCGCTGATCCTCAACGAACTGGCCGATCTTCGCGCTGACCTCCTCTCATCCCTCTTTCCGACCCTTGCCGTGACACGCTTCGACGCCGCCCAGATCGACAATCATCTCGATCGTGCAGCCATTCCGTCCGTCGTGCTGATGAACCCGCCGTTCTCGGCGATGGCCAGCGTCTCAGGGCGCGTCGCCGACGCCGGATTTCGCCATATCGCATCGGCGCTGAACCGCCTTGCTCCCGGCGGCCGTCTCGTGGCGATCACCGGCGCAAATGTCGGGCCGGGCCTACCGGATTGGCACGACGCCTTCGTGCGCTTGCAGGAGCGCGGCAAGGTCGTCTTCTCGGCCGCGATCGCCGACGCGGTCTACGCCAAGCACGGCACGACGTTTCCCACCCGACTGACCGTCATCGACAAGCTGCCGGCTGGCGATCCCGCCAGCTTTCCGATCTCGTCCGGCATTGCGCCCGATGTCGCCACGCTGCTCGGCTGGATCGAACGGGGCGTTCCGGCTCGGGCGCCTGTCGCCATGCCGTCGGTGTCCACGACGGTCCCGACCGCGCCTCCGAAATCCGTGCGCGGCTATCTTGCCCGCGCCGCGACGTCACGTTCGGCGGCGCCGACCGGCACCGACCCCGATGGTGTTCAGCTTGACTACGAGACCGTGGACTGGACGCCGGCCGAGAGCACCCACCTCACCGACGCGATCTACGAAGAATACGGATTGCAGTCGATCCGCATTCCCGGCGCGCAGGCCCACCCGACCAAGCTCGTCCAATCTGCCGCCATGGCGAGCATCGCGCCGCCGAAGCCGAGCTATCGGCCGACTCTGCCGGCGAATATCCGCAACCTGCTATCCGACGCCCAGCTTGAGACGGTGATTTATGCCGGCGAGGCACATAGCGATTACCTCGCCGGATCGTGGACGGCCGACGAGACCTTCGATGTCGTGAAGGCCGCCCCCGCCGACGCGCCCGACAGCGTTCGCTTCCGACGTGGTTTCATGCTCGGCGACGGCACCGGCGCAGGCAAAGGCCGCCAGTCGGCCGGCATTATCCTCGACAATTGGCTCCAGGGTCGCCGCAAAGCGGTCTGGATCAGCAAGTCCGACAAGCTGATCGAGGATGCGCAACGTGATTGGTCCGCACTCGGCATGGAGCGCCTGCTGGTCACGCCGCTGTCGCGCTTCGCGCAGGGCAAGCCCATCGCGCTGTCGGAAGCCGTCCTATTTGCAACCTATGCCATGCTGCGTTCCGACGACCGCGGCGAGAAGGTTTCCCGCGTGCGCCAGATCGTCGAATGGTTGGGATCCGATTTCGACGGAGTAATCATTTTCGACGAGAGCCACGCGATGCAGAACGCCGGCGGCGGCAAGGGAGAACGGGGCGACGTCGCCCCCTCTCAGCAAGGTCGCGCCGGCCTGCGCCTTCAGCACGCCCTGCCGAACGCGCGCATCGTCTATGTCTCCGCCACCGGCGCGACCACCGTCCATAATCTCGCCTATGCCCAGCGGCTCGGCCTCTGGGGCGGCGATGACTTTCCGTTCGCCACGCGCGCGGAATTCGTCGGAGCGATTGAAGCCGGTGGTGTCGCGGCGATGGAGGTGCTGGCCCGCGACCTGCGTTCGCTCGGGCTCTACACCGCCCGCTCGCTCTCCTACGCGGGCGTGGAATACGAGCCGGTCGAACACCAGCTCACCGATGAGCAGCGCCGCATCTATGACGCCTATGCCGGCGCCTTCGCAATCATCCACAATCACCTCGACGCGGCGATGGAGGCGGCCAACATCACCGGCTCGACCGGCACGTTGAACAGTCAGGCGAAGTCCGCCGCTCGCTCGGCCTTCGAATCCGCGAAACAGCGCTTCTTCGGGCATCTGCTGACCTCGATGAAGACGCCGACCCTGATCGGCTCCATCGAGCGCGATCTTGCGGCGGGCCATACCGCCGTCGTGCAGATCGTATCGACCGGTGAAGCTTTGATGGAACGACGCCTCGCCGAGATTCCGACCGAGGAATGGAACGACGTGCGCGTCGACATCACGCCGCGCGAATACGTCCTCGACTATCTCGCCCATTCCTTCCCAGTACAGCTCTACGAGCCGTTCACCGATGGCGAGGGCAATCTGTCGTCTCGCCCGGTCTATCGCGATGGCCAGCCCGTAGAGAGCCGCGAAGCCGTTGCTCGGCGTGACGAGCTGACCGAGCGCCTTGCATCGCTTCCGCCCGTGCCGGGGGCACTCGACCAGATCGTCCAGCGTTTCGGCACCGATATGGTGGCCGAGGTGACAGGCCGCTCGCGGCGGATCGTCCGCAAGGGCGATCGGCTGTCCGTCGAGAACCGCGCGCCATCGGCGAACCTCGCCGAAACAGCCGCTTTCATGGATGACCTGAAGCACGTGCTGGTGTTCAGTGACGCCGGCGGCACCGGCCGCAGCTACCATGCGGAGCTGTCGGCGAAGAACCAGCGTCTGCGCGTGCATTACCTGCTCGAGCCGGGCTGGAAGGCGGACGCGGCGATCCAGGGGCTCGGCCGCACGAACCGGACAAACCAGGCGCAGCCGCCGCTCTTCCGACCGATCGCGACCGACGTGAAAGCTGAAAAACGCTTCCTCAGCACGATCGCGCGCCGGCTCGACACGCTCGGCGCCATCACGCGCGGGCAGCGCCAGACCGGCGGCCAGGGCTTGTTCCGGCCCGAGGACAATCTGGAATCCTGCTACGCCCGCGACGCGCTGCGCCAGCTCCACCTCCTGATCGTGCGCGGCAAGATCGAGGGCTGCTCGCTCCATCGCTTCGAGACCGCCACCGGCCTGAAGCTGATGGACGACAACGGCATCAAGGACGAACTGCCGCCGATCACTACGTTCCTCAACCGGCTCCTTGCACTCACGATCGAGCTGCAGGGCATTCTCTTCACCGCCTTCGAACAGCTGCTCGATGCGAAGGTGTCCGGCGCGATCGCCAGCGGTGTCTACGACATCGGCCTCGAAACGCTGAGGGCGGAGAGCTTCGTCGTCACCGATCGCGCGACGATCTACACCCATCCGGCATCGGGCGCGCACACCCGGCTGCTGACCATCACCCAGCGGATCCGCAATCGTCCATTGTCGCTCGACGACGCACTCGGCTGGCTTGATGATCGTAGTGCGAAACTGCTGGTGAACGAACGATCCGGGCGAGCCGCCGTGCAAATTCCTGCACCGTCGCTCATGCTAGACGATGGCGAGATCGAACGCCGTGTTCGGCTGATGCGCCCGATGGAACATCTCCATGCCTCGTTCAAGTCGATGGCGGAAAGCCATTGGCAGGAGGCCGATCGCAGCACCTTCGCCGCCGCCTGGTCCTGCGAACTCGGCGATGTGCCCGCTTCCAGCGAGAGCACCATCCACATCGTCGCTGGATTGCTGCTGCCGGTGTGGAAGCGTCTGCCGAACGAGTCGACCCGCGTCTATCGGCTCCAGACCGACGATGGCGAGCGCATTATCGGTCGTCGCGTCTCTCCGGCCTGGGCCGCCAACGCGACATCTACCGGCACGACCGTCCTATCGGTCAACGACGCCTATGCGGCCCTGATCGAAGGGCGGACGATCCTCGACCTTGCGGAAGGGCTTCAGCTTCGTCGCGTGCGCGTCATGGGCGCTAATCGCATCGAGCTATCCGGCTTCACGGAAGCCATGCGCGACCGCCTTCGCGCCTATGGTCTCTTCACCGAGATCATCTCCTGGTCGCTGCGGTTCTTCGTGCCGATCGACAGCACGGGGCCGACCGTGCTCGCCAAGCTGTTCGACACCTATCCGGTGGCTCGCATCGGCGAGCGGGAGGCAGCGTAATGGCCCGCCGCCACGCTTCCGATCTCGCATCCCGTCTGGGCCGTCAGGCCGAGGCGGTGTGCAAACGCTATCTCGGCGCCGGCCGCCGACAGGGCAGCTATTGGCAGGTTGGCGATGTTCGCAATACGCCGGGCCAGTCCATGTTCGTGCGCCTGAAGGACACCGCCAAAGGTCCGGCCGGTAAATGGACCGACGCTGCAACTGGCGAGCATGGCGATCTGCTCGACGTGATCCGTGAATCGCTGGGCCTCATCGACTTCGCCGACGTCGCGGAAGAGGCCCACATCTTCCTCAGCATGCCGCCCGATCATGAATCAGAGCCGAAACAACACGCGCGCACGCCAGCGTCATCGGGATCTGCCGAGACTGCACGCCGGCTCATCGCCATGTGTCAGCCGCTCGGCGGCACACTCGTAGAAGCGTATTTGCGCGGACGCGGCATTACGGCTTTGCACGTATGCGGAAGCTTGCGTTTCCATTCCCGATGCTACTATCGGCCCGACGAGCACAGCCCGACCGAGACCTGGCCGGCCATGGTCGCCGCCGTCACCGATCTCACCGACAAGATCACCGGCGCACATCGGACCTGGCTCGCGCCCGATGGTTCCGGCAAGGCGCCGATCGACATCCAGCGTAAGGCAATGGGCGACCTTCTTGGGCATGCGGTCCGCTTCGGGCTTCCAGGCAACGTTCTGGCAGCCGGTGAAGGCATCGAAAGCGTGCTATCGGTGCGAGATGTCATGCCCGGCATGTCGGCGGCGGCGGCACTTTCCGCGGCGCACCTCGCTGCCATCCAGTTCCACGATGCACTGCGCCGGCTCTATGTCCTCCGCGACAATGATCTCGCGGGGGATGGTGCGTGGCACACGCTGCTCGAACGGGCCAACGCGGTCGGGGTCGAGGCGATTGCCCTGTCGCCCATGCTCGAGGACTTCAACGAGGATCTCCGCACCTACGGCCGTGACGCGCTGATGGCGCATCTCCGGGTGCAGCTCGCACCACAGGACGTCGCCCGCTTCATGCTCGTGGCGGCATAGATCGGCGGCTGAACGGCGGCGGCGCGCGGCCGCCATCATGCTCGCATGGATGCCCGGCCCCTTGGAGAGGGCCGCACCTCGGCCTTCGGGAGGGCGATCGGCCCACATGCGGTTCGGACAGGCAATGTCTGCGGCCGACTATTTTCCGGCGCTGCCCCGAGGGGCAGCTTTCCATCGCGAAGCAAAATAGCCGGCCTCCGGCATCCTCTGCGTTGCTCCGGCCCGGCGCCTGGCGCCGGGTGCAGGTCCGCTCCGCCCGTGGGCTCCGTCGCCATGAAGGCCGCGACGGTCGCGGTCCAGCCAAAGGAACATTCCATGACCGAGCACGACGACTACGAACCCCACCACGATTCGTCACCCACCGACCACATCCTCAACGAACTCCAGCTCCACGGCTACCGCCCTTTCGCCGACGAGGTGGACCAGCGTCTCCTGCCAGACGGCAATCACGTCGCGGGCGCGATCGCCGACATCTTCGACGCCCTGATCTCGACACTGGAGGACACCCGCCTCGAACCCGACCTCGACGATCTCCTCTGGTCGACCGTCAACGTCTTCCACCGCGCCACCGAACGGATCGCGCGCGAACTCGACGACAACGAACAGGCGCAGAAGCGCTCGCAGCGGCAACAGGACGGCAGCGAGGTGAAGTCGGCCGAACTCGAGCGCCAGATCGCCGAGGGCAAGACACTCATCGAACGGCAGAACGCTTTCGAGCTGATGCGCGACCAGGCCGCCGAGCACTACGAACGCCAGATCGGCAAGCCATGGCTCCCCCGCACGGGCTCAAAGGTCAACCATCGCAACCTGACCTCCGCGATCATCGACAGTCGCGACTTCCTCATGGCCAAAAAGCGCTCAGAGCAGGAGGTCCTTCTCCCCCCCGGTCCGAAGATCGTCGTCACCGGCGGACTGGACTTCAATGACCACCGGCTGATTTGGACCAGGCTCGACCAGGTCCACGAAAAGCACCCCAACATGGTGCTGATGCATGGCAAGTCCTCAAAGGGCGCCGAAAAGATTGCCTCGCTCTGGGCAAGAAATCGCAATGTCCCGCAGATCGCCTTCGCACCCGACTGGACGAAGCATGGCCGCGCCGCGCCCTTCAAACGCAATGACGAGATGCTCGACATCGTGCCGAAGGGCGTGATGCACTTTCCCGGCACGGGCATCAACGACAACCTCGCCGACAAGGCCAAGAAGCTCGGCATCCCGGTCTGGAAGTTTGGCGGCGCGTGAGCGCCGCCTTCAGCCCAAAAGCAGCTGAGGCTGCGTGGGCAGAACGATCCACTCGACGATATTGCCCGGTCCGATTGTGAACCCGCGCTTCCGCAGCGCAGCAGCATCATCATCATCATCGCTCAGCTTGCATATCGTTCCGTGGCTTGCGGAATCGTCAAAATTGACCACTCCGATCTCATCGCCCTTGCGCCCATAGACGTGCGCGTGCGTCTGCCCAGCCCCATGGGTCGGCTGATCTATCCGTATGCTATTGTCGAAGCGACCCTTGACCCATTTCCCTTCGTCAAGCCGCTCGAACCCTGTGCCATCGTCGGACACAAGGATCTTGCTCAACGTCACCAGGCTCGAAAACTCGCTTAATCTCAAGCATCACCCCCGCTTCTGGGCGAGATGCAGCCCGCCTGCTACGCACTTATTGGTCAGACGGCGAACGCCCGTGCGGCCCTGAAACCGATGAAGACAATAGAGTCGGGGAATCGTGGTCGCCAGCCCCATGGCAAAAGCCCCCCCGCCTATCTGCGCTGATCCTTGGTCCAGCCGATGGCCTGACGCCATCAACCCGCAAGGGGTCGGACTACGCAAAGCGTGCCGCCGCGCCGGCTTCGCCCGCGCGGTGATTGCGGCCACCGGCCAGACACATCGGGCGCCTGTCAGCGGGGGATGGTCCTCCGCCCAACAGGAGCCGGTTCCATGTCCTTCACCGATGCACACGCCTTCGCCTTCAGCCTCGCCGCCACCCTGATGGTCGCCATCGTGATCTTCCGCGCCGGCGACGGAACGCTCTCAGTGGTTCCCGCTACCGAATACGATGGCGACGACACCGAGATCGTCGGCGAAATCGACCCCTTCGCCTCATGACGAGGCGAAGATCGTATCCGCCGACGCGAAAACCTCAGTGGTTTTCGCACGCGGCGGCACCGATCTGTTGCCATGCTCGACGTTGCGGCGCGGTGGCGGTGGAAGGCGCAGCCGTTAGGGCATTCCTATCGGAGACACCACCATGATCATTCTCGGCATCCTCGTCTGCATTGCTCCAATCGGCTTCTTTTGCTGGTTGCTGTTTACGCTCGCCCTGTTAACGCTGCCATTCGTTGCTGCGAGCACCGGCATGTGGACGATGAATTCGGTACTGGATGGCTTGGCGCCATTCCAGTCGGAGCGCTGTCCGCTGGTTTCACCATCGTAGCAGGCCAACTCCTGCTTGGAGCCGTTCGCCGGCTCTGAGCGACGTTTGCGATCGCACTGGTCTTCGTCGCACCCGCCGTTGTTTCCTGGTACTATTCCACCATGGCATCGCGAAGCACTTGATGTCTTTTGAAGCAGAGCAAATCGTCTTCTCAATCATCGGTCCTGTCGCCGTCGGCGTTGCAGCGTTCTTGCGGATCGCCGGAATAGCAGGTAGCGGCCAACCCGGTCAGGGGCTCGCCCAGGCTTAGGTCGTCACTCACCACCGGCAAACCAGACGAGACGATGTATGCCCTTCTCGAATATAGGGTCTGGATAGAACGCAGCGACGAGCTGGATTGCCGTAGCGACCGCGATGGCAGCCGCGTAGGGCGCGTTTAAACCGGCATGCCATCTGAGGCGGCATGACCAAACGAGACCGGGGCCGTATTGGTGGCGCTCGAATGCGGAGCCCGGACAACCCAAGCTTGAGCCAGAGGCAAGGGTGAGATCGGCGGATAACGGTGCCGCGGCAACTCTCAAGCGACGATGGGCGCCAAATTCTCCGTCTGGCCTCCGTTCGACGAGCGCTCCAAACGGCCTCTCCAATGGGCTGATCTCGCCGAAGGACGGCTGACGCCTCGACTGTCTATGCCGCAACAGCGCGTCTCAACTTTCTTCCCCTGTCGGCACCCACCCCATGCAGCGAGCTGCATGTGGACCCCGGGGTGGCCGCCATTCCTCGCGAGACAAGAAACTCGATCCTGCGCCGTCCTCCGCTCTGCTTCGGTCGCAAGCGATGCGTCGTCACTCGCCTCCGGCCCACCGATCGCCATCGAGGCCGCATGGTGCGGTCTCGGGAACGGAAAAACGGAGAAATACCATGGCGACCATCGGCACTTTCAAGAAGGCCGGCTCGAACGAGTTCACCGGCGAAATCGTCACCCTCAGCGTCCAGGCCAAGGGCGTTCGCATCGTCCCCGACACCCGCGCCACCGGCGACAACGCCCCCAGCCACCGCGTTCTGGTCGGCCGCGCCGAAATCGGCGCCGCCTGGACCAAGTGCTCCAACGAGGGCCGCGATTACCTGGGCCTCAAGCTCGACGATCCGAGCTTCAACGCCCCGATCTACGCCAACCTCTTCGACGATGAGGAAGGTGACACATTCTCACTAATCTGGTCCCGCCCGAGCGGTCGGCGCGGCGATTAAGCCCAAACGAGGCCCCGGCCGGATCGGCCGGGGTCTTTCTTCAGCTGCTGCCCTGCCGGCTAGCTGGCTCCTCCAGCATTACGGCTTGTCGCCTTTCGTTGTTGTTTCCGCTCTATGAGGAGCGTTCGGCTTCAACTCCGCTAACGCGCGATCCCTTGAATTCCTGCAATTGCTCGGCCCCAGGAACGCAGTATCCCCGCCGCTTTTTCATCGTCTCCAAGCGTCTCAGGGCTCGATGCGCCTCATCGGGGCCATCGAAGGTTTCGATCATCACTTGTCCGTTGGCACCAATTCTTCCCCAGTTCCGAATGACCGACACGCCTCCAAACAAAGTCGGCTGGAGGGTTAGGCTGTAGAACCGGCGCATGTTCAGGGCCGGATCGACGCGGTGCAGATGAATATCGTTCAAGGGCGCAAGCATGACAGACAGTCTCGGTGCGAATGCGCGCCAGGTCCAACAACATGTTTGAATCGTTCCACCGTGATCGATTCATTGCGATGATGTTTCTTGCCGGGGTGAAACGCGGACCGCGCTTCTGCAAAATTGGTTGTGCGTTACGGCCGTGGATTTCGATGCGCGCAGTTGGTTTGCACTCCCCTACTTATGCTTCGTTTTCTCTGCGGTGGAATCTGTTCTTGGCGACACATGCCCTCATGTCATCACGCCGGAACCAGACCGCACGCCCGCATCGGAGCGGCGGGTTGCCGGCCGTGAATACGATCTGCTCGTCGGAGCGCATGCGCATAACCTCGTCAGGCAGGATCAGGGGACGCCGGTAAAGCTGCTTTGATCGCGACCGCGTAGATCCGGACATTTGGCTGGTACGGCTCGTCTGGTCGACTTCGACAGTAGTGTCGCCGCAGCGCCTCGAGATGTACTCTGCAGTGTCAGGATCGTTGATAGCCGCGAAACTGATCCACGATGCGCTTTCGAACCATTTGCTCGTAGCTTCCCGGCCGCCATAGGTCTCGCGCATTTGCCCGATAGACTGGAAGATCATGATGAGCGTCAGGCCATATTTGCGCCCGGCATCGCGCGCTGTTTCGAGTATGCCGAGATAGCCGAGCCGGGCCACCTCATCGAGCATGAACAGCGTCTTTGCTGCGATAGCGCCCTTTCGATTGTAGATTGCGTTCATAAGAGCGCCGATGATGACACGGGCAAGACCTGGGTGAGCACCCAAAACCTTTAGGTCGAGCGCGATGAAAAGGTCGATATCGCCATTTGCCAGGTCGTCGGTTGCGAATGCATTGCCTGATACGAGCGCCGCATAGTTCGGATAAGAAAGCCAGTGTGTCTCCTTGACGGCGTTGGCATAGACACCCGAAAATGTTTCCGGGGTCATGTTCACGAATGCAGCAACGTTCTCCTTCACAAATTCGGACGCCGACTGCTGATGAATTTGCGTGAGACGTTCTCGCAGCTTCGGCTCAGGTTCGGACAGGTTGGAGCGCACTTGTCTAAGGGTTTGGCGTCTGGGTTCCGTATGCCCGGACAGGCAGACGTCGGCGATCAGCGCGATGAGGAGTTGCAGGGCGGAGGCACGGAAAAAGTCGTCTCGTGCGGAGGCCTGTCGGGCATTTTCGCTCATGACCCAGGTCGCAACAGCCGCAATGTCCTCTTCCTTCGTGCCTCCAAAGCGCCCGATCCAGTCGAGGGCATTGAACCCAATGGCGGCATTGGCGGGGTCTAGAACGACGACATTGCGGCCGGCTTTGCGGCGATGTTCTATCACCATCGGCGCAACCTCCAATGATGGATCAAGTACCACGAGGCCTTCACCCCATTTCAGTGCGGTGGGGACCGTGACCGAAGTGGTTTTGAAGCCGCCGGAGCCGGCAAAGGCGATACCATGACACGAACCGAAGGATCCATCGAAACAGAGCAGCGGTGAACGCCCACCTGCGCCCCAACTTTCCCTTTTGTCGGCGCGAAAGACCATTGCGGACACGCTGTCGCGATCGACGCGATAGCATTCACCGACAACTATGCCGCCACTGCCTGGAAAGAGCCGTTCGGCATCGCGCATGCTCATCCATTCTGCTTCGCCATGAACCGCGCGTTTGCCGCGAATGCGGACTGGGAGAGGTCTGACAAATGCGGCATTGCCTTTGACGGTGACACGAAGCGCAAAGAAGCCTGATAAGAGAGCAATGAGCGCGCCAGACATAGTCGCGGGATCGGCAAAGGACAGTCCCGAGTCTCCGACCGTCCAGTGAGTGGAAAGCCTAATCTTCTCGCGGGCTATGGCAAGTATGACTGCCGCCGCACTTCCCACCACGACGCTCCATCCGGCGGCTTTTATGTGTACGGCACCTGCTGCTGCAAAGAGCAAGATGACGCCTACAATTCCTGACAAGGCAAAGGGCAGGGCAAGCCCGACACGACCGAGCATCAGGCGCGCGACATCGTTGGCTGCGAGCTGGGTTAACTTTTGTTCGACGCCATTGGTGACGAACAAAGTTGCGACCATCAGTGTCGCCGGGATGATGGCCAGCAACAATCTATTCGCTGGCATGATCCGATCCCTTCACGATGGTTCCTTCCGGCCTGGATCGCTCGCTTTCGTCCCCTTTGAGTTTCTGGCGTGCATCTGGCATCAGGCCAAGCATATGCGCGTGCTTCTCATGGAGACGACCCGCTTTCACCATTTGGGCACCTTGCTCAATCTCCTCTCGCGTATTCTGTTTGCGGACCTTTGATCTGACCATTCGTGACATACGTTCAAGCCTCGCCATTGCCCCCTGCAGCCGGGCTAGACGCGACCGAGGCGGCCGCAGTCCTGGCGGCTTTCCCAATCCTGCTTCCAGATGATTTCTCAGCTCTGTCGCGAAATCGCGCCGCGAATTCCTCGAACGCCGCCAGCAATTCTCCTTCTTCGATCTCGATTTCGCCAATTCCGGCCCTGAGTGCTATCCGCCCAACGCGCTCTGCCTCGCGCGTTTCGGCCTGTCTCAGCTGATCCTGCAGGCGGGCGATCTCTTCCCTGATTTTCGATGACTGCTTCTTCATTTCGGGACGTCCTTCCGTTGCTGTGGATTGATCGAAGCATCAGGCGAGGATTGCCGGGGAGGGCACGGAGTGCATCCCCGTTTATTGCGCAGTCGGCAGAGCTGACGCCCTCGACGATGATCCCGTCGTTCCGAAGGAGCGGATCAAGGGCGCAATTATACGTCGCTCACGCGACGTTTTGCTCACCGACCTACCGATCCAGCAGTTCCCGACGAACGCTCGAGTGTCCGTTCTTTGTTTAGGAGCAATTTCTGACATGGCTGTGCCCCACTTTTCCATTTCCATCGTCAGCAGCGGCGACGGCCGCAGCGTGGTGCTGTCGGCCGCCTATCGGCATTGCGCGAAAATGGACTACGAGAGGGAAGCGAGATCGGTCGACTACACACGCAAGCAGGGGCTTCGGTATGAGGCGTTCTCAACGCCACCTGATGCGCCGTATTGGCTGCGCGGGCTGATCACCGACCGTTCGGTGGCAGGTGCGTCGGAAGCCTTCTGGAACAAGGTGGAGGCTTTTGAGAAACGCTCGGACGCTCAGCTTGCCAAGGATATCACCATTGCGTTGCCGTTGGAGCTGTCGGTCGAGCAGAACATCACGCTCGTCAGTGATTTCGTCGAGCAACATATTCTTGCCAACGGCATGGTTGCGGACTGGGTCTATCACGATGCACCTGGCAACCCGCATGTCCATCTGATGACGACATTGCGACCTCTGGCTGAGGATGGCTTCGGTCCCAAAAAGGTTCCTGTCATTGATGATAATGGCAAGGTGGTTCGCACCAAGGCGGGCAAGATCGTCTATGAACTTTGGGCCGGTGGTAGGGGTGACTTCATGACCCTTCGCAACGCCTGGTTCGAGACGCAGAACCGGCATCTGTCTCTTGGCGGGATCGACCTGCGCGTTGATGGCCGCTCTTATGCCGCGCGCGGCATCGATCTCGTCCCAACCAGCCATATCGGCGTTGGCGCCAAGGCGATCCAGCGCAAATCAGCGGGCGAGAGACGTGAACTGTCGCTTGAACGAATCGACGTGCTTGAAGCCAGACGCAAGGAGAATGTTAGCCGGATCCTGAGGCGTCCCGAGATCGTGCTCGACGTCATCTCATCGGAGAAAAGCGTCTTTGACGAGCGCGACATCGCCAAGATCCTGCATCGATATGTCGATGAAGCCGCAATGTTCCAGCACCTGATGTTGCGCATTCTGCAAAGCCCCGAGGCACTACGCATCGAGCGCGACGGTATCGACCTTGCATCGGGAGCAAGAATCCGTTCCCGCTTCACGACGCGAGAGCTGATCCGCATCGAGGCCAGGATGGCAAAGCAATCGCTGTGGCTTTCTCGTCGCCCAACACATGGCGTTCAAGGGAAGGTTCTGGACTGCGTTCTGTCGCGCCATTCGCGACTGTCCCAGGAGCAGCGTGTCGCCATCGCGCATGTGGCGAAAGAGGGGCGGATTGCAGCTGTCGTCGGCCGGGCCGGCACGGGCAAGACCACCCTGATGACGGCAGCACGCGAGGCCTGGGAACTTGCCGGCTATCGTGTTGTCGGCGCTGCCCTTGCCGGCAAGGCAGCGGAAGGTCTCGAGACGGAAGCGGGTATCGTCAGCCGCAGTCTGGCGTCATGGGAGCTGCGCTGGAAACAGGGCAGGGACATGCTCGACAATCGCACAGTGTTTGTTCTCGACGAGGCCGGCATGGTTGGCTCAAAGCAGATGGCCCTAGTCGTCGAAGCGGCAACCAAGGCAGCTGCAAAGCTGGTGCTGATCGGCGATCCCGAACAACTCCAGCCGATTGAAGCAGGGGGCGCGTTTAGGGCCGTTGTCGACCTCATCGGTTATGCTGAACTTGAGACCATCTATCGCCAGCGCGAAGCGTGGATGAGAGCGGCTTCGCTCGATCTGGCACGTGGCCGAGTCGTACGGGCGCTCGGGCTTTATCGTCAGCATGGCAGAGTATGTGGTTCAGAGCTGAAGGCGCAGGCGATCGACAGTCTGATTGCTGATTGGAACAGGGACTATGATCCGACAAAGACAACACTCATCCTTGCCCATCTTCGACGTGACGTGTGGGAGCTCAATCGTCACGCGCGCACAAAGCTCGTCGAGCGCGGGATCGTCGGCGTGGGACATGCCTTCCGCACCGAAGACGGTCTTCGCCAGTTCGATACCGGTGACCAGATTGTCTTCCTGAAGAACGAGACGTCGCTCGGTGTGAAGAACGGCATGATTGGGCAGATTGTCGAAGCGGCACCAAGCAGGATCGTTGCGGCGATCGGCAAGGGTAAGCATCGCCGGCTGGTGACAGTCGAGCAACGCTTCTATCCTTACATCGATCATGGCTATGCGACCACGATCCACAAGTCGCAAGGTTCGACCGTCGACCAGGTCAAGGTGCTGGCTTCTCTGTCATTGGATCGGCATCTGGCCTATGTCGCCTTGACCCGGCACCGGCAAGACTTGGCGCTCTACTATGGACGCCGATCCTTCGCCAAAATGGGCGGGCTCGAGAAGGTACTTTCGCGAACAAATACCAAGGAAACCACGCTCGATTACGAGCGTGGCACACTCTACCGACAGGCACTGCGTTTTGCGGAAAATCGCGGGCTGCGCATATCGCGTGTCGCGCGCACGCTGGTTCGTGACCGCCTCGACTGGGCGCTGCGCCAGAAGGAGCGGCTTGCCGATCTGGTGTGGCGACTCCGTGTGAGTGGCGAGCGCCTTGGCCTGTTCCAGCCCTCGATGCACATTCGGAAGGATGCCGAACCCATGGTCGCAGGTGTCACGCTCTTTGCCATATCGCTTGAAGATGTCGTAGAGCAAAGGCTTCTCATCGAGCCGGTTCTGGCAAAGCTGTGGGAAGAGGTATCCACGCGTTTCCGTTATGTCTTTGCGGATCCCGAAACCGCCCTTCGGACGATGGATTTTGCCGCGGTTCTGGCTAACCCGACCAGCGCGGAACAAACGCTCGCTCGGCTGGTCTGCGAGCCGGTATCGATTGGAGCATTGAAGGGGCGGACGGGTCTTCTTGCATCCAGAGCCGACAAGGAGGCGCGCCGTATCGCCGAGCTCAATTTGCCGGCGCTGAAGCGAGACGTCGAGTGCTACCTGCGGCAGCGCAGGCTTGCGGCGGAAAAGATCGAAGACGAGGAGCAGGCCCGACGTCGTCGTGTCTCGATCGCCATTCCGGCATTGTCCGCGGCGGCGGGCGCCGCGCTCGAGAAGATTCACGAGGCGATCGACCGTATTGATTTTCCCGCCGTTGTCGATCGGGTCCTGGGCGATCACAAGACAAAGCTCGAGATCAACAATTTCAACCGGGCCATAGCCGAACGCTTCGGTGAGCGGACGTTGCTCAGCAGCTCGGCAAGGGAACCATCCGGCACTCTGTTCGACAAGGCCGCCGAAAGCCTTCCTCCTAGCGCGCGCGAGAAGCTGCGAGAGGCCTGGCAGGTGATGCGAGCGGCCCAGTGGCTCGCTGAGCATGAGCGGACAACACAGACATTGAAGCAGACCGAGCATCTTCGCCTGACGTCAAGGCAGGGCATGGCATGGACGCAATGAGGCGCCGGCGCATCATTGGAATTCTCTTCATGGTGGAGGTTGCTGGGGCATTGCCTGCGATGACATGTTCAGTTGTTGGTTACAGGTTCAATCTCACGGCCAGCGCACCGCGTGGCCTTTGGCGCATTGAGGCTATGTACCGCAGCGCCGCGGTTGGAGACCTGGTTTTCATTTGTCCCCCCGATACCGCCACCTTCGAGAACGCCTTCGGTCGAGGCTATCTTGGTCTCGGCCTTTGCCCAGGCGGCTTGGCGCCGCTGCTCAAGACCATAGCGGCTATCCCTGGCCAACACGTCACGACCGGCAAGGATGTCGTCATCGATGGCAAGCATCTGGCTTCCTCAGACATCCGACACACGGACGGTCAGGGCAGGGCGGTTGTCCCCTTTGCTGGGGGAACAATTCCGCAGGGCTACCTCTTCCTCCACTCAACGACGGCGAACTCATATGACTCCCGGTATTTCGGGCCCGTCCCCGCAAGCGGCCTCCTCGGCTATGCCCGGCCGATCATCACGTTCCATTTCTGATGTCGTACGCTCCTTGACGCTGACCACGACAGCAGCTGTTGTCGGCGGCGTGGCATGGAGCGGCGATTTTCTAGCCTTGCCGTTCGCCTTGGCTTTTCCTCTGCTATGGGCAAGGTCGCCGTCCCGCCTGGGCGCGACGATGGTGTCGGCCGGGTATTTTCTCGCAGCGTCGCGTGGCCTGCCGCAAGGCGTTGCCAACTACTATGCCTCCGATCTTTGGCCTGGCTTAATGCTGTGGGTTTTTGCGTCCCTCTCTTTCGTGGGCGTGCATACCGCGCTTTGGACCGGCCGGCCGGGGGGTGGGAGGTCAGTGCGCTATCTGGTCGCGATGGTGGTGATGGCGCTGCCACCATTTGGCATTCTTGGTTGGGCGCATCCGACGACAATGGCGGGCGTTCTGTTCCCGGGGTGGGGATGGTTGGGTTTAGGTGGAACTATCGCAGCCCTAGCCATGATGGCATCGCGATGGTGGCCAGCCGTCGCTATCGCCCTAGGGGCATTCTGGTTGTGGTCCGCCACCACATTGTCCGATCCCATCCCGATGAACGGATGGAAGGGTGTCGACCTCGAGTTTGGTCGCGGCCTTGGACGAGACGGCTCACTTGAACACCATCGCGATCTGATCGCGAGGGCCCGGCGGCATGTTGATGCAGGAGACGACGTTATCATCCTTCCCGAAAGCGCGCTCGGCCTCTGGACACCGACTATCGAGAGGCTCTGGCGGGCGGGACTGGATGGCAGCAATGCCTCTGTGGTGGCAGGGGCGACAATGGTCGACGCGCAAGGCTACGACAATGTCATGGTCGAGATTTCGGCAAGGTATGCCAAGATTCTATATCGTGAGCGCATGCCGGTCCCCGTCTCTATGTGGCAGCCCTGGCTAGCATGGATCAACAAGAGCGGTGGATCACGGGCGCATTTATTCGCTAATCCGGTCGTTGAGCTAGAGGGCCGAACGGTTGCAATTTTGATATGCTACGAGCAGCTCATCTTGTGGCCCATACTACAGTCGATGCTCTATTCGCCTGAACTCGTAGTCGCACCCGGGAACGGCTGGTGGACCGTTGGCACCTCGATTGTCGCCATACAGAGTGCCAACGCTATGTCGTGGGCCCGGCTATTTGGCGTTCCCCTAGTCACCGCTTTCAACCGCTGAAACACCGCACTGGTATGTGACTTATTAAGCGCAGTTTCAGAATGACCCCGTTCGACTGCACTGGGTTGCAACGCGTTGCACGGACAAACTCGCTGGTAGGTTCCTTCCGTAGCGATAGCCCCCTACAACGGAGAGGCCGCGGGCTATGTGGGGGGCGTCGGGGACACCCGCGACCTCAAAACCGCGCCAATAGACAACGCGGCTCAGGCTCAACTACTGGCTACAGGAATCGTTCCAGCCCGAGGATGAGACCAAAGATCAACCACCATGTACTTTGATAGGCTCTTCAAGCGACGAGGTCAGTCAATTATTGATTCACAGAGAGCGCTGGCAGGCATTGCCGTCCCGAGCGCCACACAGTGTTGCGAGACCGCAGGAATGCGAGCATGTTGCGTGATGCCTCCGGCTGCCATCTTGCTCCACCAGCGCATCCGATGGCGTAAATTCCGATGAAATCGGCTACCCGGGGCCATTGGCGGCCTCGCATGTCGGGTAAAGGCGACGGTGGCGACGACTGGGGCTGGTGATGACGACATCACCTTCCAAGTTGATTGAGCCGCAACGATGCGCGCTCGCCCGGGGTATGCGGTAGGCCCAGTCCTGCCCTTTGTTTCAGCAGCTATGGCTATGGGACGTGTCAGTGGTGAACTTGATGGCGAGTGGCCAGGCGACTTTTGGTGTGGCAGCGACACGGAAGCGGGATGGACCGCAGGCGGCGGCTTGGAATGGGCTTTCAACGACAAGTGGTCGGCCAAGGCCGAGCACTTGTTTGTCGACCTGGGAACAGCTGATTTTGGCGATGGAAACGGCGATGGCTTTTACGCCGACTTCAAGTTCCATACCGCGCAGCACTCGAGATTTTAGAAGAGACCGCCGAGCCAGGGGACCTTGAGTCTCGGCAGCCTCCTAGCCGCCAGAGTGCGTGCTGACGGCGACTTGGCAAACGTAGGGAAGGGAATCGTCTGCCGATACTCAACCATTGGCAGCCCGAATAGTTCCTGTCACAAATGAGAAGCCCGTCGCATCGAAGACCTGCATACGACGTGAAGCCTGCCAGGCAAAGAGCGGCAGGCTTCACTCTCGAACGTGGCTGAAAGGGACCACGTTCCCCGTCCTCGTTATCGGGTAAATGTTAAACAATTGGGATGGCGGCTAGGTTCCGCCCGAAACGCAAGAAAGACCCCGGCCAATTCAGCAGGGCTGAAGAGTGTCATGGACACACTGCAAATCGCGATCATCGTCTGCGCGGCTTTGGCGCGATTGGCCATGGTTGATCACACCGTTGCCGGCGTGCCCCTGCCCATTGCCTTGCAGGGCTCGCATAGTGGTTGTCGGCGAGCTCTCGCGGGCCTGCTGCCATGCCTTCAGGCCATGCCAACGTCGGTCAATTTGCTCCTCAAGGCTACCGGAGGTAAGCGCTGCTGCTTGTCAATGGCGCCACCTCTCAGTACCTTCGATCAAAGCGAGGATGCTCTGAAATCGCATGACCGTGTATTTTCCCATCACAGTGACGTGTGCTCACTGTGGCGCTAGAAGCAGCCACGAGCGACTCGGAAGCGTAACGAGTTCCGGTTATCCTGACCTCGATGGCAGGCCGCCCTGGCGCGCCCGGGGAACTATGGCAGTTTGGCTCCAGGAATGCCCCAACTGTCTGTATGTTGCCCGTGACATCTCTTCTGCCGATGCGCAGGAATCCGACACCATAAGACATGTTGGGTTCATTGAGGCAGGCATGTCGGAGGGAATGCCGGACTTGGCAACCCGGTTCATGCGTCGCGCCTACATCGACGAGCAGATAGGGCAGCCGAGAGAAGCCATCAAACGCCTCCTTCATGCCGCGTGGGTGCTCGACGATTTCGAACGGGACGCGACTTCAGTGAGGGTGCGCGCGGCCGAAATGATCCTCGCCATTGGGGAAGCAGCAGATACCGAACTGAGACTGCTTCGACTTGATTTGCTACGACGGACGGGGGCGTTCAAAGAAACGATATCGGAAGCCGACAGGCTGCTTAGAGGCCAACTGGAGCCTGACTACAGAAAGGTTGCCATCGGTCAGCGATGGGCGGCCTTCGAGAAGCGGACCGGCGCAATCTCACTCGGCGAGGCTAAGAACCCAGTTCCGCGCCGTGGACAGCTGCGGGTCATCGTTTCTCCCAAGAGGGTAGAGTGAAAAAGGAACATTACGCCCGCGCCGAGTAGTCGAGTTGTTTGCGGATCAGGTCGGCTAGGGTCTCCACAATTTGATGAGATATCAGGACGGGCGGCGCTCCAACGTCCCGCATGGCACCCGCTTTCGCAGGCTACGGCATGGAGGCTCACCGTGTCACCGTCCTGATAGTTGGTCTGTCGCTGCCCAAGCTCTAGGGCACGGCTGGACAAGCCAGCGTGTCCGGGTTGCCAAGGTCCCGACCTCGATGTGCGGTGCTACCGTCATCTGGATCACGACACGGCTATGCGCGACTTGAGCAGCCTCGGAAGCGGGAAGTGTCGCATCTCTAACTGGGGCAACTGTCGCATTACCAAATGGCGGCTACAGAATAATGCCGCATAAGCATAATTATGGAACTTATTGATGCGTGCGATGCTTGACGGGATCGCAGGCACCCGGGCGGCGAACGCCTTGGCCTGACAACGCAGATGCCGGCGAAGAAAATTCGCCGACTCTCGCAGGATATTGATCTCCCCTTCGATCGCACCGATCTCTTCTGCCTGATCGATCAGCGGGGACGCTGAGGACCTCCCGGCTCCTTTTGAAGCTCATCTGCCATGCGCCCAACGGCAACCGTCCGGTGAGCACCGCGGCGATATTGGCCTGATCAGTTTTTCGGCAGGGTGTTCTTGACCAACCGTGCCTTTGAGGCGATCCCGTATTTGCTTGTACGTCGGCATGCATCGCGTCATTGACACAAGCACCCAAAAAAACTGTAATGATGTACGTAACTCAAATACTGAAGTCACAATGCGCCCCACGGTCCATGATGTTGCCCAATCAGCCGGCGTCAGCCTCTCGACGGTCGACCGTGTCATCAATGGCCGCGAAGGCGTTCGGGCCTCGACCGTGCAGCGCGTGGAAGCCGCGATCCGGCAACTTGGCTTTGTTCGCAACCTGGCCGCGGCCAATCTGGCCAAGGGGCGCGTCTACAGTGTTGTCTTCATCATACCCGAAGGGGCAAACAGCTTCATGCGCAGGCTCGAGAGCGAGGCGCGCGAAGCCGGTCGCCAGATGGCGCCGGACGGGATCGAACTCGGCGTCGTCACAGTGCCTGCGTTTGATGGGCACGCACTGGCCGAAGCGCTCAACCGGCTGGACCTCGACGAGATAGGCGGCGTGGCGCTGGTTGCGACCGAATCGCCCCCGGTTCGCCAGGCGCTGGCGCGGCTGCATAAAGCGAATGTGCCTGTCGTCACCTTGGTCTCGGATGCGCCTTCCTTTCAGCGCCATCGCTATGTGGGCATCGACAATGTCGCGGCGGGGCGCACTGCGGCGAGCCTGCTCGGGCGCTTCCTGCGCGGCGTCAAGGGCAAGATTGCGCTGGTCGCCGGCTCCATGCTGGTGCGTGACCATGTGGAGCGCCGCATGGGTTTCGATCAGGTGATCCGCACCGAATATCCCAATCTGGAAGCGCTGTCGGTGGTCGAGGGGCGGGACGACCGGATGGCGACGCGGCGCATCGTGGAGCAATGCCTGGATCGCGATAGCGATGTTGTGGGCCTCTACAATATCGGGGCGGGCAATCTGGGCCTGATCGAGGCGCTGTCCGAACGCCCGGTCGAAAGGCGTCCGATGGTGGTGGCGCACGAGCTGAGCGCCCATACGCGCGCCGCACTGGAAAGCGGCCTTTTCCACGCCATCATCAACCAGGATGCCGGCCATGAGGTCCGAAGCGCCATCCGGACGCTTCGTTCGCTGACCGAACAGCGGACCCTCATCGAGGGACAGGAGCATATTCGCATCGAGGTGTATCTACGCGACAATCTACCCTGACCGTCGGATTCTTGGCTGCGCCCTCTGGCGCCTCCGGTTGTTCTGATATACGTACATCAGAACTTGCAGAAGCAGGATGGAACAGGACATGACCACCGCATTTTTTGGTGACATCAAGCCGATCCAGTATGAGGGGCCGGACTCGGCCAGTCCCTTGGCCTACCGTTTCTACAACAAGGACGAGCTTGTGCTCGGCAAGCGCATGGAGGACCATCTGCGCTTTGCCGTCGCCTACTGGCATTCCTTTGCCTGGGAAGGCGGTGACCCCTTCGGCGGCCCAACGTTTGATCGGCCCTGGTTTGGTCCCACGATGGAACATGCCAGGCTGAAGGCAGACGTTGCTTTCGAAATGTTTTCGTTGCTCGGCACGCCCTATTACTGCTTCCATGACGCCGACATACGCCCCGAAGGCGACAGCTTCACCGAAAGCAAGGACCGGCTCGACGAGATCGTCGACATTTTTGCCAACAAGCAGACGCAGAGCGGCGTGAAGCTGCTCTGGGGCACCGCCAACATGTTCTCCAGCCGGCGCTGGATGGCCGGCGCTGCCACCAACCCTGATCCTGATGTCTTTGCCTATGCGGCAGCCACGGTTAAGGCCTGCTTGGATGCCACCAAGAAGCTCGGCGGCGAGAACTACGTTCTTTGGGGCGGGCGCGAAGGTTACGAGACGCTGCTCAACACCGACCTGAAGCAGGAGCGCCTGCAGGCCGGGCGCTTCCTCTCCATGGTCGTCGACTACAAGAAGAAGATCGGCTTCGAGGGAACCATCCTGATCGAGCCGAAGCCGCAGGAACCGACCAAGCACCAATACGACTATGACGTCGCGACGGTGTATGGCTTCCTGAAGGACTTCGGACTGGAAAACGAGGTCAAGGTCAATATCGAGCAAGGCCACGCAATCCTCGCTGGCCACTCGTTCGAGCACGAACTGGCGTTGGCCGGGTCGCTTGGCATCCTTGGCTCGATCGACATGAACCGCAACGACTACCAGTCGGGCTGGGACACCGATCAGTTTCCTAACAACGTGCCGGAAATGGCGCTGGCGTATTACCACATCCTCCAGGCCGGCGGGCTGAAGACGGGCGGCACCAATTTCGACGCCAAGCTTCGCCGCCAATCGCTCGATCCTGAGGATCTGCTGATCGCCCATATCGGCGGCATGGACGCCTGCGCCCGCGGCCTCAAGGCTGCGGCGCGCATGATCGAAGACAAGGCTTTGTCAGGCCCGCTGGCCGAGCGCTATGCCGGCTGGAAGACCGCCGAGGGCGAGGCAATGCTCTCGGGCAAGCGCACGCTGGAGGACGTGGCCGAGCGCGTGGTCAAGGACAAGATCGAACCCCAGCCGAAGTCCGGCCGGCAGGAACGGCTCGAAAACCTCGTCAACCGCTACGTCTAAGGTGCGGTGGAAGATGCCATTCGCCGTATGGCGGGCTGGCGGCATGACGGCGAAACCTGGTCGCAGGACATAAGATGACATCAATTCCGCTCGCAGGGTGAACTGGGAATCCTCTCCAATCTGGAGCGACATTTCGGCGCGAGCGCCACGGGAGGACGTGCATGAAGACGATAAAGGGCCCCGCCATTTTCCTGGCGCAGTTCGCCGGCGACGCGGCGCCGTTCAACTCGTTTGACTCGATCTGCAAATGGGCGTCCGACCTTGGTTACAAGGGGGTCCAGATCCCGACCTGGGATGCGAGGCTGATCGACCTGAAGACGGCGTCGGACTCCAAGGACTATTGCGACGAGATCAAAGGCGTCGCCGCCTCGCATGGTCTTGACGTGACCGAGCTCTCCACCCACCTGCAGGGCCAGCTGGTTGCCGTTCATCCCGCCTATGACACCGCATTTGA
Source organism: Aminobacter sp. MET-1 (assembly GCF_026521175.1). Classification (NCBI taxonomy): domain Bacteria; kingdom Pseudomonadati; phylum Pseudomonadota; class Alphaproteobacteria; order Hyphomicrobiales; family Phyllobacteriaceae; genus Aminobacter; species Aminobacter sp. MET-1. The sequence continues at coordinate 70,930 of NZ_JAMSHL010000012.1, read as the reverse complement.
CGGATTTGCGGCCCCGGAGGTGCGGGGCAATCCGAAGGCGCGTCAGGAATGGGCGGTTGACCAGGTCAAGCGCGCGCTGCGCGCCTCCAGGCATTTGGGCATCAAGGCCCACGCCACCTTCTCGGGCGCGCTCGCCTGGCCTTATGTCTATCCCTGGCCGCAGCGTCCGGCCGGTCTGGTCGAGGCGGCGTTCGACGAGTTGGCCAAACGCTGGACCCCGCTGCTCGACTATGCCGACGACAATGGCGTCGACGTCTGCTACGAAATCCACCCGGGCGAAGACCTGCACGATGGCGTCTCCTATGAGATGTTCCTCGAGCGCGTGAAGAACCACGCCCGCGCCAACCTGCTCTACGACCCCTCGCACTTCGTGCTGCAGCAGCTCGACTATCTCGACTACATCGATATCTATCGCGACCGTATCCGGATGTTCCACGTCAAGGACGCCGAGTTCAATTCGACGGGTCGGCAGGGCGTTTATGGCGGCTTCCAGAGCTGGGTCAACCGCGCCGGCCGGTTCCGCTCGCTGGGCGACGGCCAGGTCGATTTCGGTTCGATCTTCTCCAGGCTGACCGCCAATGATTTCGACGGCTGGGCGGTGCTGGAATGGGAATGCGCGCTCAAGCACCCCGAGGACGGCGCGCGCGAAGGTGCAGAGTTCATCAAGGCGCATATCATCCGCGTCACCGAGCATGCCTTCGACGATTTCGCCAATGCCGGCACCGACGAGGCCGCAAATCGCAAGATGCTCGGCCTGAGCTGAGAGGGGAGGCGACATGGCTATTGAAGCAAGCAAGAAGGAAGCCGGCAGCGGCCGCATCCGCCTGGGCATGGTTGGCGGCGGTCAGGGCGCCTTCATCGGCGCTGTCCACCGCATGGCCGCGCGGCTCGACGACCAGTATGAGCTGGTCGCCGGCGCGCTGTCGTCCAGCCCCGAAAAGGCCAAGGCCTCGGCCGCCGATCTCGGTCTTCCCGCCGACCGATCCTACGGTTCGTTCGAAGAGATGGCCAAGGCGGAGGCTGCCCGCCCCGACGGCATCGAGGCCGTCTCCATCGTGACGCCGAACCATATGCACGCGCCTGCCGCAAGGGCCTTCCTCGAGGCTGGTATCCATGTGATCTGCGACAAGCCGATCACCACCACGCTCAAGGAGGCCGAAGAACTCGCCGCGCTGGTGAAGACGTCGGGCAAGCTGTTTGTCTTGACCCACAATTACACCGGCTATCCGATGATCCGGCAGGCGCGCGAAATGGTCGCCAATGGCGATCTCGGTGAAATCCGGGTCGTGCAGGCTGAATATCCGCAGGACTGGCTGACCGAGCCGGCGGAACGCTCCGGCTCCAAGCAGGCCGAATGGCGCACCGATCCCAAGCGCTCCGGTGCCGGCGGCGCCATCGGCGATATCGGCACCCATGCCTATAACCTCGCCGCCTTCGTTACCGGGCTGAAGACCGAGCAGGTGCTGGCGCAGCTGACCTCCTTCGTCGAGGGCCGCCCGCTCGACGACGATGTGCAGATCCTGCTTCGCTACCAAGGCGGCGCGCGCGGCATGCTGTGGGCAAGCCAGGTGGCTGTCGGCAACGAAAACGGATTGAAGCTGCGCGTCTATGGCACAAAGGGCGGCCTAGAATGGACGCAGGCCGACCCGAACTATCTCTGGTTCACGCCCTTTGGCAAGCCGAAGCAGCTGCTCACCCGCGCCGGGTCCGGCGCGGGTGCGGCCGCGACGCGTGTCACGCGTGTTCCAAGCGGCCACCCCGAAGGCTATCTCGAAGGTTTCGCCACCATCTATACCGAAGCAGCCCGCGCCATCCGCGCAGCGCGCGAAGGTAAAAATGCCGATGCCGACGTGATCTACCCCACCGTCGAGGACGGCATCGACGGCATGAAGTTCATCGAAGCCTCCGTCGCCTCATCGAAAGCCGGCAATGTGTGGACGAAGATCGGATGAACATGTCCGTGGTATCTCAGCCGCAGGACGACAAGGCCTTCATGGCTGGACATGGGCTGGCCAAGGCCTTTGGCGGTGTTGAGGTGCTGAAAGACATCTCGCTCGATATCCGCTCTGGTGAGGTGCATGCCATCATCGGCGAGAACGGTGCAGGCAAATCCACGCTGATGAAGATCCTCGCGGGCCATCTCGCGCCGGCGCGCGGATCAATCACGATCGACGGCGAGACCGTCGTCTTCAACGGACCGGTGGATGCCGAGCATCGCGGCATCGTGCTGGTGCATCAGGAAATCCTGCTGGCGCCCGATCTGACGGTTGCCCAGAACATCTATCTTGGCCGCGAGATCAAAAAGGGCCTGAGCGTCGACGACAAGGCTATGAATGCGGGCGCGGCGAAGGCCGTGCGGAACCTTGGCGCCAATATCGATCCGAAAACCGTCGTCGGTCGCCTTTCGATCGCCCAGCGTCAACTCGTGCAGATCGCCCGCGCACTTCTGGTGCCGCACCGTCTGGTCATTTTCGACGAGCCGACCGCGTCGCTGACCCCGATAGAAACCAACGCGCTGCTCCAGGTGATTTCCGATATCCGCAAATCGGGAGCGGCAGTCCTCTATATCTCCCACCGCCTGCCGGAAGTGAAGACGCTGGCCGACCGTGTAACCGTGCTGCGCGACGGCAAGCTGGTCACCACCCGCGAGGCAGCCGGCCTCGAACCGCTCGATATGGCCCAGTTGATGGTGGGCCGCGACGTGTCCAAGCTCTATCCCGATCACGTTGCGCCCGAGGGCAAGGACTATGTGCTCGAAGTCGAGAACATGGATGTGCCCGGTTATGCCCGCAACGCCTCGTTCAAACTGAAGCGCGGCGAAATCCTCGGCTTTGCCGGCCTTGTCGGCGCCGGCCGTACCGAATTGATGGAAGGCATCGTCGGCCTGCGCCCCGCCAAGGGCATGATCCGGCTTAACGGAAGGCAGGTTGCCTTTGCGAATGCCAAGCAAAGCATGAAGGCGGGCATCGTCTATCTTTCCGAAGATCGCAAGGGCAAAGGCCTGCTGCTGCAGGAGGCGCTCGGCCTGAACCTGACGCTGGCCGGCCTGAAGAAATTCGTGCGGGGGGTGATGCTCGACCGCAAGGCCGAACGCGCCGCTCTCGATCAGGCGATTGCCGAATTCGATATTCGCACCCGCAACAAGGACCTGCTGGCCGGCCAGCTTTCCGGCGGCAACCAGCAGAAACTGCTGATCGCCAAGATGATGATGCTGAAGCCTGACATCGTCATCATCGATGAGCCGACGCGCGGCATCGACATCGGCACCAAGGAGCAGATCTACACGTTCATCGTCGACCTCGCCCGGCAGGGCAAGTCGGTGATCGTGGTGTCTTCCGAAATGCCCGAGCTGATCGGCATATCCGACCGCATCGTTGTGATGCGCGAGGGGGTGATTGCCGACGAGGTGAGCGGCGAACACATGAACGAGCGAGAGATCGTCGTGCTTGCGACGGGCGTTAAAACTTCTGAGGCGGCTTGAGACATGACCGACACGACGACCACGGCCCCGCAAAGACGCAACCTCTGGCAGGATGTCGACCTGCGCGCCGTCGCCCCCTTCATCGCACTGGCGCTGCTTCTGGTGCTTGGCTCGTTTGCCCATGACAATTTCCTGACGGCCAACAATCTGCTGAACGTCATGACGCGCTCGGCCTACATCGCAATCATTGCGATTGGCGCGACCTTCGTCATCACCGCCGGCGGGCTTGATCTGTCCGTCGGCGCCATGACCGCCTTTATCGCCTCGCTCGCCATCATGTTCATGAATGCGGGCGGTATCGACAATCCGTTGATGATGGTTCTGGCTGCCGCGGCACTGATGCTGGCAATCGGCATGGCCTGTGGGCTGACCAATGGACTGGTCATAACCTTGGGCAAGATCGAGCCCTTCATCGCCACACTTGGCATGATGGGCATCTATCGCGGCCTGACCACCTGGCTTTCGCAAGGCGGCGCGATCACGCTGCGCAATCCGGAGGTGCAGGCGGTCTATCGCCCGGTCTATTTCGGCAATCTTTTCGGCATTCCTTACCCCGTACTTGCAATCTTCATCACGGCGGCGATCGCGGCGTTCATTCTGTACCGCACCTCGTTTGGCCGGCATGTGATCGCGGTCGGCTCGAATGAGGACGTCGCGCGCTATTCGGGCATCTCGGTCGCGCGCGTGCGCACCATGACTTACCTGATCCAGGGGCTGTGCGTGGCGGGTGCCTGCCTCATCTATATTCCGCGCCTTTCCTCCACCACGGCCACGACAGGCACGATGTGGGAACTGAACGCGATCACAGCGGTCGTGGTCGGCGGCACCGCCTTGCGCGGCGGCGTAGGTCGGATCTGGGGCACCGTGGCCGGCGCCTTCATCCTTGAAATCATCGGCAACATCATGCTGCTGACGAGCTATGTCAGCGAGTATCTGCTCGGCGCGATCCAGGGAGCAATCGTCATTATCGCGATGTTGGTGCAGCGATCGCTGACGCGAAAATCGTGAAGCAAATCGGGACTGCGGGTCGCCCGGTCGGTTCAAGACAGGCCTGCAATTTTGGGAGAGAGGTTAATGCGTAAAATTCTACTGGGACTGGCGGCCGTTGCGCTCGCCGCGACCATGGGCACAGCCCTGGCGCAGGACAAAAAGACCATCGGCGTCTCGATTCCCGCCGCCGACCATGGCTGGACGGCCGGCGTGGTGTTTCATGCCGAACGTGTCGCCAAGAAGCTGATGGAGGAATATCCGAACCTGAACGTCGTGGTAAAGACGTCGCCCGATCCGGCATCGCAGGCCAACGCCGTACAGGACCTCGAAACGCAGGGCATCGACGCGCTCGTCATCCTGCCGACCGATCCCGATCCGCTGGTCAGCGCGATCAAGGAAGTCAAGGCCAAGGGCAAGTTCGTCGCACTCGTCGACCGTGCGCCCTCCACCAATGACGATTCGGTCCGCGACCTCTACGTTGCCGGCAACAACCCGGCGCTTGGCGAAGTCGCCGGCAAGTACATTGCCGCCACCACACCGAACGCGGAAGTCGTCATCGTGCGCGGCATGCCGATCCCGATCGACCAGCAGCGCCAGGATGGTTTTGACAAAGGCATCGCCGGCTCGGGCGTTAAGGTTCTCGACCGCCAGTTCGGCAACTGGAACCGCGACGATGCCTTCAAGGTCATGCAGGACTACCTGACCAAATATCCTAAGATCGACGTGGTCTGGGCGCAGGACGACGACATGGTCGTGGGTATTCTCGAAGCCATCGAACAGGCAAAGCGTACCGACATCCAGTATGTCGTCGGCGGCGCCGGCTCGAAGGACATGATCAAGAAGGTCATGGACGGCGACAAGATGGTCCCTGTCGATGTTCTCTATCCGCCGGCAATGGTTGGCACCGCGATGGAACTGACGGCAGCACAGCTGTTCGATCAGGTTCCGGTTCACGGCACCTACATCCTCGACGCCACGCTGGTCACCAAGGACAACGCCGCCAACTACCACTTCCCGGATTCGCCGTTCTGATCGGCGGTTATAGAAAATAGCTGTGCAACGGGGAGGCTTGGCCTCCCCGTTTTCCTTTGGGTCTCAATGTTTGTTTCAATCTACGGGCTCGCCAGGTTGGTCTGGACAGCGTTGAAGCAGGACCCCTTCCGGTCATCTGTTCTACCATCAGGCATACATACGGGGTGGAGCGCGACATGATTTATGGATGCGACCGCGACAACCCTCTCTCAGTCGGTGCATTCTGCTCTATCGCTTATGAAGTGGCTTTCCTTGACTCACATGCTGTGATCGAGACAAGTCGATCACTATTAGGCGACTTCGCAATCCCGCAGAAACTTTGAGGCAATCGAGTTTGACCGAATATGAACCCCGGGTTCGCGATTGGGCTTGTGCTCACTGAGATCAACGGAAAGCCAGTTGAAACTGGATATCACTAAATTGTCGTCATCCCCACCCAAGCACTTTGGCGTGGAGACGGGGACGTTCGATCGCCTGGTCATCCCAACTTTCCCGTAGCGCTCTCGCAACGCGAGGAGGTCCGAAGCGACAGCGCCTTGCGACGCATATCGGCCCGCCAAGGGGTCGGACGCGATCAAGCACCGCTCTCTTTCTCTTCGCCCTCCGCTTCTTCACCAGTTAGAACGCCAAAGTCCTGGGATTTCGAAGTTGGATTGGCGACTAGGAAGCCCTCGGCTGCCAAACCTCGGCGCAGGAGCTCGCGAACGGCCGCAGCCCTGCTTGGCATTCTCTTATGGAACCGGAAATCCTCGACGGCTGTCAGTTCGTCGCCGTTCAGCATGATCTGCAGGCGTTCGCCGCGTGCCAACTCCGGCATTAATCGCACCCCAAGAAGCAAACCAATGAGTAAGTTACTCATATATGCCCAACGGCGCTAAGTTATTCAAGACGCGCTTAGCCTAATTTGTGGCAAGGTCGGACCTCCCAGCAACTCCCACCATTGCGCACCAATCAGCACAACAAGTAGATAGCTAACTATTTGATATTATTTGTTTTTCTGTGTCGGTATCTTGCGTCGTCGCCCCAAACTCGTATAATGCCTAAAGGAGGCATACGTCGATGCGAACAATCTCACAGGCAATGTTGCAGGGAATTCGGGAGGGCGTTGTCAAAGCGTCGACCGAGGGCGGATGGATAAATGTAGCGGCAATATCAAAACAAATTCAGCACGATTTCCGCACCGAGAATGTTGCTCTTGAAGACATAGAGAAAGCAGTTTTTGCCCAAGTCCGCCTCACCGGCAGACCCATCATGTTTCAAGAACCCCCACTCGCGCCAGAACTTGAACGATCCTCCGAAGCGTAGGTCGAGTTCGAGCAGGCAAAGTTGGGGTTTATCTAAGCCTCGGTCACCAGCGTTTTGATGTCCTGGAAAGGCCATGGTGCTGCATGGTGACCTCCGGTTGGAGTTACCCCTCGAACTTCACTTTCGCGTTCGAGCCAATGGATGTCGAAGCACATCGGCCGGGCAGCTCCCAACACCTTCATTATGCAACCGGGGAACGTCGCTCTTTCAGAAAATCGCATACGTTGTGGTAGCTGGCCGCTTCTTGGCGCTCCAAACGTTGCGCTTTCAGCAGCGAGCCGTGGAACAAGAAAGCTAGCTTGCGCTTGATGTGGCGGAGGTTTTGTCATGTCCAGACGCAGAAAGCTAAATGAGCTCGCAGAGGCGATAACCTCGATATCCGCAAGCGTCAATCAAAGGCGGCTCTTCAGAACGCCATCTGCCTGATGGCACACGACTTCAAGCTTTGTGAAATTTCCGAGATATTGCGGTCCCACGCGGATCAGATCGAGGAGCTTGGATAGGAAACCTAAAACCCGGCTAACCAAAAAACACCGCTCGCAGTCCCGAAAGCGACGGCAATGTAGAACAGTTGGGCCCAACGAGGACCTTCAATCTCGCCCAGATAATCTGCCGCAGCGTTGACCAGCCTACCGGTTCTTATCCTATTTCGGGTGTTGTGAACTGCGATCGGCAAAGTCATGCCGGACCTCCTTGGTAACTACAACCCTGCCACCCAACACATGCCGCTGGCCGTTCCGAACAGAACCGCGAGATAAAACATGTCAGTCCAATCATGTGCATCTCCTAAGCGTCGTGCTGCATCTTCGAAGCCAAGAAGCTCGGTGGGCGGACTATGGACAAGGGTGCCGCAGCGACGGTCGTACCACATTTTCTAGCTCCGCTTTCGCGCCTCGCACCCCCTAATTCCACAAGCTCCAAAGAGTTCCATAAAATTGTCTCCCAGCGCATGATACCTGCCAGACACCCCCAGGGGGCGGCGGTGAGCACCTCGCTTCTCTTTTCCGAACGCCGTGGAGCCCGAACCTGTATCCGCTCTTCAAATATCTGAGTTTGGAACAATAGGTGCAGTGAGATGATTGAAAGATGTCAGAAGCGGAGGCCCGCTCGGGTCAATGACTGACAGGAGCCACCTATGGATCTCACGACCTTGTTGGTTATCATTCTCATCATTCTTCTCCTCGGCGGAGGTGGCTGGTATGGGCGCGGAAGGTGGTACTAGGCGGGCCGACAGACAACGCGTTGGTGGTAACGTCCGCAACAGGATGAAGGGCACTCGTCTGGCTCCGACCGCGCCAATGAAAACGACTCTATTTTCGTTTTTCGTCTCTCGACCGCAGACTGCTTCGCAGGGCATCCATAATGTTGATTACGTTGCCCCCGTCTTTTCCACGCTCGGCCCTTGAGCGTGGCTGCTTCCTGTCTTTCTTTTTCGACGCAAGGACTTGGAGCAGTTGTTCCTGGACGGGATCGTTGACCATCTTCGGGTCCCAGGGCTTGGTTCTCTCGTCGATCAAGGTCTGCAAGAGGTCAAGAATTTTCGGATCTGCCTCGGCCTTGCCGACCTCGCCAAAGTAAGCGTCGGGACTCCGTACTTCGTCGCCGTAGCGCAAAGTCCAGACTACGATTCCTTTACCTCTGGGCTCAAGCAGGACCGCACGCTCGCGCCGGTACAGCACTACACGTGAGATACCGACAGTGTTTGTGGCTTCCATCGCATCTCGAATGACGGAAAAAGCCTCTTCCCCAACAGGATCGTCCGGGATCAAGTAGTGAGCCCTGTCGTACCAAACCCAGCTTATGCTATCGGCCCGGACGAACATTTCGATATCGATGGTCCTGGTGCTTTCAAGTCCGACCGCCTCTATTTCGTTGTCCTCAAGCAGGACATATTCGTCCTCGCCGCGCTGGTATCCTTTCACTTCGTCTTCCTCCGCGACGACCTTGCCGGTACCGGCATCGACATACTGGCTGACCACCCGATTGCCGGTGCGCTTGCTCAGCGTGTGAAACCGGACTTTCCCTGCTTCGCTCGTCGCTGGCGTCATCGCGACGGGGCAAGTCACCAGGGAAAGTTTCAGATATCCCTTCCAGAACGATCTCGGCGCCATAACGCAGACTCCTACATATTCTGATCCCAAACGTCTTTTGGCAGCTCCTGTTCCACCGATCATGGCCACCGCCCAGCCAACCTCGCCACCGCAAATTCTTGAGCCAAGTGTAATGCCTCACGGAAGGAGGTCTTGCAGCCGAAGTCGGTCCAGCAAGGCTCTCTTGGCCCGAGCGAGAGACTTCATCGATATTGCCTTCTTGCAGGATCCTCTCGAAGGCGGAACCTTAAGTGAAAGAGCGAATTACCGCTGACAGATGCCGTCAATGATCTTGGTGGCGAGGCAGACAGGTACAATGATGGAGAGCCGCGCGTGACCACCAAGGCATCACCAAATCCAGCCGAGCTTCTAGGAGCCATTCCTGTCGCTGAACTGCCCCTGCCCACCTACACCACTGACATCGCCGGAAGGATCATCTGGTTTAATGACGCGGCCAGATTAATCTGGGGCCAGGCCCCAGCGCCGGAGGCAAGGTGGAGTGGTGGATTGGGGGTTCTTCACAGCGACGGCCTGCCGCTCGCTCTTGACGCAAGCCCAATGGCTCTTGCGGTCGGCCAGAGAAGAGCACAACAGGGTAGCGAGATCGCGCTTGTCAGAGGGGACGGTACAATTTTGCCGGTCCTGGTCTATTCGTCGCCATTGTTTCACGAACATGGTCCGTTGATCGGTGTGGTCAACTCGCTCATTGACGTGTCTCGACACAAGAAGGCGGAGCGTCTGGCGCATCAACTTGCCGCCATCGTCGAATCTTCCGAGGACGCCATCATAAGCAAGGATCTCTGCGGAGTTATTCAGAGCTGGAACGCAGGCGCCCAACGGCTCTTCGGTTACAGGCAGGATGAGATGGTCGGCCGCCACATCAGCATTCTCATTCCATCGGATCGGATTGCCGAGGAAGATGAGATCCTTACGAAGATCCGCAAAGGGGATCGCATAGACCACTTCGATACAATTCGGCGCCGAAAGGATGGCAGTCTTGTACCGATATCCTTGACCGTATCTCCCATCAAGGATGACAAGGGAAAGATCATCGGAGCCTCGAAAATCGCGCGGAACATAAGCGACCGCATCGACAAAGAATTGAGAATTCATCAGCTGATGCGAGAAGTGAACCATCGGGTTAAGAACCAGTTTGCCGTCATCCTGTCCATGATCGGGGCAACCAGTCGCCGATCGAAAGATCCGCAGAGCTTTCAACGCCAGTTTCGCGAGCGCATCATGGGGCTTTCACGCTCTCACGATCTCCTGGTCGAAGCTGAGTGGAAGGGGGCGAGCCTCTATGATCTCGCAACGAGCCAGATCATGCCATTCGCGGAAGTCAGTCAGCTCAATTTGTCGGGCGAGCCGCTCCTTTTGGCGACAACGGCAGTTCAAAACCTTGGAATAGCGTTTCATGAACTGTCTACGAACTCCGCTAAACATGGCGCGCTTTCGACGACTGCCGGCCGGGTTTCAGTGTCATGGCAGATCCAAGGACATAATTTAAGGCTAGACTGGCGAGAGACGGGCGGACCTCATCCCGGGGCCGAGCCGCCGATCGGGTTCGGCCGAATCGTGCTGGAACAGGTAGTTCCCAGGGCGCTGAATGGAAATGCCACCTTTCTGGCAGAGTCTGATTCCGTGCGCTGGACGCTCGTTGCTCCATTGAGCTCGATCGAGCCGGCATGAGAGGACAAGCGGCCAGTCCGCGCTTGGTTCCACATCAAACAGCGCCGGTTCCAATGTGACTCTCAATAGCGCGCGAACCAAGCTCAAAAGCTTAGGCTTGTCACATTCTACGCGAACCGGCTTATTGGAACGTATCGCGCTGCCGATGATTGTGCCTTCGAAGTTAGTGCATTGCATACAATGTTACGCGTCAACCAAGTCGCACCATCGCCTCGATACCGGCGGTTGATACTACCCGACGCCGCGCTTTCGGAACCGCGGTCCAAATAGCGACGACTGTCGATCGCAGGCTGGCCGTCACGGGCCGCCCGAAGCAACCACCTTTCGACCACGCTGTTTCTGTTGAATGAACATGGAACCTTCCATTTGGGTGAAAGTCGGTGGATTCATACTCCTCCACATCACCACCTTCGATGAAGCGTCCGCCTTTCTGGAGGATTGGGACGTCGGCGCTCGCAACGCGTTTTTTTATCTCGCTAGCGACGCCTTTGAAGGTTTGAAGGAAGGTTCGATCCCGCCAGAAGTTGCAAGGCTGGCTTTCGAAACATTTTGTCGCGATGCAGGAGTTCTGCGCGACCCGCCATGAAGAGTGGGGCGCGGCAGCCGTTGCCGCGCCCCCATATTCGACCAGTCGGCCGGAGGTTGGTACCTGGAAACACCGCGCCTACCAGTAGGGCTGGGCGCCGTAGTAATCGTAAATCCTCCGATTGTTCTCCTCGGACCAATCGTAGCTGTCATCGGCGTAACTCGGAGCTCGATCAAGCTGCTCCTTGGTGATATCGATCTGGAAGCCGCCGAGGCTCTCATTGTAGGTGAGCTTGCTCCATGGCACGGGATAGTGATCCTGCCCCATACCCAGGAAGCCGCCGAAGCTCATGATTGCGTGGGCCACCCGGCCTCCCGCTTTCTCCAGCACCAGCCGCTCGACTTCACCAATGTGGGCGCCATCAGGTCCATAGACCTCGGTTCCAACTACCTTGTCGCTTTCAATGAGATTGTTCATCTTGATCTCCTTTACCTACGTTGGCCAACGTGCTGCGGCGGTGGTGGTTCCGAAATTTTCAGCCAGCCGATCTAGTCCGGCCCGAGGACAGACGATCCACTATGGAACCCCATACGGTTTCATGGGTTCCCTTCCTGATCACTGGAAACGATACGGATGCCTCAAGAACTGGCGACCCCAAGCGAAATCGAGAAACTCGTACCTGACGACGAGCCGTGTAGGGTGGGAGAACTGGCCACTCGTTACGGCCTGTCCCAGGAGGCGGCCTTACTGTTGATCAAGCGACACGGCAGCTCGCGCATCAGCTGGAGGCCATTCTGGCGCATCGCTTCAGTGGGTGAGAGCGACAGAAGCAGCTATCGGCGAACCCGAGCGGGACGTGTATTGCGGCTCATGGTGAGGGCGTACAACATTCCCGGGTCCCGCACGCCGGCGCGATACATCACCTTCAGCGGTTTCCATATTTGAGAGATTGCAGGTTGGCTCTGCGGGTCCATGCGACGCGCCAGACACGCCTCATCATAGACGGCCAACAGGGATTTCAGCGCGTACGGATTGTCGAGATAGTCAATCATTCCACAGCCACTCGGAGGTTTGGTACTTGATTGGCTGAATATCTCGCGACCAGTTGCCTCCTCGTGACAGTCGGCCGCCCGGCTGAAGCACCGCAAGTGGGCTTAGCTTCGACCCACCTGGCAATACAATTTGACTTTCGGCATTTGGTTCCGGCGCGTGCCAAATTTGACGCTTCAGCAGCAAACCTCGACAGTCTACGGGCGGCAGGCTGGACCAATGAGCTACTGATTTTGGAGCGTGCCCGCATAATGAACTCGAGCGTCCTAGCCAATCCACGCGCCGGCCAACAAAAGCATCGCGCCCACTGCAACGAGCAGCAGCCCGGGCCAGGTGCGGTCGATGGCGAAGACCCGAAGTCCTTGCCGGCCGGGTGGCTCAATCGTTCTCCCCGCCAGTGGATCCAGACGCGATCCGCTCATACGGCCGAAATGGATCCCGGCCATGGCGAGCAACAAGACACCGCAAACCATGAGTATGCTGCCAATCCAGACCCATACGATCATGGCACTATCCATTTTATCGCGCGCCACTCGACAGAAGCTGAAAGCAGCCCGCCGCCGATACGGCAACGGGCCCTTCGGCCTAGTTGTAGACCTTGACGATCCGCCGTGTGCCCGGGTCGACAAGGACTGTGCGTCCATCGATAACCACGTATTGATAGGTAACATCCGGAACGCCTTCGAAGCTGTGCAGCTCCACAGCATCGGGAAGCGGGGTGCCGATGTTCAGCTCGATTCCAGGAATGCTGATAGAAGCCAGCGGCTTCTTCTTGACGTACTCCCGGATCACCGTATCCCGCTCTGGCGTAATGATGACGTCCTGAGCGAACGCGCTGGACATCCCAGCCCATAACGCCAGGACGGCAATTGTAGCGGTTTTCATCGTGACGCTCCTGTCTATCGGTTTGTCCCTCCCGACGCACAACGTCGCGAGAACGGGAGGGTTCCTAATTTCGCGTCGATGACCCAACCTTGATGTGGAACCGCGAGCCACATGCGCCGTTATCCCATGATCACGGCACAACGCAGGGAATACAAGCGTGGGCATTTTGATCGGAATCTTGATCACTTTTCTTGTTATCGTCTTGGTTCTGTGGCTGATCAATCGACTGCCACTGGACGGCAAGACCAAACAGATCGTTCAGGTCGTTGTAATCATCATCGGCATAGTATCCCTGCTTCGATATCTTGCCGTCTTCTGATCACAACGCTTTGCCGAGCAGGAGGACTTCATGGCCACCAATGATAATCCGAACGCAGCGAGGCTCTCGCAGCGCGAGGCACAGGTTGCGCTGGAAAAGCAGGTCGCCCAGATGAAGCGCGACATTGAGCGCATCAATCGAACGCTCGCGGAGCAAGCAGAGCAAGCGACCGGAGCCGCCGCAGGTTGGTTGAGCAGTGCAAACGAAAGGGCGTCACGGACAACTCAAACGCTTCGCGAGCAGGCGCAGACAGTGTCTCAAGCCGTGAAAACAAACCCGGGCACAGTCTCATCCGCCATGATCGTGGGGGGACTGATTGGCTTCATGCTCGGCTGCCTCGCAACCCAGATGAACTCCGGTCGTAATCAACACGACTGGTACTCGTGGTAGACACATTTGCTACGTTACGCCCTTCCTCTGGCGGTTCGTGCGGTTGACCAAATCCTCCACGGCGGCGACCAGAGTGGGGCTGTCAAAAGGCTTTGACATGTGAGGCGTGGCCGCACTCAATCCGTTCAACGCATTCTCGCCGTGGCCACTCAAGATCAGTACTGGAATGGATGCATGCGTTGCCTCTTCCGCGACGGGCACGCCGCTGAAACCATGAAGGTTCATATCAAGCACCACAGCGTCAATCGGCTGCCCGCTCCCCAGATGTGACAGGGCCTGTTCAACCCTCGCTGCAGGCCCGATCACTTCATGGCCTGCCTCGACAAGCGCGTCTTCGATGGACATTGCGACCAGCATTTCGTCTTCGACGACAAGGATGCGAAGCGACGAGAGGGAATTGCTCATGGTGAGATCTCACTCTTCCTGCCGAGGTATTAAATTCGACAAGCCATCGGCGATGAAGTCCAGGCGGATGGTGCAGGTGACGCCTTCTGGCTCAAAATGCAGTTCCACCGGATACCCAAGCTCGTAAGCCAGCGCCCGGTTGAGAACTCGCAGACCGAAGCCTCGGCGCGTCGGTGGACTAACGAGGGGACCATAGCGCTCCGACCAGCGGACAACGCAAGTGCCATTGCAAGCCCATGTCAGGGATATCTTGCCAACCGGTGTAGACAGAGCTCCGTACTTTATTGCGTTGGTCAACAACTCGTTGAATGCCATGGCAAGTGCGAGGGCTTGTTTGGGAGTGATACGAGTTTCGGATCCTTCGACCGACGCACGCCCCTCTTCAATCCAACCTCCCAGCACTGCATATGCGATGTCATCGAGTTCGATAGCCTGCCATGCCTGCCGCGTCAGAAGATCATGCGCCCGGGCCAAGGCCAGCAGTCGACCGTTGAAAGCTTCGGCAAAGGCACTTGGTGTTGCGGCGCTCTTGAGCGTTTGTTCTGCCAGGGACTGCACTGTTGCGAGCGTATTCTTCACCCGGTGATTAAGCTCGCCGATCGACAAAGATCACTTCCGACTCTCCGTCCAGACGAGCCAACAGGTCCTGAATGCGCTCGACAAGGAGCGGCAGAACGGCTTCTTCGTTGTAGAGAGGGATGACAAACGAGTAACGAGGCGTCTTTCGCCTCGCTCGAATCAGTCCGATGGCCTCGTTTCGCATAAAATCCACAATCGTCTGGGCGTAGGAAAGTTCCCGAAGCAGGCCAAACAACCCTTCGAAGCCAACGGAGCCCACGCGACAGGCATGCATGGCGGAACAGTGTCGGCTGATCGACGTTGACCATGACGACAGAAACCCGAGGAGGCGTTGTCATGAACAACATTATTTATCTCGTAGGCCTGGTTGTGATCGTCCTGGCTATCCTTTCGTTCTTCGGTCTGAGGTGACGAGGCTCCGAGTTGCCGATCGGTCAGTGATCGGACCGTTGGCAATTCGTCCATCATCTCGGATCGATCAAAGGAACCTTGGCATGGCCCTTACGTTGCCCTCCCAGAAAACGGAGGCTCACTCGTGGCACCAAGAGCGAACTGGAAGGGCCATCTGATACTGGGAGAAGTCTCCTGCCAGGTGGCCCTTTATACGGCAGCGTCGACTTCCGAGCGTATTGCCTTTCACACAATCAATAGAAAGACGGGACATCGTGTCCATCGCCAGTTCGTCGACAGCGAAACGGGCGAGGCAGTGGATAGGAACGAGCAAGTCAAGGGTTACGAAATCGGCTCCGACGAATATGTCGTGCTTGAAGATGAGGAGATCGAGGCTGCGATCCCCGAGGGCGACAAGTCAATCACCATCGATGCGTTTCTTCGCTGCGGAAACATCGACGACGTCTATTTCGACAGACCGTATTATCTCGCCCCAGCCGACAAGAATGCACTGGACGCATTTTCGCTCATTCGCGACGGCATGAGGGAAAAGAACGTCGCGGCAATAGCCCATGCCCTACTCTTCCGGCGGGTTCGCACGCTTCTTATCCGCGCCCAGGACCGTGGTATGATCGCGACGACGCTCAACTTCGAGTACGAGGTTCGGCCCGCCAAGGAGGCTTTCGACGACGTCAGGAGCTTCACGATCAAGGGCGAGATGCTGGATCTGGCAAAACACATCATCAAAACCAAACAGGGCGCGTTCGATCCGAAGGCCTTCGACGACCGCTATGAGGCTGCGCTCTCTGAGTTGGTGAAGGCCAAGATGGAGGGGAAACAGATAACTCCACCCAAGCCACGCGAGCAAGGCAAGGTAGTCGACCTAATGGAGGCGCTGCGCCAAAGCGCAGGCACGAAAGATCGGAAGAGAGCGCGTAGCAAGCCCGAGGTCAAAAACGTCGGCAAGTCCACGTCGTCCCGGAAAAAGGTGAGCTAGAGATGGGACTCGAAACCTATAGAAGCAAGCGCGATTTTGGCGCGACCTTGGAGCCAAGGGGGCGACGAGCGAGGAAGTCTGGCCACAGCTTTGTCGTCCAGAAACATGACGCCAGCCGTCTCCACTATGATTTCCGGCTGGAAATGGATGGCGTTCTCAAGAGTTGGGCCGTCACCAAAGGCCCGAGCCTGGTGCCTGGAGAAAAGCGTCTCGCAGTTCAGGTCGAGGATCACCCGCTAGAATATGGAAGCTTCGAAGGAACCATACCCAAAGGTGAGTATGGTGGGGGCACGGTGCTCTTGTGGGACCGCGGCAGCTGGTCGCCGATCGGCGATGCAAAACGTGGATTTGCCAAAGGGCACCTGGATTTCGAGCTCGAAGGGGAAAAGCTCGCCGGTCGCTGGCATCTGGTCCGCATGGCGAGCAAGCCCCGCGAAAAGCGGAACAACTGGCTGCTCATCAAAGGCGATGACGACGCTGCAAGGACCCATGACGAGCCTGACATTCTGGACGAGCGACCTGAATCGGTTGCGAGCGGGCGCGGCCTTTTCGAAATCGAACGGGAAGCGCCCGGATGGTCGGCAAAGACAGGCAGGATCAGAAGGAGCAAAGACGAGGCCGCAGGTTCAAGTACGATTGGCGCCAACGACCTGAAAAAGGCCAAACTGGCTGAGATGCCGGACTTTGTCGATCCTGCGCTCGCTACCCTTGTTGCGTCCGCGCCCGAAGGCACGAGATGGGTCCACGAAATCAAGTTCGACGGCTATCGCCTGCAGGCCCATGTCAACACAAAGGACACGAAGCTGCTGACACGAAGCGGGCTCGACTGGACGGGGAAGTTCGGCAAGCCCATTCTCGAAGCGCTCACGGCCCTTGACGTGAAAACGGCGATCATCGACGGCGAACTGGTAGTGGAGGCCGGCAACGGAGCCTCTGACTTTTCCGCCTTGCAGGATGATCTGAGCCAGGGACGCACCGATCGCTTTGCGTTTTATGCTTTCGATCTGATGCATCTCGACGGGCGGGATCTCACAAGAGTGCCTCTTGTGACCCGAAAACAACTGCTGCAAAAGCTGTTGGGCGATGCCGTCGAACCACTCAGGTTCAGCACTCATTTCGAAGAGGACGGCGACTTGATATTGCGCCATGCCTGCAGGCTCAGCCTGGAAGGGATCGTGTCCAAGCTGAAGGATGCGCCTTATCGCTCCGGTCGAAGCAGGAACTGGCTCAAGTCAAAATGCTCTGAGAGGCAGGAGTTCGTTATCGCAGGCTACGTCCCTTCGACCACCACGAAACAGGCGATCGGTTCCCTTGTTCTCGGAGTCTACGAAAACGATCAACTGCGGTATGTGGGCAAAGTCGGCACGGGATACTCGGTCGCGACAGCCCTCTCGCTCTACAAAAAGCTTGAAAAGGAGCGAACTTCTGACAGCCCGTTCGCCCGTCGGCTATCGGCCGACGAAGCCAGGCAAGTCAGGTTCGTCGAGCCCGATCTGGTGGCCGAAGTCGAGTTCCGCGCCTGGACCGCTGACGGAATCCTGAGACATGCCTCGTTCCGAGGTCTCCGTGAGGACAAACCAGCGAAAGAGATAGTCCAAGAAACAAAAAAGGCGGCGCTCTCAGTCGAGGGCGAGCCTCGTCGAACCGTAAGATTGACACACCCTGACCGGCTCTATTGGCCCGACGACGGGGTCACGAAAGAAGGGCTTGCCGATTATTATGCCGAGGTCTGGCGCCACATGGCGCCGTTCGTTGTTGCGCGCCCCCTCGCCCTGCTGCGCTGCCCGACGGGCATCAATGGTCAGAAATTCTTTCAGAAACACGCCTGGAAAGGCCTCAACCCCAAGATTGCTCTTGTGCGCGACCCGAAGTCTCCCAGAGATGAGCCTATGATCGGCATCCACGACCTCGATGGTTTGATGGCGCTGGTGCAGTCGGCAACGCTCGAGATTCATCCCTGGGGAGCTGCCATTGCCGACTTGGAACATCCGGACATGCTGACAATGGATCTAGACCCCGGCGAGGATGTGAGTTGGGAGGCGGTAATCCTGGCTGCCGAAGAGACCCGAGAAAGGCTGTCGGCAGCAGGTCTAAACGCCTTCGTAAAATCGTCTGGCGGAAAAGGGCTTCACGTGGTAGCGCCACTCAAGCCGAAGGCGAATTGGGCTAGCGTAAAGGCCTTCACCAAGGACGTTGCAGAGGCCATGGCGCATGATGCGCCGGACCGTTATGTGGCAACGATCGCCAAATCGAAGCGCAAGGGCAAGATCCTCGTGGACTATCTGCGCAATCAGCGGGGAGCCACTGCTGTTGCGGCATATTCGACGCGGGCCCGTCCGGGTGCTGCGGTATCGATGCCCCTTGGCTGGGACGAACTCAGTCCGTCAATCGGGCCGGGCTACTTCACCGTCGAGAACACACCAACGCGCCTGGCCTCGATCGCGCGGGATCCGTGGGGAGATTTTCGCTCGGCGGCGACACCGCTGCAGTTCAAGCGCCAGGCCAGCTGAGGCAGGGGCGGTCGATGCTCTCGGCTTCCATTGAAGACATCAGCTACGACGCCGAAGCCCCAGAGAACACTCGATCCGGTTTGCTGCCAGTGGCAGGCGGTATGACTATCAGGGCGTTCCTCTTGATCTCTATCTGGCCTTTTTGCAGGGCCTCTGCAAAAGGTCTTCAATCGCAGCATCCGCGGACGCTTCCCTTATCGACACGTCCGTGTTTCACGAAAGCCGAAGCTCGCCCGTCTGATCCCAACGCTCGTCCACCGTCCAGGTTCGAAGTGAAGCATTGGGTTCGGAACCATTAGCAGCCCGACAGGTTGGGTCTACACGTGGTTCAACAAGGATGAGCTTCCCATGAAAACCGTTCCTATGATCCCGGCGCTGGCCGGTCTTATTCTATCGGCAGCACCGCTGCTCGCCGCCGAAAACGCCCAGCAGTTCGTGGACAAGGCAGCTACTGGCGGCCTGTTTGAGGTCGAGACCAGCAAACTGGCGAGCAAGTCAGCCGCCGATACAACGATACGCAAGTTTGCCGACATGATGATTGCTGACCATGGCGCGGCAAACAAGGAGCTGGCTCAGATTGCGGGCGCCGAGAAACTGACCCTGCCTGCGACGCTGGATGCCCAGCAAAAGGCGACGTTGGACAAACTCAATACTGTCGGCGCCGGTCCGGCCTTCGATGCGAGCTATGTCGAGGCGCAACGACAGGCCCATGGCGACGCGGTTTCCCTTTTTCAGGGCTACTCGAAACAGGGCGAAAACGCTGCGTTGAAAAACTTCGCCACTGAGGTTCTGCCGACCTTGCAAAAGCATAAGCAAGAGATCGACAGGATCGCTGCCGCCTTGCCAGCGAGGGCGGCAGTCAATTCAGGAACGTCGGGGCCGGAGGCTGGCGCCAACAGTTTCACCGAAACCCAGGCCCAGGAGCGCATACAGGCGGCAGGCTTTGCCAAGGTATCGGCACTCGCCAAGGACGACAACGGAATCTGGCGAGGCACGGCGCAGAAGGACGGCGAGACATTGCCGGTCGCGCTGGATTTTCGCGGAAACGTCTCGGTTGGAACCAAATAGCACTGGAGTATGAACATGCACACCTTGTCGGCACTTTATGACAATCATGACGACGCCAGGGACGTCGTGAGCGAGCTCGAAATGGCAGGTGTTCCCGCCGACGACCTGAGCATTGTGACAGGCAATGCTGACGGCCGTTTCGGGGACGAGCCATCCTCGGGAGCCGCAGAAGGAGCTGCCGAAGGCGCTGGCCTGGGTGCGGCCTTGGGCGGCGCAACCGGCCTGCTTACCGGGCTCGGCTTCATGGCAATCCCGGGCCTGGGGCCTGTGGTTGCTGCGGGCTGGCTTGCGACGACGGCGGCCGGGTTGGCTGCGGGCGCTGCGGCTGGTGCCGCAACCGGCGGGGTAATCGGCGCGCTTATGGCGTCGGGCGTAGCTGCCGAAGATGCCGACATCTATGCGGAAGGCATCAGACGCGGCGGCACCCTTGTCGTCGCCCGCGTATCCGACGATATGGTCAACAAGACCCGAGAAATCCTCAATCGGCCTACGTTCGTCGACGTAGCCGCTCGCAGGAAAAGCTATGAAGATGAGGGATGGAAAGGCTTTGATCCACGCAATGGCTGATTAACAGCAATATGGACTGCGTTTCCAAGGCCTGCCGGCGTTGCCGGCAGGCCTTGTCTGGACAAGGTCAGACAAGGATCAGCACGATCTTCAACGTCGAAGGTTCGACGATCACGATGCGCCCATCATCGAGCACAAAGTAGAGATAGTGACGATATGCCGGAACGATCTTGATGATGCGTGCCGGAAGCGGACGCAGACTCACCTTGACCTTTTGCGGCAAAGCGACGCCGACGTTCACGTCGAACGTGACACGAACCGGCTTGCTGCGCTCTTCCTTGATTACCTTGGTGATTTCGGTCTTCTGTTCAACCGTGACATTCGTGTTGGTCACGTTTGTCGTTGTCGATGTCGAGGTTCCTGAGCCGCTACCATTTGTCTGGGCAGGTTTTGTCTGCGCGCCTTGAGACGGGGTCGGTTGCGCAGCCTGTCCGGACGAGGAGCTTTCAGGCTTGGTCGGCGTAGCAGCCTCACCTTGTGCGGGCTCTGTCTTCTTGGTTCTATCGGACTTGCCCTGGGCAGACTGGCCTGCCGTGCCCTGCTGCATCTGATCGGGCGTTGGCTTGGCCGCCTCGCCCGACTGCCCCGACGCCGGCTTTTGGGGTTTTGCCGGGGCCCCCTGCTCGGACTTGCCCTCGGGGGTCACACATCCCTTGTCCTTGGATCCTGGCGCGCATTTGGTGGCCGGGGCGCCACCTTCCATGGGCTGCTGGGTCTGGGCGAAGGCGTTCGAACCGGCGAGACTCAAGCTCAGGGCAATTGCACTCGATATGAGAATTGATCGCATCATACTTCTCCTGATCGATTACGGTCCCAGGAAGCTAATGAGGGTCGACCGGGTTGGTTCCAACTCTTGGCCGGGCACTCCACCGATGCAGGGGCCTCGGCGGGACGCAGGGCCTCTGCCCAACCCGACGGCGGAACCAAGAGCCTCGGTCTCCATTGTCGTTCTCATGCAAGGACAAGTTGGGAGATGCAGATGGACACCCCCTGCGAACGAAAAATCCGCAAGATCGTCGAAGATCCATTCGCCTCCAAGGACATCAAGATTCAGCGTCTACGCCATCTGGAGAACGATGCTCGGGCCCTGCAACGAGCTGCATCGGAGAGCTCGATGAACAGCGACGACGGCTGGCAGGCCGAGCTCAGATATGTACGCCTTGCCCTCGAGGCCTTGGGAGCCAAACGTATCCGCAAAGGAGCGGCAAGCCTGTAGATTGCGATCATGAAAAAGAGGAAGAGACGCGCAATCCGCAGAGCCATCAAGGGCAAGCCTACCTTTCAGGTGGGAGCACTGCCTTACAAGGTAGACCGGGATGGCTGTCTTCGTATCTTGCTCATTACCGCGTGAGACACGTCGGTTCGTCGTTCCCAAGGGGTGGCCGATAAAGAAAAAATCGGCCTCCGCTGCCGCCGCCTGCGAGGCGCGGGAGGAAACCGGTGTCGTCGGGCGCATATCGGACATTCCCATGGGCACGTATCGGTACTGGAAGCGATTGCCCAAAGGGTTCGTCCCCGTCGACGTTCATCTGTTCCCGATGGAGGTGGGTAAAGTCCTGAACGATTGGAAGGAAAGCAATCAGCGGCGCAGAAAATGGCTGAAAATCAAGGATGCGGCGCTGCTGGTGGACGCGCCGGGGCTGGTTACTCTTGTCAACAACGCCGACCATGTCCTGAATTAGCAAGAAGCTGGAACCCCGCCAGCAAAGCGCCGACGGGGTTAGCCCACTCGCCTAGCCAGGCGACAACGTCACCGACGTGACTTTGGTTATATCGTCATCGTCAAGATTGATGGAGACCTTGACGCCAGGAGCCAATCCTGCAGGAACAGCCACGTCCTGAGGAATGGTGTAACTTTTGCCATCCTCAAGTGTAACCACCTTGGTCTCGGGTATGTACTCCCGGACAGTGCCCTCTGCTGTTGCGGCAAAACTGGCGCCGGTCAACAGAGCAAGCGTTCCAAGCGAGATAATCAGCTTTCTCATGACGTTCTCCTTGCTGTTGGGTCCCTTCTGGTGGGACCAACGAGCAAATCCAGCCAAGGTTGCATTATTTGTTTTCCTGTCTTCCCCTGCCTGCCCGACCGAGATGGAACAACCGCGACAGTTTGGCGTTGCCCGATCGCATGCCTACCGGGAGAGTTGTCATGACGACGATCTGGGCACTGGCCGTAACCGCGACATTGTATCTGCTGTGGGCCTTCGCCGGAGCAGGTTGGGTCGCATGGCATCGTCAAGATTCAAGGATGATTGCGATGGCAGCCACGGGGGTTGCGGTGAGCCTGGCATGTCTCATGACCATCGCCGCCATTGCTTCATCAGACAGCTGCGCGCCCGACTGCCACCCCTTTTCACAACTTATGGCCTTTCTGGATTAACGCCATTTTGCCTTCCTCCAGAGCTACGAGGCAGCTCTTCCAAAAAGACATGAAGGAGAAGACTATGAATGTTGCCAACCTTCAACTTGAGGGCCTCGTCATGGCGGTCGCAGCCCTCAACCAGATTCTCGTACGCAAAGGCGTCTTGTCCCAGGAAGAGGTTGAATTAGCGCTCCGCAAGGTCGAGTCTGGCCAGACGAGCGAGGAGCGTTCGGAGAGCCTGTCTCCTGCAAACAGGGACGCGATCAATTTTCCAATACGACTGCTGCAATTGGCAAGCCGGCATACACATGGCGAAATGCCGCCATTTTCCGTATTGGCCCGTGCCGTGGGTCAACAAAAAGAAGCCTATAACGACCAGATGTAGACAAACGGACAGCTGAGCACATTCACCAAGAACGCAGCGCATAAGGCGCAGGCACAGCTCCGCCAGGACTTGAGGCGGCCGCAGCAAATTCGCGACCATCCGATCGGCCAACAAGGTGACCTAAGGAGGTTCGGCAAGCGCCGCAGGGCGGGAACCGGCACTGATCACCTCCGACGTACGGCCCGCTCGCATGTCAGCCAGGCGCCCCGCGAACAGCAATGGTGCAGTCAAGCGGAAGGCTGTACGAAACGTTTGCTAAGATATGGGGAGCCGGCGAACCCAAAGCGCCACAACTTGTCGACTGCCTTTGAAACTCCGATACGAGTTCCTGATGCAACAGGCACGTTGCCGGCTGGCGGGCCAAGGAAAATCCTGTCATTCATCAAAGATGCCCCGTTGTAAGATTCATCGATTGCAAGAGCCTGGCATAGACGCCCGGGACCCGAACATAGCTGACGTGATGAGGTGATCTTGCGCCTCTCGAACATGCGATCGAGGCCGCATCTGGGTTCAAGGGCGCGCAGCAATACCGCGCTTCCGCGCTGACAGACGAAATTGAGACACCAGTGGAGACCATACGAGCGGTAGACATAGGCGTGGCCTGGCGGTCCGAACATGACAGCGTTCCGGCGCGTTTGCCCTCCGTAGCTGTGGGAAGCGGGATCGTCGGGGCAATAGGCTTCCGTTTCGACAATGATCCCCCCGACCCCATCGACACAAAACTCAAAGCCGATGAGCTCAAACGCGACCTCCAACGCCGAGCGATCCCAGAACAGGGTCGCACCATGCTTCGAGATGCTGCTGGGCAGTTCAAGCATTGAATCTGTCAAGAAGCGCCGACATGCAAACTGGCAGCCGCGGAAATTTCCGCGCACGGCAGGCTTGCCAACCGTTGAACCGGGAAATGTTCCCCGATGCTTGCCTGTTTGTCCACGGGCTAGCTCTCATGATTGCCAGAAGCGGCCCTCTTCATCCTGTAGCCCGGCTGATCGCTTTTGCCAGGTTCGCCGCTAATGTCCTCGGCGTAGCCCGGAGGGTTCTTGCCGTCGCCATGTCCAACTTTTTCAGCCGGCTCATTCACTGGAGCTGTGTTTCCAAAGGCGTCAACAGGCTCATTGTTCCCGGCAGCGTCCAAGGAAAACTCATCACTCGGATCGGGCCCTTTTCGTTCCAGGGGAATTCGCTTCCCAGTCTCGAATGCCCATCGCCGTTCGCGGATTCGGCTGGCCATACTCGTGTTCTCCTGTGAATGCCACCGGCCGGAGGGTGGATGCTTCCCGGCTTTTTTTTGCGAGAAACAGAGACAGACATCCTGTTCTGCTTCCCTCATGCCGACCAGGCCACGGTCGTTGCCCAACGCGCCAACGCGCCAATGGTTTCAGTTCGGGAGACAAGGACCAATGGAACAATATGAATGCAGAGCGGTTCGAAAGTCAGGTGGTCGTCTACGAACCGTATGGAGAAACACCATGGCTAAGAATATCCCCGCCTGGAAAGCTCGTCAGGGGCGCCGCGGTTATCAGGTATTGCTTGTTCTTGTGATAGCCCTCGTCCTCGCTGCCGCCGCCTGGGGCGCGGCAGAGATTTACGGGCAAATCATAGAGCAGAAAGCCGTGCAGTCAGGCACTCTATCAAGTTAGCGATCTCTCAAGCTTTCGGCCCCGCCATTCGCCAGCGGTCGTACGGGGCCGAAGTGGATCACGCCAGTCGATCGCGCCCAAAGGGATCCCCCAGAACCGATTCGGTGTGCAGCGCTGCCAACCATTCGCCTTCCTTCCGTATCCAGGTGGTGGCGTCGGCAGCTTTCAGCGTCAGCGCCTCGCCATCGACCTCCATCTCCCCGGTCACCTCATAGGCTATTACGGCCACATCGTCTGAAGGGAATGTCACTTTCACATCGTCAAGACGGAAGGACTTGAGTTGCCACATGCCCTCGCCTTGCCGCGCCATGGCGCGATACTCGCTATGCGTCAGCATGACAGTTCCTCGCGCGCCGGTAACAATGGATTCGGACGTCAGCATCAAAACTGACCCCTCGACATCCTTGTCCACGATCATCCGCCAAAACCGGTGCTCGAGTTCCTCGATCTCTTGTTTTTCGGGTCGGACCATTGGCTGTCTCCCTTGGCGTTGGAACATGATGAACAGCGCGCTCATGGGAAAGGTTCCAGGTCATGGCAAGATGCAGATTGTTGCTGGCCGCGCCCCGTTGTCGGCAATAGGGCCGGGAACCATGATCGTGGCCTCGGGTTAATCACCGAAGACGGTGCCACGACCATCAAATCAAAGCCGGAAGGCGCCACGGACGCGACGCTCTCGGGACACCAGTTATGTATTGCTCGGTCAACTGACGGCCAAGAGCTTCAGCCTGTTCATAGACCCCGGCGGACGCATTCGCATGACACGACGTGCTGACGGCGCAACCGAGCATGGATGCAGTCAGAATTCCGCGCAAAAAGTTCAAGCCGGCAATGTCCTTGGCAAGGGCCGACATTACCCGCTACTCGACATCATGCCCTGCCATTTTTTGCAAACAGCTGAAATGCCCGATGTCGGCAAACCCCCAATGCGCGCCATCTTCGACGACCTGGCAGCGCATGCCATGCGCCCACCTGTCAGTTTCATTAGCTCGCTGCCGCCAGCCCCTTGTCGATTCGGTTCGCTCAATCGAGACGCGAGATAACGAAAGATGCGCCCTGGCTTAACGTGGCACTCGGCGGTTCTCATTTGCCGTCCGCCATATAGCCTATGACATTTCGTCATTTACCGAATTCGATGTCTCCTCCCCGGTTGTTTCGCCCGCTCCCAAGGCCCAAAAAAATGAGGCCGCCTGCAAAGCAGACGGCCTGCCATTCCTCATTCGGGACGGCGGGGATCGCCGTCGGTCTGGTCAATATCTTCGTCGAGAGGTTCGTTCTCGCCTTCGGCATCAGCATCGTCTGGTTCGTCATTTGTGTCAGGCAAAGGCTGGTCTTCTGCAGGGGGCTTGGTCTGGTCCCTACCAGGAACTCCTTCGTGCCCTTCATAACGATCGTCGGGATTGTCGAAGTTTTCGCGTCCTTGCATTGCCTGCACCTCACCGCTTCCGATCATCGCCACGACCACTGGCTCCACGCTTGTCACTGTCTGACGAGTTCTTACTGCCGCCGCTCTCACGGCCGCTGCTGGCCTGCTTCCTGTCGTCGTTCTTGTGGCTCTGCTCGCCCGCTTTGCGATGCTGTTCGCTGCTGCCGCCTTGGCCGTGGCTACCTTGATTGGGCATATCGCTTCTCCTTGTAAGAACAGCCGACGGGATGCCGACCGCGTGATACCCAAGACCCTTTCCACGATAAGGTTCCTTACTGAGCCAAAACGTGATCGCGCTTCCAGGTCGAGTTCCTTGTCAACGGCCACGCAGATGGGAAGGAGCGCTGCGAGTTCGAGAATGTAGAGCTCAGATTCTCCGCAACTGCCATGGAATGCCTGGTCGTTTTTCTGCGTGCCGGAGAATAGCTCGCAAGTTTCTTCCCTCGGGCCTTCGCATGGGCCGACCGGTCAGGTTTGCCCACGTCCGGTGTGGTTCAGGTCGCGACCCACGATCAAAACATGTACTGGAACCGATAGCGGATGTCCGAGTTTGTGTGTCCAGCAGCGGAAACACAAACTGTTGGACGGCAGAGAGGGGTGCCGTCGCGAGGACGCACGCCTCCATGTCAGACTCACCCGAAGCAAAACGCCGCGACCCTGTGGTCGAACCGAGCAAACCCAGACTATTGAAGCTCCTTGGACCTGGCCTTCTGACTGGCGCATCCGATGACGATCCGAGCGGCATCGCCACTTATTCACAGGCGGGAGCGCAATTTGGCTATGCCCCCAGTTGGTCGTTGGTTCTCACATATCCGCTGATGGCGGCAATTCAAATGATCAGCGCGAGGGTCGGTCGAACGACCGGCCACGGTTTGGCTGGCAACATTGCACGCAGCTATCCCGGTTGGGCCGTCTACTGCCTCATCGTGCCGCTGCTCGTCGCCAACGTAATCAATATCGGAGCAGATCTGGGGGCGATGGGAGATGCACTGGCCTTGATTCTGGGCGGATATCCGTTGCTCTACGTTGCATGTTTTGGCGCCATCGCCATCGCATTACAGGTGATGCTAAAGTACAAGCGCTATGTGTCGGTGCTCAAGTGGCTCTGCCTGACGCTCTTGATGTACATGGCAACCCTGTTCGTGGTGGAAATCGATTGGACAGAGCTTCTTCGCGGGCTTTTCCTCCCCAAGATCACAGCTGATCCTCAATTTTTGTCTCTTATAGTCGCGATCTTCGGCACGACGATCAGCCCATACCTCTTTTTCTGGCAGGCTTCCCAAGAGGCGGAAGACCTGAAGGAAAAGCCAAAGAAGGAACCCCTGGTCGAGCACCCTGCCGAGGCCAAACCTGCACGAAAGCGGATTGAACTCGACACGCTGATCGGAATGGGTCTGTCTAATCTCATAGCCCTGGCGATCATGACCACCACGGCAGCAACTCTTCATCCCGCGGGTGTTACCAGCATCACCAGTTCGGTAGAAGCCGCCAAGGCATTGGAGCCTGTCGCCGGAAAATTCGCGTCGCTGGTCTTTGCCGTCGGGATTATCGGCACCGGTATGCTTGCTGTGCCTGTGCTGGCAGGGTCTGCCGCCTATGCCGTGGGTGAAGCGGGGCACTGGCCCGTCGGCCTGTCGCGAAAGCCGCGGGAGGCAAAAGCCTTCTACATGACCGTCGTGCTGGCGACGCTTATTGGCATGGGTTTGAATTTCACCCCGGTCGAACCGATGCAGGCTTTGTTCTGGAGCGCAGTCATCAACGGGGTTGTCGCCGTACCGATCATGGCGATCCTTATGGTTCTGGCTTCGGATTCCAAGATCATGAAACAGTTTGTCATTGGCAGGACCCTTAGGGTCCTGGGATGGCTGGCAACAGCCACAATGGCTTTAGCTGTTCTTGGCATGGGCGTTTCACCGTTTCTGTAATTCAGCGGTGTCGAAAACGCCTGGCCAAGGGAAAGCCCAGCCAAAAGCCGAGCAGACAGGCAAAGACCGCACCCGCCGCAAGGATTGCAAAAATCGCGGAATGGATCGTCGCTGCGACCGCCACATACACCCCACACGCTATCCCGAAACCAAGCGGCACCAAGGCAGCGAGGACAAGTGCGCTGGCGATCCGATGAAAGCTCTGGGTATCTTCGCCCTGTTCAGCCAGTCGATGATAGGCAGCAGGTGTCATCAAGATTATCACGGCCAGTGCCACCGACAAAAGGCCCAGGATATGGATCCGCTGCGCCAATAAAGGCAGCTTTTCAAAACCGTCCATCAAGGTTGCGATAAGGCTGAACCCCAGCAATGCCTGAGCGCCTGGAAGGATCACGCGCGCCTCTGTCAATACCTGTCGGACCTTGGTCGAAACGGATGTTGGCAGTTTCTCCTCAGCCATCTTGGCGTTCCCTCTTCTGAGAACTATGGGGCCATATAAACAAACTGCCACAACCGCAGTCGCTCCCACCGTCATTGCTGGCAAGAACGATTGCAACGATGCTTCCAAGGCAACCCTCCCATCGAGAACCATCGATGCTCCAAATGGGGCTAATGCCAACGCCATGATTGTAGCTGCGTAGCCATACGCACCCTGTGTTATCTCCCCGCCCTCTCGGATCTGATGATCGGCAATCGGAGACACCAACAAGGCAAAGGTCATCACGAGAAGCAACAACGCACAGAGTTTCTCGATCTGTGTCTCCGGTGGCAGCCTGTTGAATCTTGGTTCCAGGAAGGCACGGAAGCCGAAACCGAGCAAGACTTCAACGCCCAGAACCAGCATTCGTACTTCATCGAGCAAATTTTGGTGCTTTTCCTCGAGTTTGGTCATTTGCCTCACTACGCGGTTCGCCAGCGCCCGCACCCGGCTCAAGTTGCCAAGTCATTCGGAAATCCGTCTGCTGGCAGATGGTTCCGTGGCCGGGACGCAAACGATGCCCGCAAATCGGCCAGCTGTCGGTGCCTCGAAGCAGCTTATCCTCGTAGGAACTTTTTCGTCTTTTGCTTGGAGCGATCGCGGCAGCAACCATAGCCTGCAAATGGAATGCTACGATTGGTCCTCGGCGCAAAGGGGAATGGCCAACAGCTGCCAAAACGTGACACGCGTTTTTTGGCTGTTGGTTCGCCCCAGGCTTGCCTGCCTTTGCGGGCATGGTTGCAATTTTCTGGCTGATGATCGCGCGCCGAAATCGCCATGTGACTTCCCGTTGGGCGCTCGACACAGGGAACCTTTTTCCGTTCCCGCTCTTCCTTCTTCCACCACATTGGAACGGCCTCGGCGTGTCGCACAGGTCGTCCCCGTATTCCTATGGAGGAAAACATGGGTCGCGGAATCCTTCTCTGGCTCCTCGGCGTGCCAATTCCGATAATCATCCTGCTTCTACTTTTCATGCGATAGGAGGCATCGCCATGTCACTGGTTCGAGACGATGTCATCGCCGAACAAGACGTCGGCAGCTCCTCCGAATCCTCGTCGTCTGCCGTAAGTTGGGGCCCTGTGATTGCGGGCGCAGTCGCCGCTGCAGCCACTACCCTGCTTTTGATGTTGCTTGGATCAGGACTCGGTTTCACAGCTGTTTCGCCGTGGCCATCCCAGAGCGTCTCCCTGACCAGTCTCGCGGCATCGACTGCGGTGTGGCTGGTGATCGTTCAGTGGCTGTCCGCAGGCCTCGGCGGCTACCTGACTGGCAGGCTTCGGACGAAATGGGTTGGGATCCACACCAATGAGACATTCTTCCGCGACACCGCCCATGGCTTCCTTACTTGGGCGCTGGCGACGCTTCTCGTTGTATTTCTTCTCGCCTCCGCTTTTTCTTCTGTCGTAGGAACGGGCGTTCAGGCCGTGTCCAGCGTAGCCTCGGGAGCCGCCATGGGCGCGTCCGCCGGCGCGACATCAAATGGCGCAGGACAGAATGATCCCACCTCATACTTTGTCGATGCGCTTTTCCGTTCCACCGATCCAGCTCGACTGACTGGGCCGGGCGCTGAAGGAGATGCAGCCGCGGTCTCGCAGGCTGGCCGAATTCTCGTGACCAGCGCGATCAACGGCCAAGTCTCGGCTGAAGACAAAAGCTACCTCGAGATGCTCGTTGCCGCACGAACAGGACTTTCGCAGCCGGACGCTGCCAAGCGGGTAGACGCGGTGTTGGCCCAAGTCGACGCCGCCAAGCAGAAGACGCAGGAAGCGGCAGATACTGGTCGAAAGGCCGCAGCCGCTTTGGCCTTGGTGGGAGCGCTCTCATTGGTGATCGGCGCGTTTATTGCCAGCGCTGCCGCAGCCTTGGGTGGAGCTCAGCGTGACGAAGAAGAAGAGCTCTTCCGGAACCGCAAAGCGTGAACTCAGCCCGAGCCAGCGGAGACAGCATATGAAAGCTTCAAAGTCGAATGGCGCAGGCAAAGGTCGGCACTCGCGGCCACCCAACCCCTAGTCCGGATCCCCAAAAAACATCCGGGGCCGGGCCAGCAATCTCGGAACGCTCCAAGGATGCCAAGGCTCCAAAGGGCGGACGATCGCCAGGCGCCTATGTGAAAAAATAGACCGGGGCATGCGACCGTGTACTGCTGGCGGATGCTTGTACCGCACCTTTAGGTATCGGTCTTGCGTGCCGAGCGAAGGTCGAAGGGACTATCGTGACCGAAGCGATCATACGCGTCTTTTCCCATCGCACCTCTCCCACCCATCTATTGTTTACCAGGGCCGCGTGCCACGCTTGGCCGATCAGCGGTTCCGTGGTTCGTGCGACCCCTCGAAATGCGGTTGAAACGGTAACTGTCCACCGTCGTCTTCCACGCAGACGACGAGCGACAGCCGCGCATCCGCAGCTGCCGAGGACTTCTCCGAGTCGGGGCGGGTTAAGGATTTCGACGCGGTGCTGTGTCTACGGGTGAAGTGATAAGGCCTCCTCGCGTTGACATCCAGCGGGCCGAATCGATGTCGCCCTCACTCTTCTTGGGCGCGCTCCGAGCCGTCGATGTCTGTATTGGGGGCCGATTCCAGACGGGCGGCGGCTATCAGGCACCGACGGCGGGATAGCTGCGATTGGTCGGGAAGCGATCAGCGCGACCACTACCGACCTAGCTCATTCTGTCGCCATTCAGACTCAAATGGACCAAACATGTCAAAACTAGCGATCGATGAGATCGACCGAAGAATCCTGGCGATCCTACAGTCCAATGCGCATGCGACAAGCGAACAGCTGAGCGAGCAGGTGGGATTGTCGCCGTCGCCATGTGCACGCAGGGTCCGCAGAGGCGACAGGCGTGATCAGGAGTTATGTGGCGGTCGTCGACCAGGTGAAAGTCGGACTGCCCATCAGCGTCTTCGCTTCGATCAAGCGGGAGCGCCAACGTGAGGAAGAACTCGACCGGTTCGCAAAAGCCGTTCAGAGTTGGCCGGAGATCGTCGAGTGCTATCTGATGACCGGCCAGCGGGACTATCTGTTGCGGATCGTGGTGAAGGACCTGGAAGCCTATGAAGCCTTGCTGGAAGGCGTCGCCTCGATCGAGTCGAGCTTTGCACTGGGCCAAGTGAAGCACGCGCAACCGCTGCCTATCCAATAGCGAATTTTCCGATGCCGATACACTGCGCCGCGCCTTCGCCCGGCATGTCGGCGTAACCCCTGCCGAATATCGAAAGCGGTTTGCAGGCATGACGGGCTGATTGGCGATCGGCTTGTGCGATGTGCCGACATCGACCTGACGTCGCAATCGGCCTTTGGCTCGAGCATCCCTCTCGCCGCATCGGTCGCGCATCAAACCGTGACGCGGGGACAGCAATCGCAGGCGGCTTCAGTTCAGCCCACAATTGCTCTCGGCTCAAGGAAGGCATCCAGGCCGAATGAGCCGAACTCGCGGCCAATGCCCGAATGCTTGAAGCCGCCGAAAGGCACGGAATAGTCGCCAGCCTGATCGTTCAGCAGCACGCGCCCGGCTTCAAGTCGACGGGCAACGCGCCGCATCTCGGTCTCGTTCGCGCCGACCACGTAGGACTGCAGACCATACTCCGTGTCGTTGGCGATCCGCACGGCATCGTCCTCATTCTCGTAGGCGATCACGCTTAGCACCGGCCCGAAGATCTCCTCACGGGCAATGCGCATATCGTTCGTCACATTGCCAAAGACGGTCGGCTTCACGAACCAGCCCCGCTCGAGCCCTTCGGGTCGGCCTGCTCCCCCAGCGATCAGCGTCGCCCCTTCATCCAGCCCGAGACGGATATACGACTGAACTCGTTCCCATTGCCTCGCGCTGACCATCGGCCCGATGTCGCTGGTTGGGTCGCTGGACGGTCCGGCCTTCATCGCTGACACCACCTGGCGCAGTCGCGCGCAGACCTCGTCCAGGCGCCAAGCGGGCACCAGCAGCCGTGTGCCGGCTATGCAGGCTTGCCCGCTGTTGCGAAAAGCGGCAGCCAGAATGTGCGGAAGCGCTTCATCAAGATTGGCGTCGTCGAGCATGACCTGTGGCCCCTTGCCGCCGAGCTCCAGCGTCACGCGCTTGAACGTCTCTGCTGCTGCCCGAAGGATTGCGCGGCCAGTTCCGGTCGAACCCGTGAAGGTGACCTTCGCGACATCGGGATGCCTGCTGAGTTCGGCGCCAACCGTGTTGCCATATCCGTTCACAACGTTCAGCACCCCACGTGGCAATCGGGCCTCGTGGAGCGCCTCGAGCAAGGTCTGCGTCTGGATCGCGCTCATCTCGGACGGCTTGATGACGATGGTTGTGCCGGCTGCGATTGCCATGGCGAGTTTCGAGCAAATGAAGCCGTTGCTGGAATTCCAAGGCGTAATCGCAGCAACAACGCCAATTGGCTCCATCGTCACCTCTGCATTGCCGATTTGTCGGGTGAAGGGGTAGCTGGATACGGTCTTTGCCGCGGCGTCGAACACTCCAGCCGCGTAGGGGGCTGCAAATGCCAGGAAGCTTGGTGCGGCTCCATACTCAAGAGCCATGGCTTCGGTGAGCTCATCTGCATGAGCGAGTACCGCATCGCGCAGCCGATGGAGCATGGCAATCCGTTCGGTCAATGTTGTCTGCCGCATTGCGGGGAAGGCGCGCTTGGCAGCTGCAATTGCAGCCTGCGCGTCTTCGACGTTCCCGAGGCGGACCTCGCCAATCTTCTCTTCAGTTGCGGGATTGAAGAGGTCGAAGTGCTCATCGCCCTGCGGCGCCACGAACTCCCCGTCGACATAGATGCGATCGATCATTCTCATCGGGCTGTCTCCTGTTGATGAGAGAAGATATGCCTCCAGAGCGCTGGTGTGATAAGATCACCAATAAGCACCAGTCTGATGAGTATTTTCGTACAATGAAGGCGAGCATCAACGAACTTGAAGCCGTGACTGCCATTGCGCGGCTCGGCGGCTTTCGCCCGGCCGCAAGAGAACTCAGCGTTTCGTCATCCGCACTGAGCCATGCCGTTTCGGCACTTGAGGCCCGCCTCAATGTCCGTCTATTCAACCGAACCACTCGGTCCGTCGTCCTTACTGCCGCTGGCGTGGCATTCGTGGCTGACATAGGCCCGGCATTGGCCGCCATCGAGCGGGCGGTCGAACAGGCTCAGGAGACCCAGGCGCGGCCCACTGGCGTGCTGCGCCTCAATACATCGCTAGGCGCTGCGCGCATGCTGCTGGAACCGCTGCTGCTCGAGTATCTTCGGCGATACCCGGAGATGTCCTTGGAACTGGCGACTGAGGGGGCCTTGATCGACGTCATCGGCGAGGGCTTCGATGGAGGCTTCCGCCTGGCCGAAGCCGTACCGCCCGACATGATCGCTATTCCAGTGACGCGGCAGGAACGGATGATCGTGGTTGGATCACCCGCTTATTTCCAGCGACGTCCTGCACCTCAACATCCTCATGATCTTGTCTCACATGATTGCATTCGCGCACGAATGGCCAGCGGACGGGTTTATCGCTGGGAATTCGCCAGACGCGGTGAAAGTATGGAGGTCGATGTGCCGGGGAGGCTCGTGCTTGATGAGAGCAGCCTCATCCATCAAGCGACACTCGCCGGCGCAGGCCTGGCATTCTTGTGGGAATGGCTGGTGCGAGACGACATCGCAGCCGGACGCCTCGTCAGGGCACTGGACGATTGGACGCCGCCTTATGACGGTGTGTGCCTCTATTATCCCGGCCGCCGCCATGTCCCGACTAAACTTCGAGCCATGATTGACCTGGCCAGGGAACTCTACAGAGCGGACGGTGTCGGCAGGGATTCCACGCTGCATGGCGCGACTCCCACTGCCTAGACATCCATCTCCTTCGCCGCTCTTTCCCCCCGAGGCTCAAGGCGAGGAACGTCGCTTGAGCCGGATGCTTCAAGTATCATCTTTTATCATGAAGCAAACTCTTCCAGTTTGGCCGCGAATGCATCGACATGCGCTTCCTCAGTCGCCCATGAAGTGACCAGGCGAACAACCGAAGAAGACTCGTCATGGGCCTCCCAAACATAGAAATCAAAGTCGGCCTTGATTTTCTCGATGAGCGTATTGGGCAATATTGGAAACAGCTGGTTGGTTTCTGTTTCAGCTACGAAGCGGTAACCCGCATTTGAGATTTTCGATGACAGTCGCATGGCCATGTCGTTGGCATGGCGAGCAAGGTCAAAATAGAGCCCTTCGCGGAACAATTCCCTGAACTGCAATCCCAAAACACGTCCTTTGGCAAGCAGCGCCCCGCGTTGCTTGATGTGGAACCTGAACTCCTCGCGCAGCTCTTGATTGGAAATCACAATTGCCTCGCCCAGGAGCGCGCCGACCTTCGTGCCGCCGATCCAAAAAAAATCGGTCAGTTCAGCAATATCTTTCAAGGTGAGATCGTTCCTCGTCGCCGAAAGGGCAGCACCGAGCCGGGCGCCATCCAGCAGCAGAAGCAGCCCCCGCTCCTTGCATAATCTTGAAATCGCGCGCAATTCCGCCTTCGTATAGAGCGTACCGACCTCCGTCGCATTTGACAGATAGACGAGCCTCGGCTTTGCCATGTGCGGAAAGTGAGCATTCGCCTTTAGAGCGGCATCAATACTTTCCGGCGTCAGTTTTCCTCCAACAGGAGGCACAGTGATGATCTTGTGGCCAGTGGCCTCGATCGCACCAGTCTCCCGAACGACGATGTGGCCGCTTGCCGGGGCGATCACCGCTTCATGAGATCGCAAGGCCGCAGATATGATCAGGATGTTTGCAAGCGTGCCGCTGGAAACGAACCAGACGTCGGGATCGACATCACCCATGTGCTGACGGATCAATCCGCGCGCCTCCTGCGAATAGATATCGTCTCCATAGGCCGTTTGCTGGACCATGTTGGTCACCAAAAGCGCCTCGAGAATGTCTGGGTGTGCGCCTTCGCTGTAGTCGTCCAAGAAGCTGTGTCGCGTCATCTCGATCTCCTCAATGGCGTACCGGTCCAATGTCAAGCGAACGAAATCGCTTCGACGTGCGGTTCGTTCTAGGCCGGGCCATGCGTAATGTTTTGTAGGAAATTGCTCAGGCTGCGGATCTTGTGGCCTGCAACATGCCGGGTGTGTAGCCCAAAGAGCGACGGAACGCGTGGGTCATGTGCGCCTGATCGACAAAACCAACCGCCGCTGCGGCGTCTGCCAGGCAATTGCCCGCGAGTATCATGCTTGAAGCTCGACGTACGCGCACTTGCGACAGGTAGGCGTGTGGGGGCAGGCCATAAGTAGCCCTGAACTGCCGCAGCAGGTGGAACTTGCTGATACCGGCCAGCTCTTTTAGCTCAAACAGGCTGATGGGCTCGCAATAGCGTTCTTCGAGCAGATCGCGGACCTGGCGCAGGGCAGGCCAATGTCGACCTTGGACTACTTGAGGACGTCGGCCCGCATGGCGTTCGACAGCCATGCGAATGGCGGCGAGGTACAGTGTTTCAAACTCCAGCCCCTGCAGATGGCGAGAGGCCGTCATCTGATGAAGCCGCTGCAGCAGCAAATGGAGTTCTGGATCGTCGACCGCTGGGGAGTTGAAGGTAACGTCGGGCGTCCCAAAGATATCCTCGGCGGCTTGCCCGACTTGGGCCGCAGGAGGATAAAACATCCGATACGTCCAACCATTTTCGGCTCCCACCCAGCCCTCATGAACCATGCCAGGGGAGATCAGGCAAACAGTTCCCCGGGGCAGATCGACACGATGCTTGGCGTCATAGGCAAAAGCCTGACAGCCATCCTCGATGATTCCGATGGCAAATTCTTCGTGGAAATGCCGCTGAAAACGATGGTCACGATAGTTGGCCCACAGGAACAGGGTGTCGGCCAAGACACCAGGGCGCCACATCTTGATCGTGTTCACGCTCAAAGGCATCACTTCCTTCCGACCCTCGACGGGGCAGCCACCAGCTACCTGTTTACATCGCTGATTGGCCGACCTCAAAACCTGGCAACGCGACGTCGGCTTTCACGAGCAACCGCAAATCGATACATGTTGCCAAACAATCCACTCGCAGCGATGTTTGCGGTAAATCTCAATCTGCCCCATCGGGCCTAGGCGTTCCATGAATCTTAAGCAGCTGCAGTATTTCCATGTGCTGGCCGAAGAGCTTCATTTCCGCCGCGCAGCCGAAAAGCTGAACATCACCCAGTCGCCGCTTTCCATCGCCATCCAGAATTTGGAGCAGGAGCTCGGCTGCCAGCTTTTCATCCGCACGCAACGGCGCGTCCAGCTCACCGAAGTCGGTGAACGACTTCGCAACCATGCCAGCAGCATTATCGAGAAGGTCGAGTTCTGCGAGCAGGACCTGAAAGCCGTCATCGGCGGCAAGGCGGGCCAGTTGCGTATTGGCTTTACATCAGCGTCGTCGCTACTCTCGCCGTTTCCAGCACTGATCCACGCGTTCCGCCTCGAGTATCCCGACATCGACGTGACGCTGAAAGAGGCTGCGACGCTGGTGCAGCTCGACGCCATCCAGAACCGCGACCTCGATGTCGGTGTCATTCGCCGTCCGCGACAGCAGCTGGCGACCGCGATCTCCTTCCGCAAGCTCAAGACGGACAAGCTGGTGGTGGCGATGCATGGTACCCACCCTCTGCGGCATCGGGACGAAATCCGCATTGCCGATCTCGCCGGCGAGCACTTCATCTTCTTCCCACGCAAGATGGGCGTCGGCATCTACGACCAGTTCATCGAACTCTGCGGCAAGCGTGGTTTCATGCCCGACATCGTCCAGGAGTCCCAGTCGACCACGACGATTGTCGGGCTGGTTGCAGCGGGCCTCGGCATTGCAATCGTACCGTCCGGCCTCGCCTACATCCAGATCCCTAATGTGATCTTCAGGGACCTTGCCGACGCGGACGCTGAGACCGACCTGCTTTTGGCCTACCGGGCTGGCGAAGAAAACCCGCGGCTCGTGCATCTCATCCGCCTGGCACAGAGCGCATTTGCATGACTGGAACATCCCCTCCGCCGGTGACGGAGGGGATGAACTGAAGGTCGCTAGTCTATTCGGCCAGCCAGGTCGACGACTGGTCGAGGTAGAGGAAGTTGCTGGGGCTGAATGTCCAACCCTTCAGGGACGACGCCATGGCGACATCACGCTCCAGCCAGACCACCGGCAACGAATAGGACTTTTCATAGAGCCGCTTTTCGAAGGCACGCAGCAGTTCCTTACGCTTGGCCGCGTCGGTCTCGGTCGTCTGCTTGACCCACAGGCCGTCCAACTCGCGATCGGTGAAACGGCCGGCCGAGCGCGCCGACTGATCGTACGAAACATACTTCGTCATCTGTTCGGTCGGCTCTTCGCGCAAGGCGGAGTAGATATCGGTGATCGCCTGGAAATCGCCGCTGTTGATGGCTGCTGCCCAAGGCGGCGTCTCGACGACGTGGTTGTTGGCGGTCACGCCGATCTGGCGCCACTGATCGATGAGGAACACGCCGAAATCAACGACGATAGGCGGTCCGTTGCGGACGGTCAGATCGAAGGTCAGGTTCTCCTGCCCTGCTTCCTTCAGCAAGCGGCGAGCCTCGACCCGGGATGCCTCGATATCGGCCCCGAAGCCGGTGAACTGCTTCAGCTCCTCATCCGACGAAGCGAAGGCGCCGCCCGGCATGAAGATGCCGCCAGGGAAGCGCATCTCAGTCGTCGTCCCCAACGCCTTGGCCGCGCCCCAGCGGTCGATGGCGAGATTGAGCGCGCGTCGTACCCGCTCATCGTCGAAAGGCGGCTTGGTCGAATTGAACGTCACCAGGAAATGAGTGAGCGACGGGCCGGAATTGACCGTCACGCCCTCGCCCATGGCACCCTTGAGGCGCTCTGCACTGGCAGGGCTGACACCGCGGAAATCGGTGGCGACCTGTCCCGCCTGGATAGCATTGGCGACCGCGGGGCCCTCCATCGTGTAGGATTCAAGCGCGTCGAGATAGGGCTGGCCCTGGCGGAAGTA
Organism: Aminobacter sp. MET-1; assembly: GCF_026521175.1. NCBI lineage: Bacteria > Pseudomonadati > Pseudomonadota > Alphaproteobacteria > Hyphomicrobiales > Phyllobacteriaceae > Aminobacter > Aminobacter sp. MET-1. Next base: position 32,480 of record NZ_JAMSHL010000012.1, on the reverse strand, counting down.
TCCGTCGAAGCGCGACGCCTTCCAGACGGATCCCGAGACGAAGTCGTCGAACTTGTAGGGCCCGCTGCCCATGACTTTGCGCTTCGGGTAATCCGGGTCGGATGCCAGCAAGGCGGCCGAATAGACGCAGTTCCACGGCGATGCGAAGGTGCCGAGCACAGAGGTGTCCCACGCCTTCAGCGTGAAGCGGACGGTGGTGTCGTCTACCGCCTCGATCTTGGCGATCTGACGAAACGCTTCGATGCGTTCGGAAACGACACCTTTGGGCGGAAAGGCCAGCCTCTCGTAGGTTGCCGCCACATCTTTCGCCGTCAGCTGTGTGCCGTCATGGAATTTCACATCCGGCCGAAGCTTGAACGTATAGGTCAGCGCGGCCGGATCGGCCTGCCAGTTCTCGGCCAGATCACCATCGATTTCGGGATAGGCGCCGGGCTTGAAGCGCAGCAGCGTCGAGTAATGCGGCGCCAGCCGCATCAGCGCTGCGAAGTGGTTGGCGCTGTGGCAGTCGAAATCAGCGGGATCGTCGCTGACCGCGTAGCGCAGCGTACCGCCGGACTTCGGCTGATCCTGGGCTGTTGCAGGGAAATTGCCTGCTATGCCAAGCGTTGTGGCGAGCACCAGCGTGCTCAGTCGACGTCGTAGGTTCACAATGTTCCTCCCATGGTGAAGTTTTTGAACTGTCAGTCAGTCATCTGTCTCGGTTGGATTTCGGATCGAGAAGATCGCGCAGCGCATCGCCGAACATCGAAAAGGCAAAGATGACGATCGCAATGGCGAGGCCGGGGAACACGACGATCCACGGCGCGGTCATGGCGGTGTTGAAGGCGTTGCCGGCAAGCATGAGGCCCCAGGACGGCACAGGCTCGACCACGCCAAGGCCGAGATAGGACAGCGACGCCTCGATCAGGATCGCCTGGCTGACGAATGCCGTGAGCATGACGATGTAGGGCCCGAAAATGTTCGGCGCCATGTGCAGGGCGATGATGCGGGCATGGCCAAACCCCAGAGTGCGCGCGGCATCGACATACGACATGCGCCGGATCGACAGTGCCTGGGAGCGGGCCACACGCGCCATCTTAGGAATGATCGGCAACGCGATGGCGAAGACCAGATTGACGTCGACACCCAGCATCATGTTGCGACCCAGCGTCGAAACCAGCACCAGTGCCAGCACGGTGATCGGGATCGCCAACAATATCTCCATGAAGCGTTCGAGGATAATGTCCGCCCAGCCGCCGAAATAGGCCGAACCGATGCCCAGAAGCGCGCCGATCGTGCAGCCGATGAAGCTCGCCGTGACGCCGATCAGAAGTGCGGTTCGACCGCCATAAAGCACACGGCTGAGGATATCCCGGCCGAAGCTGTCGGTACCGAGCCAATGCGCAGCCGACGGCGCCTGCACCGCCGCGCCGTAGTCGTTGGCGAGCGGGTCATAAGGCGCGATCAGCGGTGCAAACAGCGTCAGAAACACGCTGGTGACGATCACCAGCAGGCCCAATGCGCCGAGCGGTTCGTTGATGACGAAACGCAAGATGGCATTGCGTTGCTTGGGCTGTTGGCTGAGCAGTTCAGTGGCAACCGTAGCGGGGAAGATGTCGCGCATGGGATCAGGCCAGCTTGATACGAGGGTCGATCGCCGCATAGGCGAAATCGACGAGGAGGTTTACTGCCACGAAGATGACGGTCAGCACCATGACAATGCCCTGGATGATGGCGAGGTCGCTGCGCGATACCGCATCGAGGAACAGCCGGCCGATGCCATTGAGCGAAAACACCTGCTCGATGACGACAAGACTGCCGATCAGGAGCGCGAATTCGAGCCCGATCATGGTGATGGTCGGCAGCAACGAGTTTGGAATGACATGGCGCCGGATGATGCTGCGTGCCTTGAGACCCTTGGCGCGGGCGGTGCGGACAAAATCCTCGTGCATTACCTCGATGACTGAAGATCGCATCATGCGGATGAGGATTGCCGCGTAGCGGTAGCCGATGGCGATCGCCGGAAGCGCCAGCTGTTGCAGCAGCCGAAGCGGATCGTCGAAAAGCGACGGTGAGCCGAGCGGAGGCAGCCAGTTAAAGTACCACAGCATGACAAGGGCAATGAGCATGCCGAACCAGAATGACGGGAGCGCGATGCCGCCTATGGCGAAGGTGCGGATGGCGTAGTCGATCCACGTTTCGCGATAGATCGCAGCGATCGTGCCGAGCGGAATGGCAATCACAAGCGCAAGCAGCATGGCCAATACCGCCACCTGCAAGGTGACAGGCAGGCGCAGTGCGATCTCTTCCGTAACCGGCTTGCTGGTCCAGCTTGACGTTCCCAGGTCGAAGGTGGCGAGACCAGCCAGAAAGTCGCCATACTGCACAAGGATCGGCCGATCGAGGCCGAGGCGGGCACGCTCCGAAGCAACCAGTTCAGGCGTCGGATTGCCGCCTTCGGCGCGAAGCATGGTTTCCACCGTGTCGCCCGGCAAGACGTTCAGCATGAAGAAGATCAGTGTCGCGACGCCGAGCAGTGTCGGGATGGAAAGCAGCAGGCGACTGGCAACATAACGAAGCATGGCGCTAGACCTTGATGCAGGCGACGTGATGCGTTTCGGAAAACGCGACGGGCATGGGCACGGCTGTTGCACATTCAGCGCTGGCCAGAGGGCAACGCGTGCGGAAGACGCAGCCACTCGGAGGGTCGAGTGGCGAAGGCAGTTCGCCTTTGACGGCTATGGCCTGCCGTTGGTCACCGCCGACGTCCTTCAGAGACGGGACCGCTGCCAGCAACGCCTGGGTGTAGGGATGCTTTGGGGCTGCAAACAGCTCGCCTGCAGTGCCAGTCTCGACAATGCGGCCAAGATACATGACCGCGACGCGGTCGGAGATGTGACGGATAACGGCAAGATCATGCGCGATGAGCAGATAGCTCAGGCCGAGCTTCGCCTGCAGATCGGCCAGAAGGTTCATGATCTGCGCCTGGATCGAGACATCGAGCGCGGATACGGGCTCGTCCAGGATGATGAATTTCGGGTTCATCCCGAGCGCCCGGGCGATACCGACGCGCTGGCGCTGACCGCCCGACATCTGGTGCGGATAGCGTGTGGCGATATCGCTGGGCAGGCCGACCAGTCCGAGCAGTTCCTCGACACGCCCTGCCGCCTCGATCTTTGTCTTGCAGATGCCGTGGACGAGGAGCGGTTCGGCCAAGGCGTGCCCGACCCTGTGGCGCGGATTGAGCGATGTGTACGGGTCCTGGTAGACCACCTGAACATCCTGGCGCAGCCGGATCATCTCAGCCTTCGTCGCTGCCAGCATGTCGTGTCCCTGATAGTCGGCGCGGCCGGCGGTCGCCGCCTCAAGCCGCAGCAGCGTGCGGGCAACCGTGGTCTTGCCACAGCCGGATTCGCCAACCAGGCCAAGCGTGCCGCCTTGAGGCACGTCAAAATCGATGGCCTGCAGCGCCCTCACGACAGCGCCCTTGCCGAGATGGAAATCCTTGCTCAGGCCGCGCACACGCAGGGCGGTTTCACCACCGGCCTTTCTGCCCTGCCCTTCCCGCCCGGACAGGTGCTCAGTTGCCTTGTCCTTTTCGCCGGGGTGGAAACAGGCGAAGTGATGCCCCTCCTCGTCCATATCCCCGGGGAGCCTGGCGCAGGTCTCCGTGGCGGCTTCGCAACGCAACCGGAAGGCACAGCCCGAAGGCAGGCAGCGCAGGCTTGGCGGCTGGCCGGGGATCGTCCTGAGGCGGTCCTGGCGCGGCTGGTCGAGATGCGGCACCGCTTCGAGCAGACCGATCGTGTAGCGATGGCGCGGATGGTTGAGCACCTGCCTTGAGGTACCGGATTCGACGATGCGCCCCGCATACATGACATTGACGCGGTCGGCATAGCGCGCGACCAGCCCGAGATTGTGGGTGATCAGCACCAGGCCGACGCCGAGCTCGTCGACGAGGCTGCGCAGCAATTCGAGGATCTGTGCCTGGATGGTCACGTCAAGGGCTGTGGTTGGCTCGTCGGCGATGATCACCTTCGGATTGCAGGCAAGCGCGATCGCGATCATGGCGCGCTGGCGCATGCCGCCGGAAAACTCGTGCGGATATTGATGTAACCGACGTCTGGGGTCGGTTACGCCGACCTTGGTCAACAGCTCCACGGCGCGTGCCTCGGCATCCTTCACCGTCATGTCGAGATGCTCGAGCATCGGCTCGATGATCTGCCGGCCGATGGTGAGCAGCGGATTGAGCGAGGTCATCGGCTCCTGGAAGATCATGGCGATGTCGCGCCCACGCAGGCGCCGCATCGCTTCTTCGGGAAGCGCGAAAAAATCCTTGCCGCAGAGTTTTGCAGAACCGGTGAAACGCGTCGCGCCGCCGCCGGGCAAAAGCCGCATCACCGCAAGCGACGACACCGACTTGCCGCAGCCGGATTCACCGACAAGGGCAACCACTTCGCCGGCATGCACGTCATAGCTGATGCCGCGAACCGCATTGAGCAAGGCGTCCTGCGAAACGAACTGGACATGAAGGTCGCGCACCGAAAGCAGCGGCGTTGTGTCCGCAAGTGCGGTCCCGGAGCCATCTGCGTCGACCAACGCCGCCTTTGCAGTTGATGCCATAACGTCGTTTACCTTCGCGCTCTTTTTGGATTCGGCCGGAAGCTTCGCGATGGCGTCGCGAGCTGCTGCGTCGGCCGTGGTCCAGTGCGCTTGCATGACAGGCTTACTCAAAGTCGAAAAGGGTTTGCGGGTTGTCGACGAGTATTGCTTTGCGGTCATTTGCGTCCGGCGCCCAGTCGACAAGCAGATTGAGCAGTTCGCCTGTGTCGCGGCCGGAATGCGGGATATGCGGCCAGTCGGATCCCCAGATGGCGCGGCGCGGATTCTGCGCAACGATGGCCCTGGCGACGTCCGCGACCGCCTCGTAGCCTTTGTCCTTGGCGATACGGTAGGGACCGCTCAGCTTCAGATAGCATTGGCCTTCGGTCATCAGGGCCAGCAGGCGCTTGAAATCGGCTTGCGTCAGGCCATCGGATGCCAGCATGTAGCCCATGTGGTCGATGACATAAGGTGTCTCGACGCCATGCAGGAAATCGACCAGATCGCGCACGACGTAACCCGGCGCATAGAACTGCAGGTGCCAGCCAAGCGCGTCGACCATCTTCGCCATCCTGGCGATGTAGTCCTTGATGTCGTCGATCGGCTGCTGGGCGCGCTTGAACAGATCGAGGCGGATACCCCTGACACCGGCCTCGTGGAAGCTCTCCAGCGCGGTGCGACTGACATCGTCCTCGACCATGACCAGGCCACGCGCCGCCTTGCCTGCCTTGGCAAGCGCATCCAGCAGGCATGAATTGTCGGTCCCATAAAAGCTCGGCTGGACAATCACGAAGCGTTCGATGCCGAGCACACTCATCAGCCCCTGGAAATGCTCAAGCTTGCCGTCGGGCAACGTATAGTGGGGCGCTGAAACATGCGGATAGCGGTCTTCAGGTCCAAAGACATGCATATGCGCGTCGCAGGCGCCTGGTGGTACCGAGAAGTTCGGCAGCGTCAGCCTTTCAAGCGGCAGCATGGGCTCGGATTTGAGAGGTGCATTCATTTGGGTATTCCGTGTTTCGAATGAGGTCAGGCGCGCGCCACCGCGCGCCACTTATCCAGTCGCTGGTTCAAGGCTTCGACGAAGAGGTCGGTGTCGATTGCAGTGAAGACGAAGGGCGCAGCACCCAGTTTCACAAGCGAGGCATAGTGCTCCGGCCCGGCCACGCCACCGATGATCGCGATCTTGCCATGACGGCGCGCAGCCGTGATCGTAAGGCGGCAAAGGTCGGTGACTTCTGCGCTATGAACATCCCCCATGATGCCCATTCCCGCGGAAAGGTCGTTCAGGCCCAGTCCGATGATGTCGACCCCGTCGACCGCGGCGATCTCATCGGCATTGGCGACGGCCTCAGGCGTTTCAAGCAATACCTGCAGGGTGACCCGCTTGTTGGACTTTTCGACACGCTCGGCGCCGGGCAAGCGGCGAAAGCCGAAGGTCGACGTCAACGCGTTGTGAGAGCGCCCGCCTGCGGGCGGATATCGGCAGAAAGAGGCTGCCAGCCGCGCATCGTCAACGGTCACGATGTGAGGCACGATCAGGCCCGAGGCCCCGCCATCAAGAACGCGGCCGATGGCGCCAAAATCACCTTCGGGAATACGAACCCAGGCCTCCAGTCCAAGGTCGGCTGCCGTCGCGCACATGTGGGCGGTGGTGTCGAGCGAGATGGTGGAATGCTCGAGATCGATCCAGACCAGGTCATAGCCGACGCTTGCAGCGATCCTGACGAAGTCGACATTGCGCGCCGTGCGGATACCCAGTGAGTAACAAGGGTTACCGGCACGCAAACGATCGAGGATCGAGACGCTCTGTCTCGAGGCAACAGGCAGCATGTATTCCTCCCGAGATGCTGTCGCGTGAACCACGACTTCACCACGGATCCGATGCTAGCCAGCGTCTTTGATTAGCTCCAATTCAATTGTGAGACTTATTGATTGGCAATGTAGATCAATGTGTCGAGCAAAGCGCAGACGGTCGGCCACGCTGACGCCGTTGTCGTTATGGTCCAGCCGAAGGCCCCATTGATCTACATTGCCAATCAAAATCGCCGTTTGATCGAATTGGCGGATAGGTTCTCGCTCTGGCATGGTGCAGGACAAGCATTTCGGAGGAACCATGCTCGCCCGGCAGAACACCAAACTCTTGCGCCAGATCGGCACGCTGCCGACATCAGGTGCGCGCGCAGCCGAAATCTACAGCATGAACCACCAGACTTTTCTGGCGGTCCCGCAGCTTGCCTATGATCTTGCCGCCACGCCGGCCCATATGAATGGTGGCGACAGCGACACTGACATGCTGATTTTCCGGTGGAACGGCGACGCCTTCATCGAACATTCCCGCCTGTCCGTGCCGGGCGGCGAGGATGCGGAGTTCTTCACCATCAATGGCGCGCACTATCTCGCCACTGCCAGCGCCCGCAAAGGCAAGGGCCCCTATGAACCCAATATCGGGTCGACGATTTTCCGATGGGATGGCGCGGCATGGTCGCATTTCCAGTCGGTACCGGGCTTCCTCGCCAAGCAGTTCCGTCATTTTTCGATCGGCAGCCGGCATTTTCTCGGACTTGCCCTTGGCGTCACGATCGAAGGTGCGGTGGCTACCAATCCGCGCAATTCCTGCATTCTCGAATGGAATGGGACGAGCTTCGAGCTGCTCCAGACGCTGGAAGGCCCATGGGGCTACAACTGGCGCCATTTCACGATCGAAGGCCAGCATTTCCTCGCCTACGCCGATCATGTCGAAGCCTCGCGCATCCTCAGATGGGATGGAAAGCGCTTTGAACTGTTCCAGACACTTGAGGGCAAAACGGGCCGCGCATTCGAAGTGATGCAGGTGGACGGGCAAATCCAGCTTGCCTTCGCCACCATCGCCGGCGACACCACCGTGCTGCAATGGAATGGCCAGGCATTCGAACATTTCCAGACGCTTGGCGGCCCCGGTGGCCGCGAGTTCGCCGCGCTGACGCGCGATAACAGCCACTACCTCGTCCAGATCAATTTCATCGAAGGCTCGCCCAAGGAGCCCAAGACCGCACTTGTCTCCTTCATCCACCAATGGGACGGGGATCAGTGGCAAAAGGTCTTCGAATTCGAAACCTTTGGAGCCACCGACGCGGCCTTCTTCAGCGATCAAGGCAAGACCTATCTGGTCGTCACCAACAGCCTGACGCCTGACGTGCGGTTCCGTCAGGATAGTGCCGTCTTCGAATTCCTCGGCTGATCACGCAGGCAACATGACATGAGCTACCAACCCCACCCTGACTTTCTGCAGCTGTTCGACGCCTATACTGGCCCCAACAGCATGGCGGCCGAGCTAGGCGCAAAGCGCTCGCAGTCCGCCGGCGACAGGTCGCTGCTCGTTTCGACCGGATCCGATCTTGTGCTTTTCCCCGGCGGGGGTGCTGCACCAATCGTCGAAAGCTTTCGCTTGAGTACCCGTGGTTTCAAGGAACTGACCGCCGTGTCGCATCTAGGCACGGTCGCTGCCTGGCTTGCCGAAATGAACGAAAGCGGCGACGGCGACTGGCGCCGCTGGGCCGAAAAGGTTGCGGCGCAGTGCCGGGCCGTGCGCGCGGTCAACGCCGACGCCTACTGGCGCGATGTCGTCCGCGTTGCGGCGTGGAAAGGCATGGAGACAAAGATCGCCGATGTGGTCGATTATGCCTGTCGGGCAACCGAGGCGCTGCTGGCCGATGTGCTGGCACACCCGGAGCGCATGACCTATGCGTATCTCCGCGAGCACTATCTCGAACCGGTCGAGACAAAGACAATTGCGGTGCCATTCAACGACGTCATGGTGGCGACCTTCGCGCTGACCTTCCTCGACATCGCCCATCGCACGCTGTCCTGGGTGCGCGCGCAGGATCTCGACTGGTCCGAACTGATGGTGATGATCTGCGGCAGCTCTGGCCGCCCCACCGCAGGCCTGACATGGGCGACGAACAGCACCTGCCATATTCTGTGGCGCGCTTCTGGCGAACGGTTCCGGCCTGAAAACATGCTGATTGCGCCACATGCGCCGGGGCTGACGCTCGACATGATCAACAGCGGTGCCAACCTCGCCGAGATCGAGGCGCGCTACCGTGCGATGTGGACGCGCACGCGCGTTACCGCCGAGATCGGTGGCAAGATGTTCCAGGGGTTTCCGGGCTTCGTACCCGATATCAATGCAGCGCCAATCATGACGACGGACACCAAAACACTGAGCGAGATGCCGCGCCTGCGCTATCCAGACGACCGACTGACCGCGATCGCAAGATTGAGGTTGGTCATGGAGGATCCGCGTCAATTGCTGTCGAACTCGGTATCCGAGTTCATCATCGACGAGCTTTGCCACAAGGATCTGAACCCGGCAGCCGTCGTCATTCCGGGCTTCACCAACGTGTCATATCCCGCGCGAGGCCGAGGCTAGCCGCCAAACCGGTTGGAGAACGGCTACCCGCCGTTCTCCTTCATACTGACAACTGTTTTCAGATTTGCTTGTTCAGGCGCGCATCCACAGAAACAGGACCGCCACCATGGGCGACGAAATAGACGAGGACCGCAAACCAGAGAATGGATTTTTCCGCGCCTGCAAACCCCTGATCCACGGTGACCCAATGGAACCAGATCGTGACCAACAGGATGATGCTGGTTGCCAACGCCGCTGGTCGGGTCAGCAGGCCAAGGACCAGCAGCACGCCGCCTGCGAACTCGGTCACCGAAAGCAGGACCGACCAGAAGGGAGCGGGGTAGAAGCCGAGCATGCCCACAAGATCCGAGGACCCGAAGGGATCGACGACTTTCTGCGATCCATGCGCTACGAGCAGTCCACCCGTCACCAGGCGAAGTATTGTCTCGCTGGCGGCTTTCGTCCTGGCATAGACGGGAGCAAGTGCCGGAAAAACAAGATTAGCCGCAACAGTTCCATTCATCTTTCGATCTCCTGACGCCGCTTAAGTTCAGTTCACGCTAATTCGAAGCTTTTGGCGTAGGAGGAAGCTATTCTGCACAATTGCCGAGGTCCAATTTCAATCGAGGCGTCAATTGATGGTCAAAACCAATCAATCTTGGAATGGCAATGGGCTCATCCTCACCGAAGCTGGACAAGGACCATCGGCATGCGGCTTTCTGCGAAACTGTGCCGATGCTACAGTTTGCGACTACCGCAAGGGGTGAGTAGCCAATGCCCCGTCGTGAGCCAGCCCCCACTGTAAATCCCGTCGCTGCGGCAGTCGGCCTCCCCGACGCGCCCGTTCTGATCACGCGCGCGGCCAGGGGAACGGGCATGGCGTTCCTCGAACTCAATTGCAGAGTACGCAACGCTGGCATAACCCAGCCCGTGCGCGAGGACGCGTTCCTCATCGCGTTGCAGTTGCGAGGGGCCAACGACTTCGACCTTTATGCCGACGGCCGGGCCGTGCTGCCGCGGGATTTCGACGCTGGTGCTGTTGCGATCTTCGACCTGAGGATGAACTTGGCCACAGACCTCAGGGATCCCTTTCACGCCGTCAATTTCTACATCCCTCACAGGGCGCTAGTGGCCTTGGGCGAGGACGGCGATGTCCCCCGACACATCCAGGAACTTCGCCATACGGTTGGCAGCACCGTTCGCGACCCCGTTGCCCGCGATCTTCTGCTTGCAATGCGCCCTGCCCTGGCAAGCCCGAGAGCCGCATCGGAGCTGTTCATCGACCATCTCGCGCTGGCGCTTTCGATCCATCTTGCCGGCGCCTATGGGAACGTGGCGCAACTGCCGCGACAATGGGGCGGCGGTCTGGCGCCATGGCAGGAACGGCGTGCCAAAGACCTGATCGAAGCCAATCTGGACGGCGGCCTTACGCTCGAAACGCTCGCGCTGTCGTGCAGTCTGTCGAAGCGGCATTTCACTCGCGCCTTTCGGCAATCGACCGGGATGGCGCCGCATCAGTGGCTCCAGCACCGGCGGATCGACAGGGCGATGGATCTGTTGGCGAAAACAGCCATCTCGCTCAGCGACATCGCCTTCGAATGTGGTTTCGCTGACCAGAGCCATTTTACCAGAGCCTTCTCTCGCATCGCGGGTATTCCCCCCAATGCATGGCGGCGAACGAAGCTTGCCTAGTTTGGCCCGAACCTTCCACGTTTGGCTCTTTCATTCAGGACCCTGGGAACCGGCATTCATAACATCCGCTCGTCAATGTTCTGAAAGGAGAACTCAAATGTCGAGCGTATTCACTTTGCTTGCCGCCTCCGCACTTGCTCTGGGGGTTGGCGTGACAGCCGCAAGGTCCCAGTCAGCCGACGTGAAATCGGTTGTTCTCGTCCATGGCGGTTTTGTCGACGGCTCTGGATGGCAAGGCGTCTACGACATCCTGAAAAAGGATGGTTACGATGTCACGATCGTCCAGAACCCGACGACCTCACTGGCTGACGACGTTGCCGTAACCAAGCGCGCCATCGCCGCAGCACCGGGCCAGGTGATACTGGTCGGCCATTCCTATGGCGGCGTGGTCGTGTCGGAGGCCGGCACCGATCCCAAAGTTGCAGCTGTGGTCTACATCGCAGCCTTTGCACCCGATAGCGGGGAGTCCGTCTCAAGCCTGATTGCCAACCCCGCGCCCGGCGCACCGGTACCGCCGATCCTTGCCCCAGTCGACGGCTTCCTGTTCCTAGACAAGGGCAAGTTTGCCGCTTCGTTTGCTGCAGACGTCAAACCCGAACTGGCGGCCTTCATGGCAAATTCGCAGGTTCCGTGGGGACTCGCAGCCCTCGACGGCAAGGTGACCGCCCCTGCCTGGAAGGCAAAACCGACCTGGTATCTGGTGGCGACCGAAGACAAGATGATCCCGCCCGAAGCGCAGCGCGCCATGTCCAAGCGTGCCGGCTCTACCGTTGTCGAAGCGAAGGGCAGCCACGCCATCTACGTCTCCGAGCCGCAAGCAGTGGCCAAGCTGGTCGAGAGCGCAGCCAAGGGCGCCAAGGGGCACTAGTTTTCACTCCCCCGGAAAGCAGAAAGGCCGGCTTGGCCGGCTTTCCGGGGGCGTTCGCTTGCAGGCGACGTTCGCATCCAGCGATCTCGCTCACCCGGAACTCGATCTTGATGTGCGGCGATCCCCGCCTAGACAGCGCTATTGCGAAGCTTGGGCCGCAAGCCGCCCCCGCTCTGCCAATCGGAAGGTGCGGGGGGCCTCGCCGGTTGCACGCAAGAAATAGCGCGAGAAATAGGCAGGGTCGGCAAACCCCAGCCGTAAGCCGACTTCCTGGGCCGGCAAATCCGTGAAGACGAGCGTGCGCTTTGCCTCTTCGATCAGTTTGCGCGCAATATAGGCATGCACGGTCGATCCCGTCGCCGTCTTGACGATACGATTGAGATGAGTCGGAGACACCCCAAGTTCACGGGCATAGAAGCTGGCTGGCCTCTGGTCGCGAAAATGCTGCTGAATGAGCCCGTTGAGATGTTCCATTCGTCGTAGCGTGTCGCCGGTCCCATCCGCCGGGATGGTCTGCCTCCAAATCCGTGACGTCAGCATCAGTACCGACATCAGATAGGCCTCCATGAGGCCGGTGCGCCCGCTTCGCCGGCGCGCCCACTCTGCCGCAAGCCGTTCAAGCGTCGCCGTCACATAGGCACCGTCGGAATCTTCAGGATCAAACTGGATCACGCGCGGCTCCGCCGCAAAGCGCCCAGCTTCTCCAGCAAGCTGCCCAAAAGGAGCGAGCATCGTGAAGACGTAGCCGTCGATGTCCTTTGAAAAGCGAAAGCCATGGCTGACGCCGGGAGGAACGGTAACGATACCAAATGGCTGCAACTCCACACGATCACTACCAAACAGCGCCTCGCCCGATCCGGCCGAAATGTACAGGATCTGAAAGAAGCTTCCGTGCCTGTGCAAACGGATCTCGTAGCCATGCATGCTGCTTCGCGACGGGATCGTTTCGCAATGCAACCAGAAATCAGGCGTATCGCCAGTATTTTCGCCATAGAGGTCATATGTCGGGACAGGTCTTGCCATCATAATGCCGGCTGTTTGAAATGTTCGATTTGTACAAGTCAAAGGTCGTTCCGTCCATTGTCCGCTCCCGCCTCTTTCCCGACTATCTGCCCACGCCGGCTCGGGAGGATGTCATGCGTGTTCAGGTTGCCATCATAGGCTCCGGCCCGTCAGGCCTTCTGCTTGGCCAACTGCTTGGCAATGCAGGCATCGAAACCGTCATCATCGACCGCGCGAGCCGCAATCATATCCTTGATCGCGTGCGCGCCGGTGTGCTGGAGGAAGGGACCGCCAGGCTCATGGATCAGGCAGGCGTCGGCGCTCGCATGCACGCCGAAGGCCTACCTCACAACGGCTTCTCGCTCGCATTCGACGGTCGCGACCATCGCATCGATCTGTTTGCCCTTACCGGTGGAAGTCGCATGCTGGTCTATGGCCAGACAGAACTGACCCGCGACTTGATCGACAAACGCGATGCTGATGGCCAGCCTTCGGTCTACGAGGCCATCGACGTTGCGCCGCATGCCTTCGATGGCAGCAGACCTTATGTCACATATGAAAAGAACGGCCAGACACACCGCATTGACTGCGACTTCATTGCCGGCTGCGACGGCTATCACGGGACGTGCCGCAGAGCCGTTCCTGACAGCGCGATCCGCACGTTCGAGAAGATCTATCCATTCGGCTGGCTCGGCATCCTATCCGAAGTGCCGCCGGTCAGCGATGAGCTGGTCTATGCCAATCACCCCAACGGCTTCGCGCTGTGCTCGATGCGCTCGCACACGCGCAGCCGGTACTACATACAGTGTGCCCTCGATGAGAGCATCGAGGAATGGTCGGACGACCGCTTCTGGAGCGAGCTGCGCCGCCGCCTGCCGGTCCACCACGCCGAAGCGATGGTGACAGGACCAAGTTTCGAGAAGTCAATCGCGCCGCTGCGCTCCTTCGTCGCCGAGCCGATGCGTTTCGGCAGTCTCTTTCTTGTCGGCGATGCGGCCCATATCGTGCCACCGACAGGCGCCAAGGGACTGAATTTGGCGGCGAGCGACGTGCACTATCTCTTCGCCGGCCTGCGCGAATACTATGAAGATCGCTCGGCATCCGGGATTGACGCCTATTCTGCAAGGGCGCTCGCCCGCGTCTGGAAGGCCGAGCGTTTCTCGTGGTGGATGACGACAATGCTTCACCGGTTTCCCAATACCGGAGACTTCGACCAGAAGATCCAGGAGGCGGAACTTGATTACCTCACCCACTCCCATGCCGCAGAAAAGGTGCTCGCCGAAAACTATGTCGGCCTGCCCTATTAGGCATTTGCGCCGCGACGCAGCAAAGGAGGTATCCCGGAGCGTCGACGTCGATTGCGACGCTACTGCAAGCAGGTTTCGACGATTCAGGTTTCTATCTCGTGCTCGATCTCGGCTAAGGTCGCCTACCAACGAACACTTGCCCTCTGTCGGCGCCAACTCGGCCGAAACCGCAACCGCTCGCGACCTGTGACGCCTGATCCATACAGGGCACACCAGCGACGCTGCGAATAACTCTTGCCCACCTCAAAAGCCTATAACGGCGTGGCCGGCGCGAGAATGATCCAAGTCGCAAGGTGCAAAAGATGCCAAGTGCATTTTTCGCCTCCGGCATGATTGCTGGACACGAGCTGGGGATCTCGAAGGAAGGCAAGACGGATTCATTCAGGGTTCTATTGGATATCGGTACGCCCCGCGAAAAATGGCCCACCACAAGGGTGGGCCAGTTCCGTCGGGCGTAGCCGGGCATGGCGGACCGGCTACTGGTCCAGACGGAACGCGGGCTATGCACGGAGGTTCCAAAGAAGGGCTGGCTCCGGCCGGAGTGGCGGCGCCTGGTTCTCTGCCGGCAAAATATTTGCGGTGACGGATGAAGCCCGTAGATCATGCGATTACGTGAAGCCTGCCAGGCAAAGATCGACAGGCTCCCCTCTCTCGAACGTGGCTGAAAGGGACTCCGTTACCCGGCCTCGTGTGCGGGTAACTGGTAAACAGGCGGACTTGAGGATCGGTTCCTCCCGAAACAAAAAAGGCCCCGTGATCGTGAGATGGCAGGTCTATGAGCAAAGGGGCTAATTTTCTCGGGCTATAGGGGCACGACGCTGCCCGGTCATTCACGACCGATTGGAGACCCCTGGATGACGTCCGTCCGCGCCTTTTCAACACACCACCAATAGCCGTCTCCAGGCCGAAGACCACCAGACTCGCGCGTCACCATCGGTCCGGAGGGCTCAAGAACCTCAGGAACCCGATCGACATCGCTGCATTGAGAAGGACGCTTGCCTCAGGAAAGGACATGCTATGGCCAGGACATCGAACTCGCCGAAGCGCAATCTTGCTGCCGTCCACGATCAGAAACTGGAACGAAAAGACGGCGGAGAATTGCATCAGATTGCCGAAACCGACGCGGACATCCTGACAACCGCGCAAGGCGGTCCGGTTGCCGACGACCACAATTCTCTGAAGATCGGCGCCAGAGGCCCGACCGTTCTTGAGGATTTTCATTTCCGCGAGAAGCTCTTCCATTTCGACCATGAGCGCATCCCCGAACGAGTGGTGCATGCGCGCGGTTATGGGGCTCATGGCTTCTTCGAGACGTACAAGTCGCTCGCGGAGTACACCAGGGCGGACATCTTTCAGCGTGCTGGCGAAAAGACACCGGCATTCGTGCGGTTCTCTACCGTTGCAGGCAGCAAAGGATCCTTCGACCTCGCGCGTGACGTAAGGGGCTTTGCAGTCAAGCTGTACACACAGGAAGGCAATTGGGACCTGGTCGGCAACAACATCCCGGTTTTCTTCATCCAGGATGCAATCCGCTTTCCCGACATGGTCCATGCCGTCAAGGAGGAGCCGGATCGCGCGTTTCCGCAGGCTCAGTCAGCTCACGACAACTTCTGGGACTTCATAAGCCTTACGCCTGAATCGATGCATATGATCATGTGGATCATGTCCGACCGTGCAATCCCGCGCTCGTTCCGCTTCATGGAGGGCTTCGGGGTTCACACGTTCCGTTTCGTCAACGCCAAGGATGAATCGACATTCGTGAAGTTCCATTGGAAGCCGAAGTTGGGGCTCCAATCGGTGGTCTGGAACGAAGCCGTCAAGATCAACGGAGCCGATCCGGATTTCCACCGACGGGATCTATGGCAGGCGATCCAGGCGGGAAACTTTCCCGAATGGGAGCTCCGCGTGCAGCTTTTCGATCAGGATTTTGCCGACAGCTTCGACTTCGACATCCTCGATCCCACGAAACTCATCCCCGAAGAGGTGCTGGCGCCGATCCCGGTCGGCCGCCTGGTGCTGGACCGGATGCCCGACAATTTCTTTGCCGAGACCGAGCAGGTCGCCTTCATGACCCAGAATGTGCCGCCCGGGATCGACTTTTCCAACGATCCGCTGCTTCAGGGGCGCAACTTCTCCTACCTCGATACTCAGCTGAAGCGGTTGGGCGGTCCCAACTTCACCCATCTGCCGATCAACGCTCCCAAATGTCCGTTTCACCATTTTCAACAGGATGGCCATATGGCGATGCGCAATCCAGCAGGCCGGGCAAACTACCAGCCGAATTCCTTCGAAGAAGGGCCGCGAGAATCCCCTCAGAAAGGCTTTCGTTCGTTCGCCGATGTCGAAGATGGGCAAAAGCTTCGTGTCAGGGCCGAGAGCTTCGCGGATCACTACAGTCAGGCCAAGCAATTCTTCCACAGTCAGACCTCTCCCGAGCAGCGCCATATCGCAATGGCGCTGACGTTCGAGCTCAGCAAGGTCGAAACGCTGGCAATCCGCGAACGGATGGTGTCTCATCTGTTGAATATCGACGAGGGCCTGGCCGAAACGGTGGCTGGCAAGCTCGGCCTGAGGGAGTTGCCCCAGCCTGCGGACGCAGCCGTCGCACCGCGCACCGATCTGCCGCCCTCGCCCGCGCTCAGTATCATCGAGAATGGACCTGACAGTTTCGCGGGACGGAAAGTTGGAGTGCTGGTCAGTCCCGGCATGGACGCCGCGGTGCTCAAGAAGCTCCAGTCCTCGATCGAACAAGAAGGGGCGACCATGGAGGTGGTGGCGCCAAAGGTCGGGGGCGTTGAGGCGGACGACGGAACCTGGATCGATGCCAAGCACATGATCGATGGCGGGCCTTCAGTTCTCTTCGATGCGGTAGCCCTCGTCTTGTCCCAGGAAGGCGCCGACCATCTCGCCGGCGAAGCGGCAGCACGGGATTTCGTCTCCGATGCGTTCGCTCACTGCAAATTCATCGCCTTCACTCCGGATGCCACAGCGCTGCTGGAAAAAGCAGGAATCGATCCCGAGGCAGATGAGGGTCTGGTCGAGCTGGCGGATGCAAACGCTACAAAGGGTTTCGTCGAACTTTGTCGGAAACTTCGGCAATGGAGCCGAGAAACGGCCGTCAAACTCTAACGAGGAGAAAACCCATGCAGATTACCGAAACCGCAATCGCGCAGCCCACCGTTTCTGATGGACCTCCGATCCTGCGCGTCACGTTTCATGGACAAGGCGGCGACTGCGTCACTGTCGATATGGCCAATGTGGAGAGCCTGGCAGGCGACCATTCTGCGGCGATCGCGCGCGCAAGAGCCATTCTTGTGCAGACTGCCACCTTCGATGTTGCGGTCAATGAGTACGATGCCCAAAGCAATGGCGACTTCGACCAGGTGGCTGTGACGGCAGCCCATGATCAAGTCGGCGGCATGTATGTCTTTGAGTATCGTGACGGCGAAGGTGTTCGACGCGTGCCGCCTGCTCACATGCCAAGCCTGCAGATTGCGCGAGATGAAGCAATACGATGCGCGATAGAGTTGTTGCCAGACGCTGAGATTGCGATGCAGACCGAACGGGACTGGCTGGTACGTGTGTACGACCAAGGCGGCGATCTTGCCATCGTGATCGACGGGCAGGAGGCGAAGGCTGCATCAGAGGCGGATGGAGCGTCCGCTCGCTCCGACGCTTCGTAAGCAGCATAACCGCAAATGATCAATCGACCTCTGTCACCTTGAAGTAGTCGAAGTCATAGCTTGCGGTGAGACCGTCAGGCGCGTTTCCGTAGACACCGGCGAAGCTGGCACCCTTCGGGGCCCGGCCTTTGAACGACAGCACTTTTGTCTGGTTCACATAGCCTGTCACCTGGCTGCCTTTGATGACAAGGCGCAGTTCGTTCGGTTGCATACCTGGATTCACGAGGCCGCTGGTCTTTTTCCAGCCAACTGGATTCTGCTGCCAGACGCCGCCCTTCCTGCGCGCGACGTTGACGTAGCCATTGGTAGCGACCTGGAAAACGTAGTAGTTTTCGTAGTCGGCACCCCAGAAAAGCAGGCTCGCCCAAGCAACTGAAGGGTCCATATTTTTCTGCACGACGCTGGTGCAGATTTCGTAATCTCCAGAAAAGACAGTCCCCTCCCTGTGAAGCGGATAACCAGCGCCGGGATTGACGAGCAAAGTGAGCGACCCGTTTTCAATCCTAAGGTCCGAGTAGTTCCCCCAGGCCAAATCGGCACTTGAGAACTGATCCTCGAAAAGCACCCGTGAACCCCCGCAGGCCACTGTCTGTGCCGTAAAACACAGCATCACGCCCACTGACATCGTTGCCAGTAGTATTTTCATTTACCCCCTCGCTTCTGCCAACGTTGTTTCCATAACCTATTCGTACGAACAGCAGATGGCAAAGCGCAACGGCGATGCTGATGCAACTTACGGCCAGAGACAACCATTCCGGTGCGAGTATCTGTCCTGACCGCCCACATCATAAGCCAACGGCGGATATGAGCGTAACCACTCGACCCGTCTTTCCGCTCCAGCCAAAGCCCCCTGCGCAGATAGAAACGGCCGGTATCATTCTTGATAGCGTGCCGCTCTTGCCGACCGAGCCATATTGGCAAGCGGAACCGACGCCAAGTCCAGGGATTGAAGACATAGGGACAACTGCAAAGGAGGTCAAAAAATGGCCGCGCAGAGACCTGACCCGAACAATCCCATTCCGACACCAGGCAATCCAAACCCGGAGCCTGCGCATCCCCAACCTCCGCCCGACAGACCTGCTCCAGAACCACCAGGCGTGCCACCGCCATCTCCTGATCCAGGGCCACTCCCAGAGGATGAACCCGTCGAGATACCACCCACATCTCCGCCAGAAGTACCTTCCGAGCCAAGCTTCCCGGCACCTACTTCCCGCACGAAGGTTCTCCGACCTAAGAGCTTTGCCGATCGGGCTCTCAGGTTCAGCGCCGCGTTCTTGCTGATTTTTGTCGATACAGTCACCGTGACGGCGGGCCAATTGTCCGACAATGGCCATAAGGAAATCCCTTCCGCCCCCTGCCAAACACAGCCCGATCCGGGCAACACCCCTGACAAGGAAAAGAGCAACCCGAAAAAGGCCTTGGCAGGAAGCAAACTCGACCATTGTGATGGCGTGCTTACTCCTCCAAGAACCGGCGATCGGATAGAAGAGCCACCTCCAGCTACGGGGACAACTCCCATCATCCGGCCTGATGAAGTGCCTGCTCAACCACCAAACTGAATCGCAGTGCGACCGAATAGGCAGGATGACGGTAAACTAGGCACCCTCCGATTCCCGGAACTCGCAGCAAACCAATGGGCGCCCGTAGAGCGCCCTCTCCGGGGCGAGACATTCTCGCCTAGCCAGATTTCTTGCCTTCCGCTTCGCTCAGCCCGCTATCTGCAAAGACTGATCCGAACTCTACGCTCGCAACGAGATATCCGGCCTCATCGTTTATGCGAGTGGACAGCGTGCTTGGATCTTGAAGCTCTCGGACTTGGTCTGCGGCGCTCTCGGCCATGCCTTGGCTCGCCTCCGCTCTTGCTGCGTCCATGTCAGCCAATTCCAGCACAAGCGGCGCCGCACCCGGTTCATGCAGAAACTCAAATCGATACTTCGGCATTTTGCTTCTCCTGGGTAAGAATGCCGGCCGCCCGTTGGTGAAGAGCCCCACTGTGAGAAAGTTCCTCAAAGGCTGAAATTGTGATCGTTGCCTGGCTCCAATGGTGCATCATCACACACACCTTTCCGATTTTGAGAAATCAAAAGGAGTAAGAGCTCGAGATCTTACCACTGGCGTACCGGACTCAGCGGAGCCGCATTCCTTCACGCAGCACGCCACCAGGAACCAACCGACCATCCCCGGCATTGTGGCGCAACATCCACTATGGGAAAATCTATGGCTGGCATCCGCAACCTGGCGCATATCGACCATGATCGGCGTGCAAGGCGACGCCATGCAAAGCGCGTGTCCAACATGGTAGGGGAGCAGCGGTGATGGCCGCGCATGGCCTAATCCACGGTACGCTGGGCAACACCTGTCTGCACGTCTGCGTCGACATGCAGCGTCTGTTTTCCGTCGGCAGCCCATGGGCAATCCCTTGGGCGCAGAAGGTTCTTCCAGCGATAGAGGAGTTGGCGGGCAGGCACGCAAGCCAGACCTTGTTCACCCGCTTCATTCCCGCAAACCGACCAGGAGAAGCTCCAGGCGCCTGGTCCCGGTACTATATGCGGTGGGCAGAGGTTACGCTCGCCAATCTAGATCCAAAGTATGTCGAACTGTTGCCGACGCTCTCACGACTTGCCCCTCCCGCCTGGGTACTGGACAAGCACGTCTACTCGCCTTGGACCGAAGGTTCCCTGGATCGACAGTTGAGAGGATCGGATTTCGACACGCTGGTCGTCTCGGGTGGTGAGACCGACATTTGTGTCCTGGCTACGGTTCTCGGAGCGATAGACAGAGGCTACCGCGTGGTGCTGGTGACGGACGCGCTGTGCAGCTCTTCAGACAAGACCCACGATGCGCTCATGGAACTGTATCGCTCGCGCTTCAGCGAACAGATCGAGATCGCGAATCTGGAGGAGGTTCTGGGCGCGTGGCGGTAGCCCTTGCAACTGTCCGGGATCACATAGGTAACCAGATCGCCAGGACTCCCAATGATGTTGGAGGGGCCTTCTGGCCCAAACCGATGAAAGCCTGCTCTAATAGCGCGAGGCCCGCCAACAGGCGGGCCTCGACGCAGCTCACGCAGCCAGGGCCTGCCTGTTGGCCTTGCTATCGGCAAGCCTGGTCAAATCCCTGTCGGTCGTTTCTTCCTCGGCCAATGTTTCACCGAAGAGTTTCGCCGCATCCGGCATCTTCATAATTTCGGCCCAGCGGCGGAGCGTCCCATAGCGGGTGATTTCGTAGTGCTCGACCGCCTGGGCCGCCGAGATAAGTCCCGCGTCGCCGGCTGGTGTGCCCTTGAATTCTTCAAGGATCTCTTCGCCTTCCTCTATGATGCCGTCGATGGCCGGACACGTCTTGCCCTGCGCACGTTTGCCAAGCAGCTCGAATACCTGCTGCAGGCGTTCGACATGCCCCTCGGTCTGATCGCGGTGCTTTTCAAAAGCCATCTTCAGTTCTTGCGAACTCGCACCACGAGCCATTTTCGGCAGAGCTTTCAGGATCTTGCGCTCAGCATAGTAGATGTCGCGAAGGGTGTCATAAAACAGGTCATCAAGACCCTTCTCTTTGGTCGGCATTTTCTACTCCTTCTGTGGACCCCTCCGGCTCCAGAACGATAGACGGTTTCTCAGGTTCCAATTTGGAGGCAGATGGCGTTGGATTTGTGAGGAACCGGATCTCGTTTTCGATCTCGACCAGCTGTTCAGCCCAAGGGCTGTCGCTATCACCCTCCTGGGAAAGTGCGCGATCAAGACTGCGGACGTTCGCTTCCAGCTCCCGAAGCCTCGCCACCTTCTCCTCCCGCGAAAGGAGAGGACTCTGGAGAATGTCGGGAAATGTCATCTCGTGGGTCTCTGGTGTGGAGACAAACAACATGGGGCTTGCCGCTTGGTTCCAGAAAGGCACGCAAATCCACCCAGGCTGTCGATGCGACTCATGTTCCTATGGATCGCCTACGGAGATATGGCGATGTTCGGTTGGGCGCCGCCGACGCAAATTCTCCCATATGGCCAATATGGTAGCGCGGGCTGCAGGACGACCATTCACTTTTGTTGTCTGTGTCGACCTCGTCGTGCTGTGAGCATTTAGTGGACCGCCGCTCGGATTTGGCGAAAGCTGACAACTGGTTGTCAACACAGCACGACAATCGTTACATTCCTGACGGTGTTCCTGATCCAGAAAATGGTCGCGTTTCAAGCCAGCTCGAACTCAACATCGAGGATGCAGGATCAAGCATCGTCTGAGCAGTGCTCTGTCGCGCTTCGGAAACGGTGCACAGTGAAGGCCCTCTGCCAAGGGTGACCGTACATGGAAACACGCCGACGAAGAGTCTGATACCGGAGCTCTCGCCATGGCGTGTCGCGATCGATACGGGGGCTTATGCTTCAGGCCAACTGACGTGCCTGGCCGTGTCGGAAGACGAACGAACCCTTTCACTTCATTTTCGCGACGGCGGCGAGCGGGCGTGTCGAGATCACGCGGCAAGAGGCTACTTTTCCCGTCTTCCTCAGCTAGCTGCTGTTACGCTACACGCTGGCTCTTACCTGGCACCTGCAAGTCCTGTCATGACCGATGTCCAGTTGCGCCCTGGCGAACCTCGTCCGTTATCCAGTCCCTGAAGGCGCAGACTTTCGGATCCCCTTCGCTTCCTATCCCGTACAGCAGGTCGTAACCCCATTCGACTCCCAGCCGAGTTTCGGGAAAGAGCTCGATTAGATTCCCACTGGCGACATCCTCCGCGACAAGCACACTCCGCCCCAACGCCACTCCTTCGGCACGGATGGCAGCTTCAATCGACATGCTCCCGTGACTGTAACCTGGGCCCCGCGGGGTTGGATAAGGTAGCTGCCATGCCGCGAACCATCGCTCCCAAGTCGTGATCATCCCAATCTCATGGATCAGCTGACATCTCCCCAGTTCTTCTGGTGATTGAAGACCACCCATGCGGGCGCGATAGCTTGGCGCACACACGGGGGATACAGTTTCATTCATTATTCGTTCGGCCACCGAAGCAGGATACTGCCCAGTCCCATAGCGGAGGGCCACGTCGACGTGGCCGACGGTGAAGTCCACTGGAGCGTCCGTCACCTCGAGATGGATGTCGAAATCCGGCAGTCGGGCCATCAACCTATGCAGCCGCGGTCCCAGCCACTTACTGGCGAAGGATACGCCGCAGCTCACAACTAGCTTCGCTCTGTCCCTACTCTGACGAATATGCTCGGCCTCACGGGCGAGGTCAGACAGAACACGTGTGACGACAGCGAAAAACGCAATCCCTTCGACCGTCAGCTCGATCCTTCGAACCATTCGACGAAAAAGGGGAACACCGAGATACTCCTCGAGCGACTTGACCTGGCGGCTCACCGCGCCATGGGTAACGTGCAGTTCTTCCGCCGCCAGCGTCATGCTCAATCTGCGCGCAGCAGCTTCGAACGCGCGCAGCGACTGAAGGGGAGGAAGACGCTCGATCATAACCATATACGTGAGACTCGCTCACGCATCATGTGACAACAAATGGTTTGTGCGCAAGGGATACGTCAACCTACATCTGAGCCAAACAAACTTCACGTGAAGCTCATGAGCCAGCCTGCCTCAGCCACCACCTCTTCGGCCGCAACGTACGCGAGTCGCCCTGTCACACTGATGAGCTTCTGGGCAATGCTGCTGCTCGCGTTGATGTGGGGTCTTTCCATTCCGGTGACAAAATTGGGGCTTGTCACGATGCCGCCGCTGACCCTGACGGCAATCCGGTTCGCTGTTGCGATACCTTTGATGATGCTCTTGCTGATTGGCAAGAAGCCCCTGCCCTGGAAAGCCGTTCCGGCCGTCGTATGCCTAGGCATTCTTGGTATCGGTGTGGGACAGGTCGCGCAAACATTCGGAGTCGCGGGGACTTCTGCTTCGATTGGCACGATCCTTTCGGCCACGATCCCGCTGTTCATTGTCTTGTTTGCCACACTACGGCTGAAGCAGGTTGCGTCGCCTCTTCAGATTCTGGGCGTAGCGTCCGCCTTCGCAGGCATTGTTTTGGTTGCATGGGAGAATTCCGGCGCAACGGGCACGTCGGTGACTACCGCGTTGGGCCCTGCCTGGATGCTGGTGTCAGCGGTAGCTGTGGCATTTTACTATGTCTGGAGTGTCGAACTCACCACTAAACATGGCACCGTGGTGGTGGCGACTTGGAGCACATTTTTCGGCTTTGTCGCGTTGATACCCTGGGCAGCCTGGGAAGCCTCATACACTCCATTCGAAATCACTGGCACGGCGCTTGGTGCAGCTCTTTACCTCGGCCTCGTTGTGACCGTGGCCGGCTTGTTTCTATGGCTGCGCATATTGCGAGAAGTGCCAGCCCCAATCGCCGCAAGCGTCCAATACCTGCAGCCCGTGTTTGGGATCGCCGCTTCCGCCTGGATGTTTGGCGACAGGATCGGGACCCAATTCATCATCGGGGTCGGGCTCATCCTGTCCGGCGTTGCGCTAGCGATAAGAAGTCGCCCTGCGAGGCAGGTGCGCAAATCACTTGATTAGATAGGAAAGACCCACCTGATAGCACCGCTGGCAAAAGCCAGCGGTGCTCGTTGCTGCGATGCCCTTTCCCCGTGACTATTGTCCGGCGCTCACGCCTTTGGCCGCCTTCTCGATGACAGTGGCCACAGCGCCTGGGTGCGAAACGTAGATCGCATGACTGCCCTTCGCCTCGACCACGGTCGCTCCGGAGCGCTTCGACATGGCGCGCTGCGCCTCTGGCGGGATCATTTTGTCTTCAGTCGCAACCAGATGCCAGGACGGCTTCACCTTCCAAGCCGGAGCGCTCACCTTGCCATCAAGCGCTGCAATGCCCCAAGGCGAACTTGGCCTTGTCGAGGAACAGGAACCCGTCGACAGGGGGAAGGATCGGCGGGACGGGAGCGCCAGGTGCCGGGTTCGCGATCAGGCTTGCGACCGACTCGCCGGCATCGGGCGCAAAGGCAGCGATGTAGACGACCGCGGCCACTTTCGGATCGGTGCCGGCTTCTGAAACGACCACGCCACCATACGAATGCCCCACGAGGACCACCGGTCGCGGAGCGGCAGCGATGGCACGTTTGGTGACGGCGACATCGTCGGCTAGTGAGGTCGTCGGATTCTGGACGATGGTTACGTCATAACCGTCCTTCTTCAGGATATCATGAACGCCCTGCCATCCCGAACCATCCACAAAACCTCCGTGCACCAGCACCACGGACTTCACATCTGCAGCCTCGCCGCGCATTACCATCTGCCCAGATGTGCGCCGCCATCGACGTGCAACACCTCCCCAGTGATACGCGGAGCCTCAGTCAGGAAGACAACCGCATCGACGATCTCTTGAGGGCCCGAAATGCCGTTCATCGGCGAAAGCGTCTTCAGGAAGTCCTTTGGGTTGTTCTTGTGCAACGGTGTATCGACAATGCCCGGAGCCACCGTGTTCACACGAATGCCCTCCGGCGCATACTCCATCGCAATGTTCCTGGAGCCGACTTCGATGCCGCCCTTGGTCATCATGGCGACCGAGACGTTCATGCCGGCGATCGGATGGTGCTGCAACGGAGTGGTTATGCTGACGATGCTGCCGCCACCTTTCTGTTCGACCATCTGGCGCACGACCAACTGCGTCATGTTGAGGAAGCACGTTCGCGAGAAGTCGCAGTTTCCTGATCTGGCGCAACGGAAGCGCGAGCGCGACAGCAATTGCTTCTTCAGTCCAGCCGAGGGCGACGAAGCGTTCGATCGCGCGCCACTGATCGACTGGATTGAGATTCTCGCGAGCGAGGTTCTCGACTATCGAGCGCATGGCGCCATTGTCATTCGCGGCCTCGATGACGATGACGTCGATCTCTTCGAGGCCGGCCGCGATCGCCTGCTTCACGCGGCGATGGCCGCTATCGATGATATAGCCGTTGCCGCCGCCCATCTCGGGTGCGATGACGGGCGGCTGGACAACGCCCACGGCCTTGATCGTGGCCAGTAGCAGCGCCTGCGGGCTGGACTTCGTCTGACGTGCGCGGTCGGGATTGTCCTTCAGCGCGCGGATCGACCTTCATGAGATGCATGGTATTGCTCCTTTAGGGGATTGCGGACTCAGCCTGCACCGGTCCTTTTTCCGTCTTCTTCCAGAAGACCCTCCGGCCCGTGGAGCGGGCGGGCCGATGCAACTGCGGCCGAGCATCCCTGCCTGGCCGGACAAGCGGGTCTGACAGCCCTGCGCAGGACGACGGGCCGGGATCGCGAGCGGCGCGCTTGAGCGCCAGCGTCACCGGCCTGCCCGATCTGCGAGCAGGATGCTTTACCCTTTTCCCTCTCCCATCCTTTCCCCAATCATATTGAAGTCCGCATTTTCTGACGCTATATTGCGTCATAATCATTGGCCGATCGAATGGAGATTTGCGAGATGGGTCTCGCCCAATATGCCGATGGCGGGCTTTTCTCGCCACGCAAAATTGCCAGTGCCCTGCACACCACAAGCGAAGAGATCGCCCGGACCGCAGGGCTCGGGAAGGACGCTATCCAGCGGAAGGACCGCATTCGCTCGGACAAGACGCAGCGACGCCTCCGGGAAATGACCGAGATCGTCAACAAGGTCGAACCCCGGTTTGGCTCCGCCCTGATGGCCTATGCCTGGTATCGGTCGGAACCTCTGCCCGGCTTTTCGGGCTTCACGGCGATGCAGCTCGTCCGCGACGGTCGCGCCGACGAGGTCCTCGACTATATCGACGCGGTCGACGCCGGCGTTCACGCCTAATTTGGCCGATGAGGTTTCGAGGGACACTCTACCGGGCGCTCAACCCGATCTATGCGCGCGAACCGATGTCGGGGCGCGGCGCCGAGCTCTACAGAGGCCGGTTCAACCGAAAGGGGACGCCGGCACTCTATACGTCGTTGTCGATCGTCACGGCGCTGCGCGAAGCCAATCAGGCTGGTGCACTGCAACCGACGACGCTTGTCTCCTACGATGCGGCGTTCGAACGCATTTTCGACACGCGGGACGATGTCGCCCTGCACGCCGAAGGCATGGACGATGCGAGCCTCGCCGACCACACATGGCGCGACCAGATGAAGGTATCCGGGGAAGCGAAGACGCAAGCCTTCGCCGGGCGGCTCACTGCTGCCGGCTATCATGGAATGATCGTAAGAAGCTTCGCGCCCGGCGCCACCCGAGACGACGCCAACCTCGTCCTTTGGACATGGAGCGATGCGGCACACTGCCGGCTGACGCTGATCGACGACGAAGGTCGACTGTCGCGATAGCCTCGGCGCGGACCGTCCTATCGACATGAAAAAGGCCAGCTGAGCACAACGGCGCAACCGGCCAATTCAGTCATTATGCCGCGATCGTCGCAGGCTCATGAATGACATCGATGTCCTTCGCCAGCACGGCCTCGACCTCCGCAAGCTGCCGCCGCTTTTCCGCGAGATCGCCCGAGAACGCGAATTCGCCGCCATCGCCCTGGGCCTGGTAGGATGCGAGCCTGCGGCGCGCATCGGCCAGATGCCGGTGATAGCGTTCCTGCTCGCTCTCGAAGTTGCCTATCGCTTGACCGAAATGCTCCTGGTCGCGTCACCGGCCACCAGTGCGTAGGTCGCACCGGTGGCACCGGCGATGTTGGTCAAGGAAGCCGCCCAGGAGTTGGTGTCGCAACTGAACCAGCTTGCGCCAGTTGATACGGGCTTCCTCCGGGCGGCGCTTATGGCGTCGACAGACGCGATGCCAACGCTGTCGCGAGCCAACCCCGGCGTTGCGGTGCCGGCGGACTTGGGTGACGTGATCTTGGTCATCAACGGCGCCGGCCTCAGGGACACGATCTACCTCGGCTATAGCGCGAACTATGCCGCGTTCGTGCATTTCGGAGCACAGGGGCACCACGGCCTTGGGTGACGATGGTAGCGCAGAGGTGGGAAATGATCGTGGCGGAGAAGTCTGGCGAAAGGTAGCGGCTGGGGCTATAGCTTGGCCTCATTATCGCGGAGGTATCGTTCAAAGTGCTCCTTTTGCTCTGAAGTGCCGTTGCAAACCTTGAGCGTAATGGCTCGGACGATTTTCAGGATTTTCTCAGCGGCCACGTTCGCGTCATGGGAATTTTTCTTACTGAGATCGATTGTCAGAGGCTCGTCCCAGACTTCGGTGGAGCCTTTCGTGTAATAGACATCAATGATTTTGATGTCCAAATCTCTGCGCCTCGAAACTGAACGAGCGTTTTGATCTTTTGCCCTGACTGCGTTTTCGTAAGCAGTTCAAATACTCCCCCGTTGGTGTCGGGACATTTGAGAGCGCTCGGTTTGGGTTTGTCGACTTGGTCGATTGGGTTCTGAGACTCGAGGTTCATGCCATCCAGGGCGCCGGCGATGTCATCACGCTCCAGACGCTCAAGAATCCGGCGCAGGACGCCATGCGACCTGATATCCTCAATCGCCTCCATGAAGGCAGCACGCAATAGAGGCTCGAGCGGGTTGGCGAGGATTTCCAGCCGCTGCCTAGGCGTCAGAGAAACAAGCATCGGGGAACCATCGTTGTGGTCAACGGGTTGGTCGATCTCAAAGGGAGATCGGTCCCATGACCAAACATGTGAAGACGGAGAAGCGGCCTAAGCCCAAGCCAGATCCGGCGAAAGAGAAACCCGTTAGGGATACTCGCGACAATCCGGCACAGAACCCAGACACGCCTGCTCGCGAAGAAGTCGAAGAAGTCAGGCGCAACTTGAAGCCCCAAGCCGCCCGCGCGCCTTCCACTCTACGACCGTTTTCGGGACAAGCTGTTCTACCCGCTCGCGAGGTGATCGGCGTTTGAGCATTAAGACAAGCGAATGCACCATCAATGACGATGCAATTTTTACTCGCGCTAGCACTGGTGGCGTATTTGATTGCAAGTGCGGCCTATTCCTAAGCGGCGCACCGCGCCTTCCAAACCACGACGTTCCTGCCGGCGGAATCGGTGTTAGGTTCGTGATGGCACGTTCAGCGCCATCAATGACAAGCTTGTCGGTGATCTGGGGTTCAACCTCCGGCATCGCCAACGTCACCATGTCGCCGGCCTGGACGATCAGTACGCCATTCTCGTAGCGTTGGTGCAGCCTCTTGGCCGTTGCGGACAGTGGCCAAGTCGCGACGGTCTCCACTCCCGGCGTCCATTCGTCCGGCCACGGTGCTGTGGTGACGCGCTTCAACTGGACGATACCGTGCCCTAACCCGCCTTCGTGTTCAGGCGCGAGAAGTTCCCGCCATGTCTGCCATCTCGTCGTAGAAGCCGACCATCAGAGCACTGACATTTTTGCTTTCGCAGGAACGAAATCTCGGCTACCCGAATTTCAGCGGGGAGATATAGCCGGAGAAATCTAATGACCGAAGTATTGTCCAAACCGAATGATCAGCTGATTGAGCTGACCGCCGACATCGTATCGGCCTATGTTTCCAATAACCCCATTCCCGCCGGGGATTTGCCAGGTTTGATTGCCCAAATTCACACGAGCATCAGCACTCTGGGCACTCCAGCAGTCCCAGCGGAAGTACCGCCGACGCCGCGGGTCCAAATCAAGAAGACAATTACGCCCGACTATCTCATCAGCCTTGAGGACGGAAAGCAGTACAAGACGCTGAGGCGCCACCTATCGATCCGTGGGCTTACTCCGGATCAATATCGCGCCAAATGGGGCCTGCCCGCAGACTATCCGATGGTAGCCGCCAAATATGCCGCACAGCGTTCACAGCTGGCGAAGGAACTCGGCCTTGGCCGCAAGCCTGCCGAGAAGACGCCTGCGAAGCGAGCCCCGCGGAAGGCGAAGGCATAGGACAAGCCCTACTGATGATGCGGGCGCTGGCCCCAGTAGCGGGGACCAGCAGGCACTACACCCGCAGCAAATCTACCGACGCGCTGGCCGGCGTGAAGATGCACCGCAGGGCGTCTTCCACGGCCATCAATTCAGACCTCCTAGCATCGGGCGACATGGAACCCGCCCTCTGATGCAGAGAAGAACTCTCGCTCGATGCCCTCGACCTTCTGTCGCTTGGCCACCCTGCCCGGTGTTACCGTCGGCGATGAAGAGCCCGGCCACTGCAGCTCGGTTAGTGCAAGCTCCTAGGCCGCGCTGACGACCTGAGCCGGGATTTCATCATCCGGGATGTCCTCACCGGCACAGTGGTCTCGTGCACCCGTTCGCGGCCATGCCAGGGCCTGCACACGGCCCCCCGGTCTTTCGGCCGGGGAACTGTCCCCCATAATAGCCATCAAGCGCAGCGGCGGCGCGTACAAGGGCGGCGTTGCGCTTGGCATCGGTGACGCCGGTAGCAACCCAGGCCGAATTGTCCCAATCGGCGTGATAGGCCGTAGCCCCTGCGAGGGTTCCGTAGATATCGGCCATGATCGTCCCTCGAGTTGGCGCCTACTCGCTGGCCGCCTGGGCGTTCAGTTCGTTGAACTGTGCGATCAGCTTCTCGCGGCCGGTGAAGTGGCGCGGACCTGACGCAGCAACGGGACGGCTAGCATCACCTGGGAGACCGATGGTCACGAGGAATCCGAATCTCCCAAACTCCGAATAACGGCCGGCGAGCCGGGCTTCTCCATACTGATTTGAAGGAACCATACGCGGTGCCGCCAAGGTATCCGGTGACGAAGTTATGCTGCTTGTCGGTCAGCGCCATTGGTGCTTTACCTGTGGTTGCTTTCACACATTGGAAGGGAGCTTCTTATGAACAGCCGTTTTGAGGCCGTGAACCTGGACGAGCCTGCAGAACTTTCGTTCAAAGAAAAGAAGGGGCAAGCACTTGCCGCAATCGACATGATCCCGTTCGCGAGCTTGTCAGCTGCGCTGAAGTATGCCGTCGAGACTATGCACGATAGCCATCGGCCGCGCTGCATGATCACGACGCGATCTGGAAGCGTCCATCACTGGAGCGAGATCACTGCGCTGTGCGAACACGTTAAGATCGCACGGTAGCAAAATTGCTTGGCCGCTCGCTTCTCAAAGTATAGCGGGAGGCTTGAGCGATAGGTCAGCTCTTGGCAAACCACAGAAGCGGAGCGGGCCGGCGCCGCTTTAGGCAACCGGCCCTTTGAGGGGCAGGCAACCGCAATGTGCGGGTCGATGTGCGAGTTAGCTGTCGACCGCGAGACGCCAAGCGGTCAGCGGCTGGTTGGCAACGGCGTAGGCCACAGCGTGGGCGTCACGACATCGCGTCTCATGTCGACGCTCCGCGACGATGAACGCGTCGACCGGCGCCACATCGGGCAGCACGTGGACATAGACGGCAGGTGACGCGCTGTGGAGACCGTCGAAACGGTCCAGCGCCGACGCCGGCATGCTGAAGAAGATGGCAGGCGCAAGCATGGCGGGGCCACCGAAGAAGCTTCGGATCAATCGCATCAGGTTTCCTTTCGGGGTTGGTTGCCGGGATCGCCCGCCCGGCCGGGAACTTATCTCGACGGGTGTCGAGAGTGATGGAAGGATGCGCCGGGCGTTCATTCCTTCGGCGCCACGTTCGGCTGGTGGTAGACTTTACGAATTTGTAAAGGAACGCCAGCCGACCACAGCGAGTTTAGAAATGATCAGCAGAGGAGGCCGATATGAAAAACGTGATCTTCGCGTCGATCATCGCTGTAGGCTCGATGGCTGCCCTTATTGGTCCAACCAGGGCGACATCCATTACCATTGAAGGTGACGGCGGAATGTACTCGGATGGCTACTCCGACCGGTATTCGCCGGACTATGGCGGCATGTACGTGCGCCATCATCACGCACGAGACTATAGTGGCGAGCAGTACGGCGATATGCGGGATGGGAATTGGCAATACCGCCACCATCGGCAGCACTGTCGGACAGAAATCATACGACACTGGCGTCACCACCACAGGGTGATCGAACAGGTCAGGGTGTGCGGGTAATCCCCTATAGAGTGGGCGTCCTGGCAGCCGCCGTTGAAGCCGCTTGAGCAGGCGACCAGCGAAGCGAAGTCAGCCCCGTAAGGCGCTTTCGATTTCGCCTTACCAATCGTCATACTGGCGGCAACATGCTCGTAGTTCAGGCTGTTATCCTGCTTCGCTCAACAAAAGGGAGTGAACCATGAAAACTAGCGCTCTCATTGCCACCGCAGCGCTTTTCGTTGTTGCTGCGACTGGAGTTTTCGCGAAAGATATGACGGCGACCATCAAGACTATCGACGCCGCAACAAGCACCGTCGTGCTGGACAATGGCAAATCAGTCGTGCTTCCGGCAACCATCAAGGCCAGCACGTTGAAGGAAGGTGAAAAAGTCCTGATCACCTACACAGACACCGCCGGCAAGACCACAGTGCAGAGCATCGAACCCGCCAAGTAAACGATTCCCGCCTCACAAGTTGGGGTGGGAGCGATGCGGCTGGGTGTTGCGAACGCAACGAGCTACCGGATTGCCCCTGCCCTGACTTGATGGTTTGTTAAGATTGCACAGTCGGTTTTGCTAATTCGGCAATGCTGGCTAGCTATTTTTGCAACTATGAGACGATCCCGAACCATCAGCGCACCAATTGTGGCTGCGTTGGCAGGGTCTGCGGCTGCAGGATTTTACCTTGACCATATTGTCTCGCTTGCCCCTCAGGCCGTCGTCAGCAAGGCGTCGGGAAGTTGCGACATCAAGGGCAACATCAGCATAGACACCGGCGAGCGCATCTTTCACGTGCCCGGCCAGAGGCGCTATGATGAGACGATCATTAGGCCCGAGTTCGGCGAACAGTGGTTCTGCTCTGCGCTCCGCAGGTTGGCGCAAATCCAGATACTGAGACCGTCTTTGATGTAGGTTATTAGAACCGCGCCCGGCGGCGTCGGGAGGGTGCATGACGCGCGAAATGGATGAGATAATTGCGCTGCTCGCGCAGGCCCAACACAAGGCCGAGGCACTGCACGACGACAACCTGGCCCTCCGCATAGGGACAGCGCTGCTCCTCGCCATTGAGCGACAGCTAGAGAAGTCGCCGCCTAAGCAGCACTG